>CANJMO010000003.1 GCA_947475845.1 Caulobacteraceae bacterium | reverse complement strand
GGCCGAGGAATACGCCCGCGGCATGGCCACCGGCGGCACCCTGTTCGAGGAACTGGGCTTCTACTACGTCGGCCCGATCGACGGTCACAACCTCGACCACCTCGTGCCGATCCTGGAGAACGTGCGCCAGATCAAGGACCGCCCCGTCCTGGTCCACGTGGTCACCCAGAAGGGCAAGGGCTACGTCCACGCCGAGGCGGCCGCCGACAAGTACCACGGCGTCGTCAAGTTCGACGTCATCACCGGCAAGCAGTCCAAGCCGGCCTCGAACGCGCCCAGCTACACCAAGGTGTTCGCCAACGCCCTGATCGAGCAGGCGCACAAGGACCCGCGCATCGTGGCGGTGACCGCCGCCATGCCGTCCGGCACCGGCCTGGACCTGTTCGGTCAGGTGTTCCCCGACCGCACCTTCGATGTCGGCATCGCCGAGCAGCACGCCGTCACCTTCGCCGCCGGCATGGCGGCGGATGGCCTGAAGCCGTTCTGCGCCATCTATTCCACATTCCTGCAGCGCGGTTACGATCAGGTCGTGCACGACGTGGCCCTGCAGCGCCTGCCGGTGCGCTTCGCCATGGACCGCGCCGGTCTGGTGGGCGCCGACGGCGCCACCCACGCGGGTTCCTTCGACATCGGCTTCATGGGTGCGCTGCCGGGCATGATCCTGATGGCCGCCGCCGACGAGGCCGACCTGGCCCGCATAGTCGCCACCGCCGCCGAGATCGACGACCGTCCCTCCGCCTTCCGCTATCCGCGCGGCGACGGCGTCGGCATTGATATCCCCGTTCCCGCGACCCCGCTGGAGATCGGCAAGGGCCGCATCGTCCGCGAGGGGACCAAGATCGCCATCCTGTCGTTCGGCACCCGCCTGCAGGAATCGCTCAAGGCGGCCGACCGCCTGGCCGCGCACGGCTTCTCCACCACCGTGGCCGACGCCCGCTTCGCCAAGCCGATCGACGAAGACCTGCTGGTGCGCCTGGCGCGCGAGCATGAGGTGCTGATCACCGTGGAAGAAGGCGCGATGGGCGGCTTCGGCGCCTTCGCCCTGCACGCCCTGGCCGCCCGCGGCGCGCTCGACCGTGGTTTGAAGGTGCGCACCCTGACCCTGCCCGACTTGTTCCAGGATCACGAGAAGGCCGAACTTCAGTACGCCGAGGCCGGCCTGGACGCCGACAGCATCGCCCGCGCCGCCCTGGAGGCCCTTGGGGGCGCCGAGGCCGCCGCGGCCCTGAGAGCCTGAACTCAACAATAACTGGGAGCTAAACCCTGTGAAGACTTTCGCTTTTTCCGCTCTGGCCGCTGTCCTGATCGCCGCTCCGGCCTTTGCCGCCGACGCGCCTCCGGCGCCGGTGCGCAAGATCCTGCAGAGCTTCCCCGCTTCGGGCTCGCCTAACCAGCAGGTCAACCTGGCCGAAGTCAGCTTCGCTCCCGGCGCCCTGCTCGGCTACCACACCCATCCGGGCGAGGAGTCCGGCACGGTGGTGTCGGGGCTGCTGAAGATCGAGATGGACGGCAAGCCGCCGCTGATGGTTAAGCCGGGCGAAAGCTTCCTGATCCCGCGCGGCGTCGCCCACCAGGCCTCCGCGCCGCAGGGCGAAACCCACCTCGTCACCGTCTATGTGGTGGACAAGGACAAGCCGCTGGCCACGCCTAGGCCTTAGGCGCCGAGCCCCTAGGGTTTCCCGGCGCAGGCCGCCTTGGCCCGCGCCTCCTTGTCGAAATCCTTGAACAGGTCCTCGGCCACGTCGAACCGTTCCATCAGGGCATGGTCGGCGCCGGCATAGAGGCGCAGCAGGGTCTTGTAGCCCAGCCCCGAAACGTAGCGAGCGAAGCCGCGCGACCCTTCGGCGTCCACCAGCCGGTCGGCGGCGCCGGCGTAGACGTAGAACCTCAAGCCCGAGCAGGCGGCGGCATTGGGCGCGCCCGCGAACCAGGCCGCGAAGCCGCCTTCGGCCGGGCCGAGCGTCTGGCCGGCGGACGGCTGACGCGCGCGCGCTTCCAGTTCCAGCAGACCCGAAGCCAGCACTGCGGCGCCGAATAGCTGCGGCCTGGCCAGGGCGGCGCGGGCGGCGGTGAAGGCGCCCAGACTCACGCCCATGACGGTGACCTGACCGGGCAGCAGCTCATGGCGGGCCGCCAGACTATCGAGCACCGAGAACAGGTCCTTGACCGCGCGCTGCTGGTAGTCGCCGCTCGAAGCCGTCTTCCATGGCGGCAGGCGGGCGTCGCCGCGCAGGGTGGGGATCAGCAGGCGCCCGCCGCGCTGCAGCCACAGCCGCTCGAACGGCGTCTGGGCCATGGCCAGGGTCGGCACGTCGTTGCCGCCGTAGACCCGCACCAGCAGGGGACCAGGCTTCTTCTGGGCGCCGATCAGAACATAGGGCAGGCCCTCGCCGTCGTCGGCGGCGACGGTCCTCCTATCGATCGTCAGGGCGCCCAGATCGCGCTCCTCGCTCGGCATGGCTTCCAGCAGCGGCGCGGCGGCGCAGCCGGCGGCGGCCGATTCGGTCACCAGGTAGAAGCGTCGTTGGCCCCAGGCATTGTAGCTGCTGGCCACCGCATGGCGCGAGCCGTCGCCGGACACGCCCAGCACCGGCGCGCCGTCGAGATCGGCGGGGAACGGATGGCTGACCGTCCCGTCCGGGCAGATCGAGGCCAGGCTCTGGGCAGCGCCGTCCGAGACCACCGCCAGGATGCGCCCGCTGGCCATCGTCGCCACGTCGCCGGGAAAGTAGGGCTCGACCAGCGGCGCCAGCGGCGGGCGCTCGAGGCCGGGGGCATAGATGGGCGGGCGCGCTGATCGGCCCGGTCGGTGCGCAGCTGCATACGCCACAGTCCGCGTCCGGGGTTGGTCCCGGCGTCGGCGGCGCCGGTGATCGTGTTCTCGGTGGTGTTCAACATCGCCGTCGGCCTGATCGGGCGGCTGATGCCGCAGTTCCAGATCTTCTTCGCCGCCACTCCGCTCAGCGTTCTGCTGGGCCTGTCGGTCCTGATGCTCAGCATCGGCCTGATCGGCATGGTCTGGCTGCAACGCTACCAGATGTTCATGCAGCAGTTCTCCTAGGACGGGCTGATGGCTGAAGACACCGATCCAGACTCAAAAACAGAAGATCCCACCGGCAAACGGCTGGAGGACGCGCGCCGCAAGGGCGACGTGGCCAAGAGCCCGGACGTGCCCCAGTGGTCCAGCCTCGCCGCCGTGTTCGGGGTCATGTGCATCGCCGGGCCGCCGATGGCCGACAACCTGATGCGGGCCCTGACTCCGTTCATCGCCCATCCCGACGCCTTTCCGCTGGAGAACAACGGTGGGGTGCAGGTGATGCGTCTGGCGCTGATGGCGGCGCTGCCGATGGTGCTGGCGGTGCTGCTGACCGGGACCTTGGCCGGCATGTTCGCCAACGTGATCCAGACCGGGTTTCTGTGGGCGCCGGACAAGATCAAACCGGACCTCTCCAAGCTGTCGCCGCTCGGCGTGCTGAAGCGATTGTTCGGCCTCGACGGCTTCGTCAACTTCGGCAAGTCCCTGCTCAAGGTCGCCGTCATCAGCGTCATTTGCTACAACACGCTGCATCCGCACGAGCGCGAGCTGGAAGCCCTGGCGCTCGAAGAACCGCAGCAGATGATCTCGTTCATGATCGACGTCGTGAAGGCGCTGTTCATGTCGGTGCTGGGAGCCATGGGCGTGGGCGCCGCGGCCGACTGGGCCTGGCAGCGTTGGCGCTTCGTGCAGCGGCTGAAGATGAGCCGCGAGGAGATCAAAGACGAGCACCGCCAGGCCGAAGGCGATCCGCACGTCAAGGCCAAGCACAAGCAGATGCGCCTGGAGAAGTCCCGGCGGCGGATGATGGCGGCGGTGCCGCGCGCCACCGTGGTGGTGATGAACCCGACCCACTTCGCCGTGGCCCTGCGCTACGACACCGAAGAAGCGCCCGCGCCGATGTGCGTGGCCAAGGGCATGGACACCATCGCCCTGAAGATCCGCGAGATCGCCGAGGCCAACAACGTGCCGGTGATCGAGGATGCGCCCCTGGCCCGGGCGCTCTACGCCACCGTGGAGATCGACCAGACCATTCCGCGCGAACACTATGCGGCGGTGGCCAAGGTGATCGGCTTCGTCATGAGCGCGGCCAACCGCCGCCGGGCCCACCACCGCTGACGGCGGCGCCTAGGCGTCCTTGAAGACGCCGGTCAGGAAGGTTTCTCCGAGCTTCAGCCCGTCCGCGTCGATGCTGTGGGCCAGGCCGCGCGAGACGTGCGAGGACACCGAAAAGCCCAGCGCGCCCAGCGCCGTGTCGGCGTCATGCAGGGACGCCACCGGCAGCACGCCGTCGACGTCGCCGTGGACCAGCAGCACCGGCGGCTTGGTCACCACTTCGGCGGCCAGGGCCTGCGGATCGGCCAGCATGCCGGAATAGCCGACGATCCCGGCCAGGGCCTTCTTGCGCCGGGGACCGACGTGCAGAGCCATCATCGTGCCCTGGCTGAACCCGACCAGCGCGACCTTGTCATCGGTAAGGCCGTAGCGCGCCATCTGGGCGTCGATAAAGGCGTTCAGCACCCCGGCGGACTGGCGCACGCCTTCGGCCCGCGCCTGCGGAGTCAGGCTGGTCAGCGGCCACCACTGATAGCCGCCGGGGGCTCCGGGACAGGGCTGCGGCGCATTGGGCGAGATGAACAGAGTGTTGGGCAGGGCTGCGCGCCAATAGGGCGCCAGGCCGATCAGGTCCTGACCGTTGGAGCCGTAGCCGTGCAGGAAGATCACCAGCAAGCGCGGGTCTGCGCCGGAGGCGGGGCGGACGACGGGACCGTCGAGGGTTTGGGGATCGCTCATGACGTTCGTGGTGCGTGAGCGGGGCCTGGAGGTCAAGATGGGCGCGGCGGCAAATTGCTGACCACATAGGCGATGGGAGGGCGCATTATCCTCGCGTCGGGCTGCGATTCTCGACGGCTCAGCACGGGACGGCCGGGTGCGTTCTTGGTCTTGATCTTTCCAGCGGTGCTGGCCGGCCTTGGCGGGGTGACTCTGCTTGGCCTGTTCGCTTTGCGTCAATCGCCTCCGGCCGCCGTCGAGGCCGACCTGGACAATCTCCTGGCCGCGCTGCCCGAACCTGCCGCCGTCGTCAGCCAGGACGGCCGCATCCTCTTCTCCAACGCCGCTTGGCGCACCGCCGGGGGCGCGCTGGACCGCCTGCCGAGCCCGCGCGGGCCGTCGCCCCTGTTCGCCGCCATGAAGGCCGCCGCGCGCGGCGAGTCCGGGGCGGCGGAGGTCGCCTTCGAAGTCGGCCGCCCCTGGCGTCTGGCCGCCACGCGCCTGGATGACCGGCGCACCCTGTTGCGCCTGTCGCCGCCCGCCGAGGCCTTCGCCCTGGCCCACGCCGAGGCCCCAGCCGCGCCCGCGTCGCCGGTGGCGCTCGACTCCCTGACCCAGGCCGCTCCCTTCGGCGCCGCCCTGCTGGACGGACCCGACCCCTTCGCCGCCGCCATCGTCGAGGCCAACCCGGCCTTGCGCGCCATGAGCGGGGACCTGGCGGCCGCTGGACGCCGCTTCGCCGACCTGATCGACGCCGCCAGCGGCGCCGAGGCCGTCGCTCGCATCGCCGCCCAGCGCTCCGGCGCGATCGAGGTCAAGCTGATGGGCGAGCCGGGCCGCACCGCCCACCTTTATCTGTCGGACCTCGACGGCAAGACCCTGGCCTATCTGGTCGACGTGTCTGAGCAGAAGCAGTTGGAACTGCAGTTGGCCCAGTCGCAGAAGATGCAGGCCATCGGCCAGTTGGCCGGCGGCGTGGCCCACGACTTCAACAACCTTCTGACCGCCATCCAACTGCGCCTGGACGAACTGCTGCATCGTCACCCCGTCGGCGATCCGTCCTACGAGGGTCTCACTGAAATCCGCCAGACCGGGGTCCGCGCCGCCGACCTGGTGCGCAAGCTGCTGGCCTTCTCGCGCAAACAAACCGTCCAGCGCGAGACCCTCGATCTGGGCGAACTGATCAGCGAGTTCGAGGTGCTGCTGCGCCGCCTGCTGCGCGAGGACGTCAGGCTGGAGACGGACTACGGCCGCAACCTGCCGCTGGTGCGCGCCGACAAGAGCCAGCTGGAAACCGCGGTCATGAACCTGGCGGTCAACGCCCGCGACGCCATGCGCGGGCACGATGGCGGTCCCGGCGTGGTCCGTATCCGCACCGCCCGCCTGACCCAGGCCGAGGCGGTTGCGCTCGGGCACACAACCGCTCGCGAGGGCGACTGCGCCCTGATCGAAGTGGCCGACTCCGGCCCCGGCATCGCGCCGGAGGTCCTGGCCAAGATCTTCGAACCGTTCTTCACCACCAAGCCGGTGGGCGAGGGCACGGGCCTGGGCCTGGCCACCGTTTACGGCATCGTCAAACAGGCCGACGGCTGGATCCATGTCGACAGCAAGGTCGGCGAGGGCGCGGCCTTCCGTATCTTCCTCCCGGTCCATATTCCGCCGCTGAACGTGGCGCCCGCGCCGCCGCCGCCGCCCAAGCCGGTCCCCCGCGACCTTTCCGGAGTCGGCCGTATTCTGTTCGTCGAGGACGAGGACGCCGTGCGCGGCGTCGCCGCCCGGCTTCTGCGCGCGCGCGGCTACGAGGTGATCGAGGCCGCCGACGGCGAGGAGGCCCTGATCCTGGCCGAGGAATACGCCGGCCGCATCGACCTGTTGATCTCCGACGTGATCATGCCCGGGCTGGACGGCCCCACCTTGCTCAAGAAGGCCCGCCATTTCCTGGGCAACGCCCCGGTAATGTTCATCTCAGGCTATGCCGAGGCGGAGTTCTCGGACCTGCTGGAAGGCGAGACCGGCGTGACCTTCCTGGCCAAGCCGCTGGACATCAAGATTCTGGCCGAGCGGGTCAAGCAGCAGCTCGCCGCCTAGTCGCTAATCGCTGCGCTTGCGGTCGTCGCCGCCGTCGCGCTTGGTCTCGGCGGGGCATTCGGCGCTCAGGCGATGGGCGTCGATCGAGGCCTCGATGGGGATCGAGAGGCCGCCGAGCAGGGCGTTGAGGTGACTGGTCAGCTGGAAGCTGGTGCGGGTGTAGGTTCCGCTCACCTTGACCTTGGCCCGCACGCCGCTGTCGATGCACTCGCCTTCCATGGCGGCGACCCCGTCCACGAACCGGCTCTTGTCATACTTGCAGACGTAGTGGGAGTTGGCGGGGCCGGTCAGGAATTTCACCACCTCTTCTGAGGACAGGCATTTGCGGTCGACTTTGGTGCTGGGCAGGGGGAAGGACACCTTGCTGGTGCTTTCCCAGTAGCCGGGCAGGATCGGGCTCTCCTCGATCGCCACTGCGGGCAGGCTGGCTCCGGCGAAGGCGAGGGCGGCGGCGGCGAGCAGGACCAGACGCATGTTCAACTCCGGTGGATCACTTGGTCGCGGACCTTGCCCGGTCCATACGGCCCTAAGATTGCGGCGTGGCCAAGCAGGCCGCAGTGGCGTAATCTCACTCTTCAACAAGTACAACACCGGGAGGCCCGATGTTCGTCCTGACCGTCAACGGCAAGGCCCGTTCCGTCGATACTGAGGCCGATACGCCACTGCTGTGGGTGTTGCGCGACGAGTTTGACCTCACCGGGACCAAGTTCGGCTGCGGCATCGCCCAGTGCGGTGCCTGCACCGTCCACGTCGATGGCATCGCTGTCCGCTCATGCTCCATGCCGATCGAGGCGGTGGCGGGCAAGTCGGTGACCACCATCGAGGGCCTGTCCAAAAACGCCAGCCATCCGGTCCAGCAGGCCTGGCTGATCGAGGACGTACCGCAGTGCGGCTACTGCCAGTCCGGCCAGATCATGGCCGCCGCGGCCCTGCTCAAGAAAATTCCGAACCCGGCCGACGCCGATATCGACCGGATCATGAACAACATCTGCCGCTGCGGCACCTACCCGCGCATCAAGAAAGCGATCCACCGCGCGGCCGGGATCATGGCCAAGGGCGTCAAGGCATGAACGCCGCGATCTCTAAAGAGGGCCTGTCCCGCCGCCAGGCGATCAGCGCCGTGCTCAGCGCCGGCGGCGGCCTCGCCGTTGGCGTGATCCTGCCCACCGACGCCTTGGCCGCCACCCAGCCGGCGTCCGGCCAGCCCAAGCCCATGGGCGCCCGTATCCAAAGCCCCGAAGGCTCGCCCGAAGAGCTCAGCGCCTGGCTGGTGATCGACCCGGATTCCAGCGTCACCGTGCGCATCCCGCACAACGAGCTGGGGCAGGGCACCGCCACCGCCCTGGCCATGATCGTCGCCGAGGAGCTTCACTGCGACTGGTCCAAGGTGAAGTGCGAATACGCTTCAGCCACCCGCAATCTGCGTGACAAGGGCGTCTACCGCTCGATGACCACCGTCGGCAGCCAGGGCGTGCGCACCTCCTGGGAGTTTCTGCAGCAGGCCGGCGCCAGCGCCCGCGGGCGACTGGTCGAGGCGGCGGCCCGTCGCTGGAAGTGCGACGTGTCGGAGTGCTCGTGCGAGGCGGGCGTGATCACCCACATGGCCACCAAGCGCAAGGTGTCCTTCGGCCAGGTCTGCAAGGACGCCGTTTCGGTCAAGCTCGACAAGGAACCCAAGATCAAGTCGCCGGACCAGTTCCGGCTGGTGGGCAAGCCGACGCCGCGGCTGGACACCCCGGCCAAGATCGACGGCTCGGCCAAGTTCGGCATCGATGCGCGCGTGCCCGGCATGGTCTACGCCGCGGTGATCGCCTGCCCGGTGCCGGGCGGCAAGGTCAAGTCGATCGACGACAGCGCCCTGCAAGGCCGCCCGGGAATCATCAAGGTGGTGCGCATGGACGGCGCCGTCGCGGTCGCCGCCGACAAGTTCTGGCGCGCCAAGACCGCCGCCGACGATCTCAAGATCGAGTGGGACGTCGGCGCCTCGGGCAAGGTGCAGCAGGCCGATCTCGACAAGACCTACCGCGACGAACTGCACGGCAAGATGGTCTCGGCCCGCAACGACGGTGACGCAGCCAAAGCCCTGGCCAATCCCGGCGACGCCAAGCTCATAGAAGCCCTTTACGAGGCGCCCTACCAAGCCCACGCGCCGATGGAGCCGCTCAACTCCACCGTCTGGATTCAGCCGGACCGGGTCGATGTATGGACCTCGACGCAGTCGCCCCCGGCGGTGCTGGCCACGGCGGCCGAGGTTTCGGGCATAAGCCCGGACAAGGTGTTCGTGCACGTCAACTTCATCGGGGGCGGCTTCGGCCGCCGCTCCAATCCCGACGAGACGCGCCAGGCGGTGCAGATCGCCAAGGAGATCGGCCGGCCGGTCAAGCTGGTGTGGACGCGCGAGCAGGACATGATGCACGACCGCTTCCGCCCCCAGGCGGCGGCGCTGTTCAAGGCGTCCCTGCGCCCCGACGGCAAGGCCGAGGCCTTCGACGTCAAGCTGGCCGTGCCCTCGCTGATGCGCTCGCTCGGCCGCGACCCGGTGACCAGCGGCCTGGAGGGCTCGGCCACCGAATGCATCGCCGGCACCGCCTACAAGTTCCCCAACCTGTCGGTGGGGCTGAACCTGCACAATACCCATGTGCCGGTGTCGTTCTGCCGGGGCGTGGGCTCGTCGCAGAACGGCTTCTTCATCGAGAGCTTCGTCGACGAGATGGCCCATGCGGCCGGCCAGGACCCCTACAAGTTCCGCCGCGCGCACCTGGACCGGGCCGACTGGATCGGGGTGCTCGACATGCTGGCCGAGAAGATCGGCTGGGGCACGCCGATCGAGGCCGGGCGCGGGCGCGGGCTGGCGATCATGGAATGCTACGGCTCGGTCACCGGCCAGGCGGCCGAAGTCACCGTTTCAGCCGCGGGTAAGGTCAAGGTCGACCGCATGGTGGTGGTAATGGACTGCTATCACGCCGCCAATCCCAACACGATCCACCAGCAGATGGAGGGCGGCGCCCTGTTCGGCCTGACCCAGACCCTGTTCGGTCAGATCACCATCAAGGATGGGGCGGTCCAGCAGACCAACTTCCACAACTACCGGCCCGTGCGCATGGCCGAGACCCCGGTGATCGAAACCTATCTGCACCTGACGGGCGGGCCCAAGTGGGGCGGTATCGGCGAGCCGGGCGTGGGTCCGACCCCGCCTGCCATCTGCAACGCCGTCTTCGCGGCGACAGGCAAAAGGGTCCGCCGGCTGCCCTTGGCTTCCGTGGACCTGACAAAAATCTAGCGGCCCAGGACCCGACCTGGGACGATAGCTCTAGACCTTGGTGTCGATCACCTTGCCGGCCGAATAGTCGGGCCGGGCGGCGATGCGCACCACTTCCTCGCGCGGGAGCTGCACCAGCACCTGCCCGGTCGCCCGGTCGAGGATGGTGTAGATATAGACCCCGGTCTTCTCGCCCTCTGAAATGATCAGGCGCTGGGGCGACTCGTCCGGATCAGCGGGAGGCGGCGACGACGAGGTCGCTGCCTTCTTCGGCGACGGCTTGATCGTCGGCTGAACCGGCGCGGTGCCTTGCACGCCCATCATATCGGCCGGGACGGCGGTCATCTGGGTGACGTTGCTCATCTGATTCTTCCGATCAGGCAGGGTGGGCGGCGGAGGCTTGCGCCCCCGCCGCCGCGTCCGCGATTAACGGAACAGGGTCAGCAAGGTGCTCGAAGACGCGTTGGCGATCGCGAGCGCCTGGACGCCCAGTTGCTGCTTGGTCTGCAGCGCCTGGAGCTTGGCGCTCTCGGAAGCCATGTCGGCGTCCACGAGGTTGGAGATGCCGGTTGTCAGCGAGTTTTGCAGATTGCCGACGAACTTCAGGTGGCTGGCCAGGGCGTTGGAGCCGGTCCCGAGCTTGGTCAGGGCGGTGTTCACGTTGGTCAGGTTGGTGTCCAGCGTCGCGATATAGGCGCTGGCCGCCGCGGCGGTGGCGAACGAGGCGGTGGCCGCCAGGGTCACGTTGGAGCCGCCCAGGGAAAGATCCTGAGCCGCCACGGTGATCTTGGACGAGCCCTTGTCGTTGGCCAGGGCGTTGAGCGTGGTGCCGCTCGACTTGACCATGTTGATGCCGTTGAAGTCGGCGTTGGTGACGACCTTGGAGATCTGGTCGCGCAGGGACTTGAAGTCTTCGTTCAGGGCGGTCCGGCTGGTGGTGTCCAGCGAGGTGTCGGCGGCGGCCAGGGCCTTCGCCTTCATTTGCGTCAGCAGATCGGAAACCTGCTGGCCGGCGAACAGGAACGCGCCGCCGAGCTGGCCACCCAACTAGCCGCCGCCCGCGCCGAAGCCCGCCTCGCCAGCGAGACCATGAAGGAGCAGGCCGCGCTCAACCGCGCGGAGATCAAGGACCTGCGCGCCAAGCTCGACGAGGCCGGCTCGCGCACCAAGCGCGTGCAGAAGCTACACAACGAACTGTCCCTCGGTCAGGCGGCGACGCTGGACGAGAAGTCCAAGATGCAGCGCGACCTGGCCGCCGTGCAGGCCGAGAACCGCCAGATGGCCCAGCGCGTCGAAGTGCTCGACAACTGGCTCGCCGATTGGCGCCGCCGGTTCGGCGACGTCGACGCCGCGCGCCTGGCTGCGGTCGACCGTTCCGAACAGCTCCAGGTCGCCCTGGCCCAGAGCGAGGCGCAGGCCAAGCGCGCCGAGGTTCAGGCCGAGCTCAAGACCAACGAAGTGATCGAGGCCCAGCGCGCCCGCGAGGCCGAACAGAGCCGCATGCAGGCCGAGATCGCCGAGCTGAAGAGCCTGGTGTCGCAGGGCCGCGCGGAGATCAAGATGATGCGCGGATCGCTGGCCTCCAAGGCGTAAGGCGGACCGCAAACCGATCGGAGGAGGGCGGCTCTCGAGCCGCCCTTTTCTTTTGCCCGCATCGGCCCGGGAACCACCCATGCTGTGGGGGTATTCCAGTGCAGCCGGCGTCTAAGGCTTGAGTTGCCAGCCGCCGGATGTTCGGCCACGCTGCAACCTCGACTGCGGGTAGAGACCTTCAATGGCGCGACGACAGTTGTTGGTGATCCTGGCCGCCGCCAGCCTGGCCGGGTGCGGCACGGTGGTGACGCTCACCGCCCATGACGGCGGGCCGGGCGGTGTGGGCAATTCGCCCGGGGCCCGGGGCGGGCGCGGCGCGCTCAACATCGATCTTGATGGCAAGCGCTATGTCGGCGAATGGCTGGTGTCCGCCGACGGCGGCTTCACCGGCTTCGACAAGCGCGAGACCGGCCGGCTGGCCAAGGCGACGGGGATGATCACCGAGGGAGTCGCCTCAAACGGAGACGGCCGGGCCTATGCCGACGCCCAGGACGGCTCGACCCTGCGCTGCAGCTTCCGCTTCAACGCCGTGACCTCTGTCGCCCAGGGGCGCTGCCAGCGCAACGACGGACACGTCTACGACCTGACCATGAAGCGCTGAGGGCGCGCCGGGCAAAAGGGGTTGTGCGCCTGGCGCCCCAGTTGGCGCGTCGGTTGTGCACTTTCGTTAGTGAGGGCATCAAACCCGAATTGCCTGTCTTGGACCTCGAACGCGCTTAATCGGCCTTATCCGACCGACGGGAAAAACGCGTCTGCGATCAATAACCTAGCTTGTCCACATCGACCCACGAGCCGATCTGAGCGTCATCGTTCATTAGACCATGGCGCTCCAGCTTTTTGGTGAGAACGTCAAAGGACAGGTTCGCCCGGATGTCCCGCGCCAGTTGCCGTCCCCAATCGATGAAGGCGGCGACCGCGCCCTCCGCCTCGCCCTGGGCGGCGATCGTCTCTATCACTCGCTCCACCTCAAGAGCGCGGTCCAAGCGTTTGGCCTGGGCTTGAAGGAACTCGTAGCGCTTGTTGTCTAGCTCCTGCTGGCGTTGGGCTTCCTGCCGGCGCTTTTCCCGCTCAGCCGCCTCAAGCCTGTCGCGCTCGCGGCGAACGCGGCCATCCTTCTCCGACACAGCATAGGCCGCCAGGGAGTCGATGATCCGATCGACCAGCCCCTCCAACCTTTGAGTTTTGCCGTCTCTGAAGGTGCGGCGAACGCTGTCTTGCCGATAGGCGCTGATGCCCAATGCGAGGACCAAGTGCCCGTTGGGGATCCAGTCCCACTCCGGGATCTTCGGCCGGTCCCAATCAGAAAACCACTTACCCATGCGGACGGCCCGCTGTTTCGCCTCCTCGTGCCGTCGCAAGGCCGCCTGCTCCGCTTCGCTCGGTTCGTGCTTCACCTTGTCGGTTTGCTCGGTGATGCTGAAGTCCAAGACCTCGCCATCAGGCTCCAGGCGCAACCCACCCTCGCCGCTCGGGACGCGCCAGCCTTGAGCCTCAACCGCAGTCACCAGACAAGACAACACCATCGCGACCCGTTCGGCCTGCCCTGGTGTTGCTGTGACAGTGAACAAGCCGCGCCCTTTGACTTGGAGGAGCTCTCCGGCCTTCCCCTTAGCGAGCTTCTCAAGCGTTTTCTGAGCTAGGCGGTGGATCGAGGTAGGCTCGGGGACCTTGGCGACCTCTGGCTCGGCCGGACCCTGAGCCCCCTTCGACTTCTTGCCGGCCATTCTACTCAGCTTGATGTAGCCCTGCGGGATGTCGATTAGGTCGCCCAAGCCAGCCGGGGGCGGCCCGAGCGGAGTTTTTACGACGGGCTTGGCCATCTCGCGCAGGGTCCAATAGCCGTAGCCCGGCTTTGGGATGGCGTACGCAACGCAGCATTTCGATAGGCGCACAGGATCGAGCCCGAACTCCTGGGCTAGGTATTTGAGGGGTGTTTCCCATACGCGGTCGTAGAGCGCTTGGCGGGTAAGCTTGATCGACATCGGAACCTTCGGACAGGCTTTCAGATCTGCCGAGCATATCCAGCGAATGCGGCAGTTTCAGCCATCGATCCGAACCACGCGTGTGGTCGTGTTCTGCTCATGTCTCGCCCATCGCTATACCCCCGCGCCGGGCAAAAAAGAACATATTGCGAGTGAGAACAAAGTGTGTACATTGCTCTCGTCGGCACGGCGCGGGTCGCTTATCCGATACGGCGAAAGCCGGGGGCAGAATCGGGTAAGAAGGATGTCTTCAAATGGCTCAATCGGTGTTGCGGCTCGTGGGTAAAGACGACGGCGATAAGCAGCGCGCTCTGGAAGCGGCGCTGGCTCAGATCGACCGAGCTTTCGGTAAAGGCTCGGTGATGAAGCTGGGCGATAAGGGCAAGATCGTCGAGATCGAGTCCGTATCGACCGGCTCGCTCGGGCTCGACATGGCCCTGGGCATCGGCGGCCTGCCGCGCGGCCGGGTGGTGGAAATCTATGGCCCGGAAAGCTCGGGCAAGACCACCCTCGCTTTGCACGTCGTGGCCGAAGTCCAGAAGCTCGGCGGCACCGCCAGCTTCATCGACGCCGAACACGCGCTGGACCCCTCCTACGCTCACAAGCTCGGCGTCAATCTCGACGACCTGCTGGTCTCCCAACCGGACACCGGCGAACAGGCCCTGGAAATCTGCGACACCCTGGTTCGCTCGGGCGCCGTCGACATCATCATCATCGACTCGGTCGCCGCCCTGACCCCCAAGGCTGAAATCGAAGGCGAGATGGGCGATAGCCTGCCCGGTCTGCAGGCCCGCCTGATGAGCCAGGCTCTGCGCAAGCTGACCGCCTCGATTTCCAAGTCCAAGACCCTGGTCATCTTCATCAACCAGATCCGCCACAAGATCGGCGTGATGTACGGCAGCCCGGAAACCACCACCGGCGGCAACGCCTTGAAGTTCTACGCCTCGGTGCGCCTGGACATCCGCCGCACCGGCTCGGTCAAGCTGCGCGACGAGATCATCGGCAACAACGTCCGGGTCAAGGTGGTCAAGAACAAGGTGGCCCCGCCGTTCCGCGAGGTCGAGTTCGACATCATGTACGGTCAGGGCATCTCCAAGCTCGGCGAGATCATCGACCTCGGCGTCAAGGCCGGGGTGGTCGAAAAATCCGGCTCCTGGTTCTCCTACGCCAGTCAGCGCATCGGCCAGGGCCGCGACAACGTCCGCGAATTCCTCAAGGCCAACCCAGACATGGCCAACGAGATCGAGGCCGCGGTGCGCAAGAACGCCGGCATCATCGTCGAGGAGCTGCTGGTCGGCCCCTCCGCCGAGGACGACGTTTAGCGCTCAAGCAGCGAAGCGGTAGCGCCTATAGGCCTACCAATCCGAGATAGCGGCGGCGGTTTCGGCGCAACCGGGACCCCGCAATCTCCGCGCGCGCATACCCGCGTGATCGCCGCCGTTCGGGCGTCCGGTTCCCCCGCAGGGCCGGACGCCCTTTTTTTGCGCTACCGCGCTATCGGGCTGCTTGAGCGCGCCTACGCCCGAGCTCGACAGCATGCTGAGGGCGGTTTGACCCTGATAGAAGCTCAGCAGATTGGCGCCGGAAACCGGGCTGACCATGACACGAAATTCCTGTGCGCGCGTGGGCGCGCAAGGCCAACCTCGGCGGCTGCCATTGAAATTCGGTTAAGCCGAAGTGAATCGGAGTCAGGCTTCCAGGGCGAGACGGGTCTGGCCCGGCCGCGGCCGGGCAGTCGGGCGCAGCAGTTCCATGAACAGCAAGGCGGTCAGATAGGCCCCGCCGCCGATGATCGCGGCTTCAGGCAGACCCATCAGCGGCGCGACGTGCGCGGTGGGATGGTTCCAGGCGCTGAGCACTATGGCCATAGCTGCTCCGCCGGTCCAGGCGCGGCCGACGCCCCCGATCAGCCGGCGCCACGAGGCGCCTACTGCCCGCAGGCAGTAGAAGAAATAGGGGCCGGCGGCGAACAAGGTGCCCAGGGCATAACCCAGCGCCACGCCATGCGGTCCCCAGGGGAATCCGGCGACGATGCCGACGAGTCCGCAGACACTGGTCAGCACCGACATACGCAGCTGTGTTCGGGCCTCGCCAAAGCCGAGCAGGACCGCGGTATTGAGCTGAAAATAGCAATGCACCAGGCCCAGCGGCGCCAGGATCGCCACAAGCGGCGCGGCGGGCGCCCACGCAGGACCGAGGACCAGCCGCACCAGAGGCTCGGCTTCCATGCTGCACGCCACCACCACCGGCGTCGCCAGCAGGCTCAGGGTGCGAAGGGCGTTGAAATAGATCGCGCCGGCGGCATGTCGGTCGGAGGCGACCTGAGCGATGGCCGGCATGGTGGTGGTGCGGATCGAAGCGCCCAGGGCGTATTCGGGGATCAGCACCACCTGATAGGCGGTCGCGTAGTAGCCAAGGGGCTTGGCCCCGATGCACAGGCCGATCAGCAGGTTGTCCAGGCTGCGCGCCAGATAGGCCAGGATGTTGGCGCCCAGCAGCGGCGTCGACAGCTGCAGCACCGGGCGCAGCAGGCTGTAGTCGAACTGCAGCAGCGGGCAGAAGCGGGACAGTCGCAGATTGCTGACCATGCGCACGGCGGCCATGGTCAACTGCTGGCCGACAAGGCTCCAGGCGCCCCAACCGTGCAGGGCGCCCCACAGGGCCACCAGGGCGCCGGCAAGGCTCGACAGCAGTTCGCCCGCCGCGAAAAAGCCGAACGCGCCCGTGCGCTGCAGTCGCGCGCTGGGCGTGATCGTCAGGCAGGTCATCAGCAGAGCCGGCGACAGGGCGCACAGGATTGCGGTGAGGCCTGACTGTCCAGCCACCCAGCCGATCGGTCCGGCGATCAGGCACACCGCGCCGACGCAGGCGACGCCGACCAGAGCGGTGAACCAGAAGGCGGTCGATTCGGCTCTAGCCGAGACATCGCTGCGCACCAGGCCGGTGACCAGGCCGGCTTCCGCCAGGATCGAGGTGAAAATGATGATGGGCATCGCCACGGCGACCCGTCCAAACGCTTCGGGCGAGATGATTCGGGCAAGGACGGGGATCAGCGCCAGCTGCACCGCGATGCGAGCGCCATTGGCCAGGAACAGGGGAAGCGTCTGGGCAGACAGCCGGGGGACCCCCCTCGCGCGTCTGCGGCCATTCGTTCCGACGATGAAGCCTAAGGTCATGTCAGCATGCCAGTGAATCGGCCGAACCCAACCTTATCGGTCGCGCCGGAGCCGCGCAAAGCAGTCTTTTAGTTCGAAAATCGAGCGCGGGTGTTTCGATAGACGAGGCCAACCGATTTCAATCGTTTCATCACCGTCACGCAAAGGAGCCAAATTGACGCAATCGCAGACGGCTCCTTCGGCTTCACGGGCGGGTCTTCAGCGGCCCGGTGGATAGCCTTTAAGGCCCCGGCTATGGAGAAAATGCAACGTCGCAAAACCGTCGTGCAACTTTCGCCCGACTGTCACGCATAGCGCCTAAGCGAGCCTCACGGCCTTCCCGAACAAGGGAAGCGCAACAAGGGGCGCTTAAAGATGAAACTGAAATCCTCCCTCTTCGGCGGCGTTGCCGCCGGTGTGCTCGTCGCCTTCGCCATGGGCTCCGCGGCCGAGGCCAAGACCGCCAAAACGCCGTCCGTCATCGACCGGCAGCAGGCTCAGATCGACGAGTTGCGCGAGCAGATTCAGTTCCTCAAGGATCGCCTGGACGAGCAGGCCGCTATTTCCCAGGCTGCCAGCGCCCAGCTAAAAACCGCACAGACCCAGGCCGACGAGGCCAAGGCCAGCGCCACCGCCAGCGCGGCCGCCAGCGCCCAAGCTGTCCAGACAGCCCAGGCCCAGATCAAGACCATTCCGGCTGAGGTCAAGACCCAGGTCGCGGCGATCAAGCCCGCGCCCAGCTGGACGGACAACACGGTGGTCAGCGGCCGCATGTTCTCCAACCTGTCAAGCATCGAGCAGAAGTCCAACGGGACCCGCGTGGCGCCCAGCGGCGTCGGCTTCGACATCAAGCGCCTCTACATCGGCATCGACCACAAGTTCAACGACACCTTCTCGGCCAACATCACCACCGACTTCGCCTACGCCTCGGCGATCAGCCAGACCGCCCTCTATCTCAAGAAGGCTTATCTGCAGGCCAAGATTTCCGACGCCCTGGTGATCCAGGCCGGCGCCAACGACGCGCCGTGGATTCCCTACATGGAGAACATCACCGGCACCCGGTACATCGAACAGACGATCGTCGATCGCACCAAGTACGGCACCTCGTCCGACTGGGGCTTGCACGCCCAGGGCAAGTTCAACAAGGGCATGTTCAACTACGATGTCGCTGTGGTCGACGGCGCCGGCTACAAGACACCGCTGCGCTCCAAGGGTGTGGACGTCGAAGGCCGCTTCAACGTCGTACTCGACAAGGTCAACCTGGCCGTCGGCGGCTACACCGGCAAGCTGGGCAAAGACGTGGTCGGCCTGGCTGCCCCCGGGGCGCCGCACACCGCCAATCGCCTCAACGCCATGGCCGCCTGGGTCGACAAGGACTTCCGCGTCGGCGCCGAGTATTTCGAAGCCACCAACTGGAACAACGTGACCTCGATCACCGCCGACAAATCGAAGGGCTACTCGGCCTTCGCGACCTACAACTTCGCGCCGAAATACGCCCTGTTCGGCAACTATCAGTGGGTGCAGCCGACCCAGAGCGCCAAGCCGAGCGTGAAGGACAACTATTTCAACTTCGGCGTGTCCTACAGCCCGACCCGGATCGTCGATCTGGCGCTGGTCTACAAGCGCGACAAGATCGACAACGGCTCGATCAACACCGCCAACGGCGTGATCGGCGGCAGCCGTGACGGAACCTACGACGAGTTCGGCATCTTCACTCAGCTGCGCTGGTAGCGGCAAGGGGGACTGACGGTCTGACCGGATATCCAGACGGGGTTCCGCGATCGCGGAACCCCGTTTTGCTTTGAAGCCGAATCCGGATTGGTTGGGCGGTCCCCATGCTAACCACAGATCATCACATCGCCTTGCAACAGGCCGCGGACCTCCTGGGCGAGCGCAGGGCGGCGGAGGCGATGATGGCCGTCGAAGTGTTGGCCGCGCGGCGACCGCACGATGGCGCGACTCTGGCTCTGCGCGCTCGGGTGCTTGAGGCGATCGCGGCGATCGAGCCGGCCGTGATGAGCTTGGAGCTGGCCGCGGCCCTCAGTCCAGAACACCCCCAGGCGCAGCTGGACCTGGGCCATATCTACACCGAGCGGGACCGGCCGTCCGACGCGGAGCGCTGCTTCAAGCGGGCCCTGACCCTGACCGGGTTCGCCGAGCGCCGGGCGGAGGAGGCGAGGTTCCTGGCCGATCCGGTCGCCGCCATTGGCGCGCGAGGCATGGCCGCGATCCGTGAAATCGGCCGCCGGCTGGATCTGGACTACTGCGGAGTTGATTTCTCCGTCCTGCCCGATGGCCGCCTTCTTATCTTCGAGGCGAACGCCACCATGTTGGCCCACGCCGAGGATCCCCAGGGCCCGTTCGCCTAAAAGAATCTGTGTGTCGAGCAGATCGCCGGTGACTTTCAGGCGCTGCTCTTCAAGCGAGCGGCGTTGTGATCGGTCGAATTTTCGACCCGCGGGTATTTTAGCGGCCCTACAGGTGAATTTAGCTAGCCAAGCTCAATGCTCGCTGCGCGGCCCTGCGCCTGATCCGCAGTCTCTCTGGCAATATTGAATCATGCATACACTGCAAAGAAGGAAATTGATTTTAATCAATCGGCAGAAATATTCTTCATGATGATGTAATGTTGGAGAAATGTGAAGGCATTGCACGATTTTTGTGCCGCAATATATGCATTGCAACGATGAAATTTTCATTCGATGAAGCCTGGGTCATTGTTCAGCACCCAAATGATGATCAAGCTGAGCGAATTTTGATTGCCGGGTTCTTTCGACTTATCGATTCTCTATAATCTCCCGTACGCCATGCGCCCCCGCCGTCGAGACCTCGTGTCCCAGCGACGGACCTGGGCCACGCACTGTTCAGGAAGAGGCCGATGACCATTCGACCCAGCACGTCCGAGGAGGAGCAGGTCCGCACCTATGTGCTCGGCATGATCCTCGAACTGGCGGACATGGCGCAGGGGGCCAAGGCTCCGCGCACCGAACGCTCTGTGGTGTTCATGTCGGTGACCGCCGAGGAGAAGGGGTTGCTCGGCTCGACCTACTACGCCGCTCACCCGGTCTATCCCCTGGCCAAGACCGTCGCGGACCTGAACATGGACGCGCTCGACGTCTACGGGCGCGCCCGCAACCTCTCGACCTCAGGCTCGGGTCAGACCGACCTGCAGGACACCCTCACCCGCTATCTGAAGGCGGAAGGGCGCTACTACTCCCCAGATCAGGAGCCGGAGGCTGGCCACTTCTACCGTTCCGACCACTTCCCCCTGGCCAAAGTCGGGGTCCCGGCGATCTCGATCGGTTCGGGCAATGATCTCATCAAAGGCGGCGTCCCCGCCGGCAAGGCGGCTTATGTAAAGGACAAGTATCATCAGCCGGCGGATGAATGGTCGGCGGACTGGGATCTGTCAGGCCAAGTACAGGATCTGGAGCTGCTCTACCGCATGGGCCGTGACCTGGCCAACAGCGGCGCCTGGCCCGGCTGGTACCCCGCCTCCGAGTTCAAGGCTGTGCGCGACAGGTCAAGTGGACAACGCAACACCGGGCGCTCGCGATAAATTCATTGTGTAATGCCGCTATTTTTGCGAATTCAGTCGGCAAGAGATGTCGGCCCGGGAGAGGCTGGCTTAATTGGGGAGATAGACTATGCGCAACGGCGTGAAGATCGCGGCGGCTCTTGCCCTGCTGGCGAGTACGGCAATGGGCGGGACCGCCCTGGCCCAGAAGAAGGCGCCGCCGGCTCCTAAGGGCGTGATTACGGTTTCGATGCCGAACGCGCGCATTCCCGAAGTCACCGATTTCTATAAGCCGTTCTTGAGCTCTTCGGACCAGTTGATCCCGCTGGACCTGAAGGCGCACGGCTATGACGAAGTCGAGGCCATCGTTACCGGCAAGGCCAACGTCTATCAGTGGGGCAAGGACGGTGGAGTCGAGGTCGCTCAGGGCGGCCATATGTTCGGCACCCGCGTTCTGATCCGTAAGCCGACCGACAAGACCAAGTTCAGCGGCAATGTCGTGGTCGAGATCGTCAATGACGCCCGCAGCTTCGACTGGGTCATGATGTGGGGCTACATGAAGGAACACATGATGCGCACGGGCGACGCCTTTGCCATCATCACCCCTCCCAAGGCCACCATCGGCCTGAAGAAGTGGGACGCCGCCCGCTACGCCGACCTTAACTTCTCTCCCGGCATGTCCCTGGCCTGCCGCACCGGCGAAAACGGCGACGTCATGGAAGAAGGCCTACGCTTCGACGTGCTGGCCCAGGTCGGCGCCTTGATGAAGAACAACACCGCCTCGGGCAATCCGCTGGCCGGCTACAACGTCAAGCACCTGTTCATGACCGCCCAGTCCGGCGGCCAGAGCGACCTGACCACCTACGCCATGGGCCTGCAGAACACCGTGCGCCTGCCGGGCAACAAGCCGATCTACGACGGCTATCTGTTCAAGGGCATTGGCGGCGTCAGCCGCCTGAGCCACTGTGCCACCGCCCCGGCCGCCACCGACCCTCACAACATGCTGAAGAACGTCGGCGTTCCGATCGTGGCGGTGGTCTCCCAGGCCGACTATCCCGGTCAGGTCCGCTTCATGCGTGAAGACAGCGACGCGCCGAACGACCAGTTCCGCGTCTATCAGATCGCCGCCGGTCCCCACCTGGACAAGAACGCCTACGACATCTTCCCCGCCCTGGCCGACCAGACCAAGGCCGGCAACCTGCAAGGCACCGTGCAGTATCCCTTCACCGCCCGCTGCACCCCGGAATATTTCCTGAGCGCCAGCCCGCTGATGAAGTACGCGTTCGACGCGGGCCTGAGCAATCTTGAAGGCTGGGCCAATGGCGTAGTTCCGCCCAAGGCCCCGCGCTTCGTCGTCGCCGCCGACGGCAAGCTGTCCGACCTGGATCAGTACGGTTACGCCAAGGGCGGCGTTCGCAGCCCCTGGTCCGACGCGCCCGACGTCGTCACCGTGATGGGTGGCCCCGGCCCGGGTAACTGCCCGGAACTGGGTCACGATGTGCCGATGAGCTGGAAGCATCTGACCAGCGTCTATGGCACGCCCGCGGCCCGCGAAGCCAAGGCTCTGCCGGTGCTGGACCAGATGCTGGCCCAGAAGATGATCACCCCGGACGACGCCGAACTGGCCCGCGCCGAAATCCGCGCTCCGGCGGCCCTGCCGGGCCGTAACTATCCATAAGCCGAACTCCTCGGCTGACTGAGCTGACGCGCCCAGTCGTGGCGGCCCTCGCGGGCCGGCCATGGCTGGGCGTGATGCTTTGAGGCTGAATCCGGATAGGCTGGCGCCGTGGTCTTCTCGTCCCCGACCTTCCTGTTCGTCTTCCTGCCGCTGAGCCTGGCGCTGTACTTCGCCGTGCGCGGCATGGCGCTGAAGAACGCGGTGCTGCTGATCTTGTCCCTTGCCTTCTACGCCTGGGGCGAGCCGGTGATGATCGCGGTGATGCTGGCCTCGATCGGCTTCAACTACACCGCCGCCCGCTGGATCGATGGGCGCGAAGGCCGGGCGAGGGCAGGGGCGTTAGGCGCCGCCGTCGCGGTCAACCTCGCGGTTCTGATCGTCTTCAAGTACGCCAACTTCCTGTCGGCCAATCTGGCGCTGATCGGCATCAAGCGGACCCAGATCGCCCTGCCGCTGGGCATCTCCTTCTTCACCTTCCACGCCCTGTCCTACCTGATCGACGTCTACCGCCGGCGGTTCGCGGCCAACCGCTCTCTGCGCGAGGTGGCCCTCTACATCGCTTTCTTCCCGCAGCTGATCGCGGGGCCCATCGTCCGCTACAAAAACATCGCGCTCCGCCTGCATCTGCGCCGCCATAGCTGGGGCAGGGCCTCGGCGGGTCTGCGCATGCTGGTGATCGGCCTGGCGATGAAGGTGCTGATCGCAGACCCCCTGGCGCCCCTGGCCGACGCGGTATTCGATCACGCCAGGGCGCCGAGCCTGCTGACCGCCTGGACTGGGGCCCTGGCCTATAGTTTGCAGATCTATTTCGACTTCGCCGGCTACTCCAACATGGCCATCGGCCTGGGACTGGCGTTCGGCTTCTCCCTGCCGCGCAACTTCAACCTGCCGTACCGCTCGACCTCGATCACCGAGTTCTGGCGGCGCTGGCACAGGACCCTGTCGGCTTGGTTCCGCGACTATCTGTACATCCCGCTCGGCGGCAATCGCGGCTCGGCGCTGCGGACCTATCGCAACCTGATCGTCGTCTTTGTGCTGTGCGGCCTTTGGCACGGCGCCAACTGGACCTTTCTGCTGTGGGGCGCCTGGCACGGCGCTTTCCTCGTCGCCGAGCGCGCGGGCCTCGGCAAGGCGCTCAAGACGGCGCCGCGCCTGATCGGCTGGGTCTACGCTTTTGGCGCTGTTGTGTTCGGCTGGGTCCTGTTCCGCTCACCGACCTTGGCGGCGGCGGGCGAGATCTGGCGCGGCATGATCGGCTTGAACGGGATCGGTGGGCTGGGCCTCGATCTGGGCAAGGTCGCGGCGCCCGGCCAAGCGGTGCTGGCCGCCCTCGCCCTCGCCCTGGCCCTGTTCGGCCTGCCGAGGCTGAAGCTGCCCGTCTGGCCGCGCCTGATCGGTTTTGCCGATTCCGGAGCTGTCGTAGTCCTGCTGCTGTTGTGCCTGCTGGCGGTGGCCGGCGGGAGCTACAGCCCCTTCCTCTACTATCGGTTCTGACCATGAACCGAGCGCGCCCTTTGCTGCAGCCCGGCCGCCGCTTCCTGGCGGCGCTGATCCTGCTGGTGCTGGTTCTGCCGCTCCTGGGCATGGCGGTGACGCCCTATCGTGATCGTTCGGTGATGGAGCGGCGGATGCTGGCCGGCCCGCCGCGCGGGCTCTCGCCATCGGATTGGGACGCCTACATCCGGGATCACTTCGCCGGGCGACAGCAGCTGATCTTCGCCGACCTGTGGCTAAGCGCCCGCGTCAGGCTCAAGCCTGCCTCGGCGGCCAACACCACGGTGATCCGGGGCGAGGGCGACTGGCTGCTGCTACAGCCCGGCCTGCTCGGCGCCACCGGCGGCCAGACGGACGCCAAGGCCGCTCAGCGCTTCGCTGTGTTCGCCTGTGGTCTTCAAGCCGAGATGAACAACCGCAAGGTCCCGTTCCTGTTCGCCCCCGCGCCGGGGTCGGCGGAGGTCTACCCTGAGGCTGTGCCGGCCTGGGTTCCCAAAGGCCCCACGACCCAAGCCGATTTGCTTGTGAAGGCCGTGCAGGGATGCGGTGCCCGCGCCCTGGATTTGCGTCCGGCCATGCAGGCCGCCAAGGGGCAGGGGCCGGTCTATCAGCGCCACGACAGTCACTGGACCAACATCGGCGCCCTAGCTGCGTTCAATGGCATGGCGCAGGCTATGGGCCAGCCGGGCTGGCGCATCGATCCGCAGGCGATGAACTGGCGTCCGACCGCGGCGGCGGACTCCGACCTTGTACGCCTGTCGGGCCTTGTGGACCTGCCCGCCGAGATGCTACCGCAACCGCCGGAGGGCCCCGACAGCCGTCCCCTGACGGGCGAAGTCCCCGGCGTGGACCACGGCGTCTATCCGCCCGCTTTCCTGCAACCACCGCAGCCCGGGCCGACGGTGCTGATCGTCGGCGATAGCTACACCTCCGACTTCATGGCCCAGTATTTCCGCCGCGCGCGTGTGCGCCTGGCCTGGACCCACATGGCCGACTGCCGCTTCGACCGTCGTGTGTTCGATGCCGTAAAGCCCGATTTCGTGGTGCTCATGCCCGCCACCCGGCAGGCTGTCTGCCGTTGACGTGTCCATCCCAGGTGACAAGCCGCTGGGCCGAGATATAGTCCGCTCGCCTGGAGTTGTACGGTCAACGCGGGCGGAGGAAAGAACAATGAAGCTCTACATCCTGCTGGCGGCCGTCGCTGCCGCCCCGCTCACCGCCTCGTTCGCGCCCGCCTTGGCCGCCGACGCCGTGCTGACCGGCCCCGCCGCCTATGGCGACTACACCAGCGATGCTCCGGGCGTCACCCGTCACCTGACCGCCGACACCATCCCGGCGCCCTTCGCCACCGGCTCGACCCGCAACAACCCCAAGCTGGTCAAGCGCGCCGACGGCGCCCTGCCCAAGGTTCCCGCCGGCTTCAGCGTCTCGGTGTTCGCCACCGGCATGCAGGGCCCGCGCCACATGGCCCTGGCCCCCAACGGCGACGTGTTCATCGCCGAGAGCAACGGCGGCAAGATCAGCGTGATGCGGCCCAAGGCCGGCGGCGGCGCGGCCGACGTGACCGTCTTCGCCGACGGCTTCAACCAGCCCTTCGGCATCGCCTTCTTCCCGCAGAAGAACCCCAAGTGGGTCTACATCTCCAACACCGACTCCGTGGTCCGCTATCCCTACAAGGCCGGCGACCTGAAGGCGTCCGGCCCGTCCGAGACCGTGATCGCCAAGGTGCCCGGCGGCGGCGGTCACTGGACCCGCGACCTGGCCTTCTCGCAAGACGGCTCCAAGCTGTTCGTCGCGGTCGGCTCGGGCTCCAACGTGGCCGAGACCATGCCCAAGAAGAGCGCCGACGAGGTCAAGAAGTGGGAGGCCGAGTACGGCCGCGGCGCCGGCTGGGCCGACGAGACCTACCGGGCGGTGGTGCTCAGCGCCACGCCGGAAGGCAAGAATATGAAGGTCTACGCCACCGGCATCCGCAACTGCTCGGGCCTGACCACCAACCCGACCAACGGCGACCTGTGGTGCTCGACCAACGAGCGCGACCTGCTCGGCGACAACCTGGTGCCCGACTATTCCACCCGCGTGAAGGCCGGTCAGTTCTACGGCTGGCCCTGGTACTATCTCGGCGCCCATGAAGACCCCCGCCACGCCGGCGAGCGCCCGGATCTGGTCAAGGACGTCAGCGTTCCGGACGTGCTCTACCAGTCGCACTCGGCCCCGCTGCAGATGGCCTTCTACGGCGCCTCCGCCGGCGCCTCGGCCTTCCCCAAGGACTTCAGCGGCGACGCCTTCGTCGCCCTGCACGGTTCGTGGAACCGGGCCAAGCGCACCGGGTACAAGGTGGTGCGGGTGCACCTGAAGAACGGGACCCCGACCGGCCAGTACACCGACTTCCTGACCGGCTTCGTCAATTCCGACGCCGACGTCTGGGGCCGCCCGGTGGGCGTGCTCGAAGCGCAGGACGGCGCCTTGCTCGTCAGCGACGACGGCGGCAACGTGGTCTGGCGCGTCGCCCACACTAACAAGTAAGCACGAGGCTTCATGAAGACCTTTGTTTCCGCGGCGGTTGCGTTCGGCGCCCTCCTCGCGCTGACCGCGCCGTCTGTTTCCCAGGCCGCCGACGCCGCCAACGGCAAGACCCTGTTCCGCCAGCAATGCGGGGTCTGCCACCTGGCGGGCAAGGGCGACGGCGAGGGCGGGCAGGGGCCGAGCCTGGTCGGCATCGTCGGCCGCAAGCCGGCGTCGGACCCCAACTTCGGCAGCTATACCCAGGCGATGATGGACGCCATGGCCCCCTGGTCGGAAGCCGTCCTCACCGAATTCCTGGCCAATCCGCAGAAGATGTACCCGGGCACCGCCATGCCGATCCGCGTCGGGCCCGAAACCGACCGCGCTGACCTCGCCGCCTATCTGGCGACGGTCAAGGCCGCGCCGTAAGGCAAAGTTTGGGAGTCCGTTAGCCAGCCAACCAAACTGGCGGAGCGCGAGGGCATTTGTCGATGTCCGGATCGATGGCCAGCGCCCAATTAGGCGGCCGTCCATCACGATGTGCATCGTCCTTCTCAGCCAGGAGCAATACGAAAGTTCCTATGGACGAGCCGGCTGCGTAACTGGGAAACTCGAAAGCGTTCTCGTGATCGAAGAAGTACACGGCTGGGCTTTCCTCGCCTGAAGAAAGATCGACCCCGTAGAGGCTCCCACAGCCGTCGCCGAAGATTGGAACGGCTTTGGCCGGTAGAAGTCTTCCTATGTCGGCATCGTCGGCGACACTGCCCATGTGAGGGTCCCAGATAGGAATGGTGGTGTTGAAGTCACCGATCTTTTCGATATTCGCTCGATAAAATTCCGCCAAATCCGCCGGTAGCGGTTGCCCAATTTGGCCGGCTACGAAGTCGATAACCCAATCGGAGTGATCTTTACGGGCCCAACGCAGCGCCCCGCGCGCCTCCAATATCTTCGCGGCCTCTGACACTGCGATGGTCATTGTCCGCTTCCTTTCTCCAGCTTGGCAGCCCAAAACAAGAACATATGGCGCAAGCCCGAATGTATACGCAAGTTGCGCTGTCCACCCGCCGTTGGTATCGCCAGCGGCGGCGCCGATGTGGGCGCTTGAGAAAGCAGTCCCATGGCTAGCGACGTCCAGGCCCCGACCTTCATCCTCGTTCTGTCCTGCCCGGACCAGATCGGGGTGGTGGCCGACGTGGCCGCCTTCCTGGTCAAGCACAACTGCAACATCATCGAGAGCGGCCAATTCAGCGACCCGGACAACGGCTTGTTCTTCCTGCGCAACGCCTTCCGGCCCCTGTCCGGCGTCAACATCGAGACCCTACGGGCCGACTTCCTGTCTGTGGCCGCGCGCCATGAGATCCAGGCGCAGTTCTTCGACGCCTCGCAGCGGGTCAAGACCCTGGTGCTGGTGTCCAAGCTCGGCCATTGCCTGAACGACCTGATCTTCCGCCACACCACCGGCTCGTTGCCGATCGACATCGTCGGGGTGATTTCCAACCACACCGACTTCGAACAGCTGACCCGCAGCGCCGGCTTGGCCTTCGACTGTTTGCCGATCAAGCCCGAGACCAAAGCCGCCCAGGAAGCGCAGATCCAGAAGATCGCAGAGGCGCGCGGCGCCGAGCTGATCGTGCTGGCGCGCTACATGCAGGTGCTGTCGGGCGATTTCTGCGGCAAGTGGCCGGGCAAGATCATCAACATTCACCACTCCTTCCTGCCCAGCTTCAAGGGCGCCCAACCCTATCAGCGGGCCCACGCCCGCGGCGTGAAGCTGATCGGAGCCACGGCCCACTACGTCACCGACGATCTCGACGAGGGCCCGATCATCGAGCAGGGCGTGCAACGGGTGCAGCACGCCATGACCGCCGGCGATTTCGTAGCCAGCGGCCGCGATGTCGAGGCGGTGGTGCTGGCGCGGGCGGTCAAGTGGCATGCAGAGCGCCGCATCCTGCTCAGCGGTCTGCGGACCGTCGTCTTCCCCTGATTTCGTGAGACATGCGTTTTCGCGATAACTGCCATGAGATATGCAGGTTTGTGAGGCTCGGCCCGGGCGATTAAAGTCCGCGCCCAACAACACATAACAATCCGGCATAGGGAGGCGGTCATCAGCGGCGCACCCACCACTCTGTTCGACAAGATCTGGAACGAGCACGTCATCGTCGAGTGCGAGGACGGCCAGACGCTGCTCTATGTAGACAGCCATTTCCTGCAGGACGGCTCGGCCCCGGCGTTCGAGATGCTGCGCCAGAAGGGCGTCAAGCCGCGCGCGCCTCTGCGGGCTTTCGGCACCCCGGACCATTACATCCCCACCACCAGCCGCGACCTGATGGACATGCAGGACGCGGAGGCGCGGCAGATGGCCATCGCCCTGCAAAACGACACCGCCGCCGCCGGCATCCCGTTCTTCGGCCTGAACGATCCGCGCCAGGGCATCATTCACGTCGTGGCGCCCGAGCAGGGCATGAGCCGGCCGGGCATGCTGATCGTCTGCGGCGACAGCCACACCTCGACCCACGGGGCGCTCGGGGCCCTGGCCTTCGGCATCGGCGCCAGCGAGGTGGCCCACGTCCTGGCCACACAGACCCTGTGGCAGCGCAAGCCCCGGTCGATGCGCGTGACCCTGACCGGCAAGCTCGGCCCGGGTGTCGTGGCCAAGGACATCATCCTCGCCCTGATCGCCAAGATCAGCGCCGCCGGCGCCAGCGGCTATGCAGTGGAATACGCCGGCCCGGCGATCGACGCCCTGACCGTCGAAGGGCGCATGACCCTGTGCAACATGACCATCGAGGCCGGCGGCCGCGCGGGCATGATCGCGCCGGACGAGGCCACCTTCGCCTACATCGAGGGGCGGCCCTACGCGCCCAAGGGCGCGGACTGGGACAAGGCGGTGGCCGCCTGGCGTAGGCTGAAGACTGACACTGACGCGGTGTTCGACCGCGAGATCGCTCTCGACGTCTCCACCCTCTCGCCCATGGTTACCTGGGGCAACAGTCCCGAGGCGGCCGCGCCGATCACCGGCCGCGTACCCCTCTTGGAAGAGGCGGCCAACGCCGAGAAGCGCGGCGTGATGGAGCGCGCCTTCGCCTACATGGGCCTGACGCCTGGCATGCCGCTGACCGACATCGCCATCGACCGTGTGTTCATCGGCTCGTGCACCAACGCCCGCATCGAGGATCTGCAGAGCGCAGCCGCCGTGGTGCGTGGACGCAAGGTGGCCGAAGGCGTCGAGGCCTGGGTCGTGCCGGGCTCCGGCCTGGTGAAGGCCGAGGCTGAAAAGCTGGGGCTGGATCAGGTGTTCAAGGAGGCCGGCTTCCAGTGGCGCGAGGCGGGCTGCTCGATGTGCTTGGCCACCAACGGCGACAAGCTCCTGCCCGGCCAGCGCGCGGCCTCCACCACCAACCGCAACTTCGTCGGCCGCCAGGGCCCCGGATCGCGCACCCACCTGATGAGCCCGGCGATGGCCGCCGCGGCCGCCGTCACCGGCCACCTGACGGATGTGCGCGACCTGATGGGCGAGCGTTGAGCATGGAGCCGTTCCGCAAACTGACTGCCCACGCCGTCCCCATCGACCAGCCCAACGTCGATACCGACCAGATCATCCCCGCCCGCTTTCTGCAGAAGCCGCGCTCGGCGCCGTTCGGCGACTTCCTGTTCCGCGACGTCCGTTTCAACGCCGATGGTTCGGAAAAGCCGGAGTTCGTGCTCAACGCCCCGTTTCGACGCGAGGCCAAGGTGGTGGTGGCCGAGGACAATTTCGCCTGCGGCTCCTCGCGCGAGCAGGCGGTGTGGGCTTTGTACGACTTCGGCGTCCGCGTGGTGATCGCGCCCAGCCTCGGCGACATCTTCTCCGCCAATGCCTCGAAAAACGGCCTCCTGACCATCGTCCTGCCAGCGCCGGTCGTGCGCGGCATGATCGACGCCCTGAAGGCCGAGCCGGACCTCGAGATCGCCGTCGATCTGGAGAACCAGACCGTCTCCTTGCCCAACGGCCCCGCCCACGGTTTCGAGATCGACCCCTACCGCAAGCGTCTGCTGCTGGAGGGGCTGGACGAGATCAGCTTCACCCTCGGTCAGCTCGACAAGATCGAAGCTTTTGAAAAGACCTACGCGGGCTGATCGCCCGTCTTAAATCAACGGAACAGTCCCCATGAAGATCGCAGTCCTGCCGGGCGATGGCATCGGCCCGGAAGTCACCCGCGAGGCCGTCAAGGTGCTCAAGGCCGCCGTCGGCGCGTCCAAGCTCGACCTCACCGAGGCTCCGATCGGCGGCGCGGGCGTCGATGCGGCCGGCGACCCGCTGCCGGACGCGACGCTGGAGATCGCGCGCAAAGCCGATGCCATCTTGTTCGGCGCCGCCGGCATCCCCGGCGACGAGGCCATACCCTACGCCATGCGCCCCGGCGCCTCCCTGCTGCGCCTGCGCAAGCACCTGGAGCTGTTCGCCAATTTCCGCCCCGCCTTCCTGTTCCCCGAGCTGGCCGACGCCTCGACCCTGAAGCGCGAGGTGGTCGAAGGTCTCGACATCCTGATCCTGCGCGAGTTGACCGGGGACCTTTATTTCGGCGAGCCGCGCGGCTTCCGCACCAATGCGGCGGGCGAACGCGAAGGCTTCAACACCATGGTCTATTCCGAGCCGGAGGTTGAACGGATCGCCCGCGTCGCCTTCGAGGCGGCCCGCAAGCGCAGCCGCAAGGTCTGCTCGGTCGACAAGGCAAATGTGCTGGAAGTGATGCAGCTGTGGCGCGACGTCGTCACCCGTGTCGGCAAGGACTACCCGGACGTGGAGCTCAGCCACATGTTCGTCGACGCCGCCGTGATGATGCTGATGAAGAACCCCAAGAGCTTCGACGTCATCGTCACCGGCAATGTGTTCGGCGACATCCTGTCGGACGGCGCGGCCATGCTGACCGGCTCGATCGGCATGCTGCCGACCGCCTCGCTCGCGGTCGGCAAGAAGGGCCTCTATGAGCCCGTCCACGGCACCGCCCCCGACATCGCCGGTCAGAACAAGGCCAACCCGATGGCGGCGATCCTCTCGGCCGAGATGATGCTGCGCTATTCGTTCGACGAGACCGCCGCCGCCGACCGCATCAACGCGGCCGTGCGCAAGACCTTGGCTCAGGGCTACCGCACCGGCGACATCTACGAGTCGGGCAGCAAGAAGGTCTCGACCTCGGAAATGGGCGACGCCGTCGTCGCGGCGCTCGGCTGATCATGCGGCTATGAGGGAGGCTTTTCTCGCGGTCTACGACTATGGGTCGGGCGGTGTCTGGGTTGTCGTATCGGCTCCCAACCGAGAGAGCATCCAAGAGAAATATCCATCGCTAACCGTGCTGGATGAACGTCCTGCGTGGATGACAGACGAGCTCTACGATCAAATCGTTGAGCAATATTCTTACGACATAGACGATGAGCCGGCGGGCCTTCTGCATTCGATCAAATACGAACTCGAATGATCAAATACGACTCGAAGCGCTGCAAGGCAGTAGCGTTCGGAACACACCTGACAGGACGGATTGAACGATGATCGACTATCAGCTCAACGGCCGCACGGCCGTGGTCACCGGCGGCGCCCGCGGCATCGGCTATGCGGTGGCCGAACGCCACCTGAAGTCGGGCGCCAAGGTCGGCCTGTGGGACAACAACGCTGAGCGTCTGAAGTCCAGTCAGGCCGAGCTGTCCAAGCTCGGGACCGTCACCGCCCACACCGTGGAGCTGACCGACGAAGCGGCCGTGCAGCAGGTCACGCTGGACACGCTCAACGCCCACGGCTCGATCGACATCCTAGTCAACAGCGCCGGCATCACCGGCGGCAATGGCATGACTTGGGAACTAGACCCCAAGGTCTGGTTCGACGTGATCCACATCAACCTCTACGCGCCGTACTTGGTATGCCGCGCGGTGGTTCCGCACATGATCAAGGCCGGCTACGGCCGGATCATCAACATCGCCTCGATCGCCGGCAAGGAAGGCAACCCGACCGCCTCGCACTACAGCGCGTCCAAGGCCGGCCTGATCGGCCTGACCAAGTCGCTGGGCAAGGAATTGGCGACCAAGGGCATCATGGTCAACTGCATCACCCCGGCCGCCGCCCAGACCGAGATGTTCGGCCAGATGACCCAACAGCACATCGACTACATGCTGTCGAAAATCCCGATGAACCGCTTCGTCCTGCCCGAGGAGATCGCGGCCATGATCGGCTGGCTGTCGTCGGAGGACTGCTCGTTTACAACCGGCGGCGTGTTCGACATTTCCGGCGGCCGGGCGACCTACTAGGCTCGCGCCGATCCGGCGGCCCAGTGGCTGCGTACAAGTCAGGCAACCTCGTCCTCGTGGGCGAAGTTGTCTGAAGCAGGCTCGAAGGGACACGCATGGCTCGCAGCTGGATCGTCGCACTGGCCTTTCACGCGCTGGCTGGCGCCGCACGGGCGCAGGCGCCGGAGCCGGCCAAGACCCTGGACCTCGAGAAGTTCATGGGCCGCTGGTACGAGATCATGCGCACGCCCAACATCATGCAGCGCAATTGTTTCGCGGCTTACCAGGTGTGGTCTCCCACCGAGCCCGGCAAGTTCCTGATCAAGCAGTATTGCCACCGCGGCTCGGCCACCGGCCCTGAGCATCTGGTCAACACGGCCGCCCGGGTCCTGAACCCGCCGGACAACACCAAGTTCGAGGCGACCTTCTTCGCCGGCCTGATCAAGCAGCGATACTGGGTGATCGACCACGACCCCGACTACCGCTGGATGATCGCTTCGACCGCCGACGGCAAATATCCGGCCCTGCTGTCGCGCACCGGGGCCCTGTCCGCTTCCGAACAGGCCCGGCTGAAGACGCGCATGTCGGAGATGGGCCTGCCTACTCAGCAGCTAGAGATGGTCTGCGAATAGCTGTTCTTCGTCAGGCCACTAGCGAAACCGCAGCGTCGTCCCCACTTCGGTTGCCGGGGGAAGCCCCGTGCCCTGGCCCAGAGGCTTGGTGGTGAAGAATGGATCGAAGGCTTGGGACAGCACGTCGGGCGCCATGCCGGCTCCGGTGTCGCTGACGCTGATTGCGACGTACTGGCCGGGCGGCAGGTCGCGGTCCTTGGCCGCTCGTTCGTCCAGCCAGCGGTTGGCGGTCTCGATGGTCAGCCGTCCGCCGTCCGGCGCCATAGCGTCGCGGGCGTTGATGCACAGATTCAGCAGCGCGTTTTCTAGCTGCGAAGGATCGATCCGCGTGGTCCACAGCCCGCCCGCGCCGACCACTTCCAGCTCGACGTCCGGACCGACTCTGCGCCGTATAAGGTCCTCCATGCCGCCGATCAGCCGGTTGGCGTCGGTCGGCTTGGGATCCAGGGTCTGGCGGCGCGAGAAGGCCAGCAGGCGCTGGGTGAGTGCGGCCGCGCGTCGAGCGGAACCTTGCGCGGCGGCGATGTAGCGCTCGCACCCCGCCAACCGGCCCTCGGTCATCCGCTTTTCCAGCAGTTCCAGGCTGCCGCTGATCCCGGCCAGCAGGTTGTTGAAGTCGTGGGCGATGCCGCCGGTCAGCTGGCCCACGGCCTCCATTTTCTGTGATTGGCGCAGGGCCTCCTGGGTTTCCAGTAACTGCTGCTCGCGGGCCTTGTCCTGGGTCAGGTCGCGGCCGATGGCGATGAAATTCAGCCCGTCGGGCTCCGGCGCGACTGTCCAGTCGATCGGCTTGTAAGCGCCGTCTATCGTCAGGATGCGATTCTCGAACCGGGTTGGTTTGCCGGTTTCGCCCATCGCCTGCAACGCCGCCAGGGTCACGCCGGTGTCCTCGGCGTGCATGAAGTCGGAGTAGGGGCGGGTCAGCAGTTCAGCGTCCGAAAAGCCCAGCACCCGCGTCCAGGCGGGATTCACCGCGCTCATCATGCCGGTGTAGTCGGCGCGGGCCAGCATGTCCTCAGCGAGCTTCCACAACTGGTCCCGCTCGCTGCGCGCCTGCATTTCTTCGGTGATGTCGCGGCCGCTGCAGTAGACGAGTGCCCCCTCGAGCACCCCGACCCACGAAATCCAGCGGTAGTCGCCTTTCCTGGTGCGGTAGCGGTTGGGGAAGCGGATCGCCGGTGTGCCGATCTGGGTAAGGGCGAACCCTCCACGGGTGCGCTCCACGTCGTCGGGATGCAGCATCTCCCAGATCGACTGACTGGCGACCTCCGCCTCGGACCATCCGAGTATCGACAGCCAAGCCGGATTTGAGGTTTCGAAATAGCCCTCCGCATTGAGCGCGCCGAGCAAGTCCGGGGTGACCTGCCAGATGGTGCCCCGCGACTGGGTGCGTTCGATGACCTCGCGTTCGAGTTCGGTGTTGAGCTGGCGCAGCCGCGCCTCGCTCTCCCTTGCGGCCTCCTGGGCTTCGTAGGCGGTGGTGACGTCGAAGCCGTCGCAGAAGATGCCCGTGACCGCGCCCTCGTCGTCGAGCACAGGCGCATAGATGAAGGTCAGCCGGCGGCTCTCTTCCGGTCCGTCCGCCGTGCGGCGGTAGCGCACCTCGGTGTTCTCGAAATGGTGCGGCTCGCCCGTGGCGTAGACCTGGTCGAGAACCTCGAAGAACCCCTGGCCCTCGATGCTGGGAAATGCCTCGCGGATGGTCTTGCCGGGCCAGTCGGCGCTGTTGAAGACCTCCCGGTGGGTGTCGTTGACGAAGTCCACCCGATGCTCGGGCCCGCTCATGGTGATGATGAATCCAGGCGCCTGCTCGAACTGCCGCCGCTGGCGCGTGGTGGTCGCCGCCGCGCTGCGTTCGGCGAGCACCCTTTCGGTGGTCTCCACGACGATGGCGATCACCCCAGCGGGCTCGCCGCTTTCGTCCGGCACCGGCGAATAGTCCAGATCCATCCACGCGCGTTCGAGCTTGCCGGAACGGTCGAGCGCCAATTCCTGATCGCGATAGGACAGCGTTCCTCCCGCTAGGCCGACCTTCATGACGTTGTCGTTGAAGTCTGCCACCTCGGGCCAGCCCTTGCGCACCTCGCTGCCGAGCAGCTCAGGGTGACGGTGCCCGGCGAATACCGAATAGGCGTCGTTGTAGATCATGATCCCCAGGGGACCCCACAGCATGACCAGGGGAACGGGCGACGCGATCAAAAGGCCGGTGGCGGTCTTGAGGCTCTGTGGCCAGCCGTCGATCGGGCCGAGCGGCGTCGACGCCCAGTCGAATTCGCGGATCAGCCGCGCCATTTCCCCAGAGCCCGGCAGGAAGTTGGCCTGAGGGCATGATGACGGAGCGTCGGGCAGGATCGAACTCCGCGCCATGGGGTGGGCTGAGCAAGTCTAAGCGTGCCGACGAAGCGGCGAAAGTCTCAACGCATTAGGGTTCAGCTCGTTTCATCGCTCTTGGCCGCCTCCTCCAGCAGCCAAGCTTCGAAAGCCGCGACGCGCCGGGGCTTGGGTCGATGCGGATGGTAGGCGAGGTAGTAGGCGCCCTGGGTCGCGGCCTGCTTTTCGAATGGCGCGACCAGTCGTCCGCTCTTCAGATCGTCGGCGATCAGGGCCCTTTGGGCGATCACAACGCCAAGGGAGTCGATGGCCGCCTGATAGGCGAGGGCGGCGTTGTCGAAGGTCATGACGCCCTTGGCTTCCAGCGGCGTGACCCCTGCCGCCGCCAGCCACAGAGGCCAGTCGCGCGGGCGATAGATCGACGACAGTAAAACATGCCCGGCAAGGTCGGCAGGACGCGTCAGCGCCGGGCCTTGCTCGATCAGCTGCGGACTGCAGACTGGCAACAACACCTCGCCGAACAAGCGCCGATAGCCCTCCGGCGCCGGACCGCCGAACTCGCTATGGACGAATACGTCGACGTCCTCGCGGTCGAAATTGGCGGCCTGGTGCGAGGTGGTGATCTGCATTTCGATGTCGGGGTGCAGGGCGCGGAAGCCACCCAGACGCGGCACCAGCCAGCGGGTGGCGAAGGTCGGCGGCAGCTTCAGGCGCAGGACCTTCTCGTCGGCGTCGTCGCGCATGCGCCGGGTGGCCTGGTCGATCTGGTCTAGGGCGCGCGACAGATCGCGGAAATAGGCCTCGCCGCGCGGCGTCAGCTCGATGCCGCGCTGGCGGCGAAAGAACAGCTTGGCCCCCAGCCAGTCTTCGAGCACCGACACGTGCCGGCTGACCGCGCTCTGGGTCACCAGCAACTCCTGCGAGGCGCCGGTGAAACTCAGATAGCGGCCCGCTGCTTCGAAGGCGCGGACGGCGTTTAACGGGGGAAGTTTACGGGGCATGGGGTGTCATGAGTTTTCGCGATATGTGGCATGACTTATCCAGCATTGTCACGACCGGCTGAACCGCTAGGGTGACCGCCGGCTTCCAGCGGAGCCGCCGCCGCCTTGCACGCAACGACGGGGCGCGCCTCATCAGGGACGGGAACGCATGACCGGAAAATACGCGGGCGAAGTCGCCGCCAGGCTCGACCGGCTGCCCTTCACGCGCACCATCTGGCGCTTCGTCCTTCTGATCTCGCTCGGCGGCTTCTTCGAAATCTACGACCTGTTCATGACGGCCTATATCGCGCCCGGACTGGTCAAGAGCGGCATGTTCAAGGCGACGACCGAAAGCTTCTTCGCCACCGACGGCATCGGGTTCTTCGTCTTCTCCTTCTTCGCCGGCATGTGGGTTGGCTGCGTGGTGTTCGGCGCCCTCGCCGACCGGCTTGGGCGTCGCTCGATCTTCACCATCTCCCTGATCTGGTACTCGCTGGCGACGCTGATGATGTCGCTTCAGACCACCGCCGTGGGTGTCGATTTCTGGCGCTTCGTCGCCGCCATCGGCGTCGGCCTGGAGCAGGTCATCATCGACACCTACCTGCCCGAGTTGGTCCCGCCGCAGGGACGCGGCCGCGCCTTCGCCTTCTACCAATTCTTCGAATTCCTGGCCGTTCCGCTGGTCGCCCTGATGGGCTGGCTGCTGATCGACAAGATGCCCTTCGGCTTCGACGGCTGGCGCGGCGTGGCGATCCTGGGTTCGATCGGCGCTCTGGCTGCCTGGTTCCTGCGCCTGGCCCTGCCCGAAAGCCCGCGCTGGCTGGCCATGCATGGTCACGTCGACAAGGCCGAGGCGATCATGGTCCGCATCGAGGCTGGGGTGACGAAAGACATCGGCGGGGGGCCGCTCCCCGCGGTTCTGCCCTCGACGGAGGAGGTCCAGACCAAGAGCAGCTTCTGGGAGCTGTTCAAGGCCCCCTACGGCAAACGCACCCTGGTGCTGTCGATCTTCAATCTGACGCAGACCATCTCCTTCTACGGCTTCAGCTCCTGGGTGCCGACGCTGCTGATCTCCAAGGGCCTGCTCGTTACCAAGAGCCTTCAGTACGCCTTCATCATCGCCCTGGCCGCGCCGATCGGCCCGCTGCTGGGCATGTTGATCGCCGACAAGATGGAGCGGAAGTTCCAGATCGTCTGCGCCGGCATCTGCTCGGGCACCTTCATCACCCTGTTCGCGCTCGGTGTCGGGCCGGGGTGGGTGATCTTCTTCGGGGTGCTGACGACCCTGTCCAACAACTGGATATCGTTCGTCTTCCACGGCTATCAGGCCGAGCAGTATCCGACCCGCATCCGCGCCCGCGCCGTCGGCTTCGTCTACAGCTGGAGCCGGATCAGCGCGGCCATGGCGGGCCTTCTGATTGGCTTCTTCCTGAAGGAGGGCGGGACGCTCGGGGTGGCCGGTTTCATCGCGACGGCCATGCTGATCATGGTCGGGACCATCGGCCTGTTCGGCCTGCGCACCTTGAACCGCAGCCTCGAACAACTCTCCACCTGATTTCGGACCTGTACCCATGACCCAGCGTGTTGACGGCAAGACCGTCCTGATCACCGGCGCCGGCGCCGGCATCGGCCGGGCCACAGCCCTGATGATCGCCCGCGAGGGGGCCAAGGTGTGGGCCACCGACATCGACCAGGCGGCGCTCGACAGCCTCAAGGCCGAGGCGACGGGCCTCGATCTGACCGTCGCCAAGCTCGATGTTTTGAGCGACGCCGAGGTCAAGGCGATGGCCGACCGCACCGGGTGCCTCGACGTGCTGATGAACTGCGCCGGCTATGTCTCGGCCGACACGGTGCTGACCTGCTCGGAAAAGGACTGGGACTTCAGCTTCGAGCTCAACGCCAAGGCCATGTTCCGCACCGTCCGCACCTTCCTGCCGGCGATGCTGGAAGGCGGGCAGGGCGGTTCGATCATCAATGTGTCCTCGGTCTGCTCCAGCCTGAAGGGTCTGCCCAACCGCTTCGCTTACGGCGCTTCCAAGGCCGCTGTGATCGGCCTCACCAAGTCGGTCGCCGCCGACTTCGTGACCCAGAGGGTCCGCTGCAACGCCATCTTGCCCGGCACCGCGGAGTCGCCGTCGCTGCGCGGGCGCATCGCCGCCCAGGCCAAAGCCACCGGTAAGACCGAGGACGAGGTGCGCGCCATGTTCGTCGCTCGCCAGCCTATGGGACGGCTCGGCACGGCCGAGGAAGTCGCCGCCCTGGCGCTGTATCTGGCTTCCGACGAATCCGCCTTCACGACGGGCGCCATCCACGTGATCGACGGCGGCCTGTCGAACTAGGCGCCGACCAACTTTTTCAGGAGTAAAAACGATGAAGCTGGTGCGCTGGGGCGCTGCGGGCGCCGAAAAGCCCGGTCTGGTGGACAATTCGGGCGCGGTGCGCGACCTGTCGGGCGTGATCGCCGACCTGGACGCGGCGGCCCTGTCGCCGGCGGGGCTGAAGAAGCTGGCGGCCATCGATCCGGCCAGCCTGCCCTTAGCCCCCGCCGGCGCCCGCTTCGGCCCGCCCGTCGCCTTCGTCTCCAAGATCATCGCGGTCGGACTGAACTATGCCGACCACGCGGTGGAATCCGGCAACCCGATCCCCACCGAGCCGGTCCTGTTCATGAAGGCGGTGTCTTCCCTCAGCGGCCCCAACGATGATGTCGTTATCCCGCGCGGATCGGTGAAGACGGACTGGGAAGTCGAGCTGGCCGTAGTGATCGGCACGAAGGCGTCCTACGTCGACGAGAAGGATGCCCTGGACCACGTCGCTGGCTATGCGGTCGCCAATGACGTGTCGGAGCGTGAATTCCAGATCGAGCGCGGGCCGACCTGGGACAAGGGCAAGGGCTGCGACACCTTCTGCCCGCTAGGCCCGTGGCTGGTGACCAAGGACGAGATTCCCGATCCGCAGAACCTCAGCATGTACCTCGACGTCAACGGCCATCGCTTCCAGGACGGCAGCACCAAGACCATGATCTTCAGTGTGGCGCACCTGGTGCACTATATCAGCCAGTTCATGACCCTATTGCCCGGAGACGTGATCGTCACCGGCACCCCGCCCGGTGTGGGCCTCGGCAAGAAGCCGCCGCTCTTCCTCAAGGCGGGGGACGTGATGGACGTCGGCATCGAGGGCCTCGGGGCGCAGCGCCAGACCACCAGAGCCTGGACCCGCGCCTAAGGTCAGCCCCCGTTTCACGCGATTTGAACGCCGGGGCTACTCAGCCGCCGCTGCCTGGGTCGCCTGCGCCTTTTCCATACGGTCCAAGACCGCCCGGGCCCTGACCGACCCGCCGTCGATATCGAAGGCGCGCAGCCGCCGGCCGGGGTTGGCGTCGATGCTGGCCTGTTGCGCTTCCAGGATCTCGACGTCTTCCATGAACACCTTGCCCTGGGCGGTCTTGGCGCGCTGGCCGAAGCCTGGGTCGTCGACATGGAAGCTGCGGGCCAGACCCCAGAAGTACCAGCAGGTGTCTTCACCGGAGGGCGTCATCAGGTCGATGACGAAGCCGTTGGCGCCTTTGGTGCGCTCGCCGTCGATGCCTCCCACCACGCCGACCGGGGCCACGCCGACGTCGATGATCACCGCGTGGGGGGCCATGAAGTGGCAGATCTGCCAGCGATCGACCTTGCCTCGGATGCCGCTGTTCATCTGCCAGAACGGCGGGTTTTCGACGCCGGGCATCCAGCGTTTGACGAAGATATCGTCGCCGACGTGGCTGACCTCCAGCGGCGCCTCCAGGATTTCGGCCTGGCCGATGGAGCCGGGGTGCACATGGGTTTCGTGCGTCAGGTCCATCAGGTTGTCGATCATCAGCTTGTAGTTGGCCTTGATGAAATAGGCCCCGCCCTCGAAGGCCCAGCCATCCTTTTCGCAGGGCCACAGATCGGGCAGCAGGTCCGGGTCGGCCTTGTCGGCGTCGCCAATCCAGACCCAGACGAAGCGGTAGCGCTCGACCACCGGGTAGGTCTTGGCCTTCATGAAATCGAGCTTCTGCGCCGTGCCCGGCATCTCGATACACTGGCCGGCGGCGTTGAATTTCACCCCGTGATAGCGACAGCGCAGGTCGTCGCCCTCGATCATGCCCATCGATAGCGGCAGCATGCGGTGCGGGCAGGCGTCGGCCAGGGCCACCACCTCGCCGCTGATCTTGCGATACATGACGACAGGTTCGCCCAGCAGGGTGCGCGCCAGGGGCTTGCGGCCCACCTCGCCGTCCCATGCCGCCACATACCATTGGTTGCGGATGAACATCGCGCCTCACCTCGTCCTACGGCTTCATTGTATACAAATCGGCTCTGCCCGGCACAAGAACCGCTGACTTCCCAAAGCCTTTGCCCGCAGCCGTATACAGAGGCTCAGAAGCGCAGGCGGGCTTCGGCGTAGACGCTGCGAGGGATGGCGTTTGCTGTCGGCGCCGGTAGTTCCTGGTGCTGAGCGTGCAACAGGTTATAGCCGGAAATGGCCAGCTGGATGTGGCGGGTCACGTTCCAGCCCACGCGCAGATTCAGCTCGGTATAGGCCGGCAGCTTCGGGTTAGGCAGGGCGCCGGCGTAACGCAGGGCGGCGTCGAAGGAGACATCCTTGCCGATGTCGATTGACGATTTGAGGGTCGCCTGTTCCTGGGGATCGTTGGCGACCTGCAGTACGCCCACGGCAGCGCCCGTGGCGCCGGGGCTGAAGGTCAGGTGCTCGGAGATGAGGCTGAAGCCGGGGCTTAGCCGCCACCAGGACGCTACCTTGATATCGCTCCACGCCTCCAGCCCGTAGGTGTACCCCTCGATGTTGTTGCCCCAGGTCAGGGGGAAGAACACCACCGGAGTCAGCTCGATGCTCTTCAGATCGTCATAGAGGTTGTAGTAGGCCGAGGCCGAGAACGAGATGTTGGCGGCCGGCTGGCTGTGGACGCCCAGCTCATAGGCGGTCAATTTCTCGGTCCGAAAATCGGGGTCGCCGCGCAGCAAGGTCACCCCGCCCGAACGCTCCACCACATCGCGGTCGAATGGCGTCGGCGCGCGCACTGCCTGCGAGGCCGCGGCCCACAGGGTCCAGGCGTTGCTGGGTGTAAAGGCGAGCCGCAGGTTCGGCAGTAGGACTACGCCGGAATAGGGATCGTTCTCACCCTTGATGCCCACGGTCAGGCGCAGTTTGGACGTCAGGGCTATGGTGTCCTGGACGAACAGATTGCCCAGGGTCAGCACCCGGTTGCGGGGGCGGAAGAACAGCGAGGTCGTGCCGTCGATGCGGAAATCGCTGACCCGGACGCCGCCCCCCCAGACGATCTCGTGACGGCCGGCCAGGGTGAAGCTGTGCTGGGCGTCGAAGTCGTAGGTGTTGACCATAAAGCTGCCGCCGTCCTGCTGGGTCTCGCGGGCGGTGCGGTCGAAATAGCTCTGGATCTGCAGGGCTGAGCCATTGCTCCAGTTGTGCGTCCAGCGGCCGGAGACATTGGCCCTGGTGATCACCTCATCCGGCGCGCCCAATTGCGCCTGCGGGCCCTGGTAGCCATCGGCCTGCAGGGTGACGGTGTCTGCCTTGCTCGGGGTCCAGTCCATCCGCAGACCGATCTGCGGCTTGGTCCAGTGGTCGCCGGCTCCTGCGTTCGCGGCGGTCAGGGTGTCGTTGGCGTAGAAGGTCTTGGCGTAGGCGCGATACGCCAGGCTGTCGCCGATCTTGCCCCCGTACTGCACGCTGGCGCCGCGCTGCTGGTTGCCGCCGCCGACCGTCAGGACCGCGCCCTGGGTCTCGCTGGCGGAGCGAGTGATGATGTTGATGACCCCATTGACGGCGTTGGCGCCCCACAGGGTCGCGCCCGGTCCGCTGATCACCTCGATGCGGTCGACGTCCTCGGCCAGGACGTCCTGCATGTCCCAATAGACGCCGGAATAGAGCGGCGTGTAGACGCTACGTCTGTCGATAAGCACCAGCAGCTTGTTGGTGAAGTTCTGGTCCGAGACGTTACCGTTCAGGCCGCGCGCGGTGAATCGTATATTTGCTGGCGCTGGTCTGCTCGACCTGAAGGTTCGGAGCCAGGCGCAGCATTTCCGGCACACTCAGCGCGCCCGAGCGGATGATGTCGTCGTGGGTGATGACGAAGATCGATGCCGGGGCCTTACGCACCGGCTCGGCGACCTTGGTCACCGAGGTCACCTGGATGTCGCCCAGCTGTTCGATCGACAGGCTGCTCAGGTCTTCAAGACTGGGAGTCGTGGCTGTGGCTTGGGCTGGGGCGGCGGACGCCATCCATGTGGCGAAAACCATCGCCAGGCCCGCGCCCGTCGTTCCCCTTGCCCGCATCAGCTCCCGCCGCCCGTCGCTACCCCGCTCGACGCTCAAATCCGTGATCGGAGATCCGGTTCAAGCTTCAGCATGCGACAAAAGAGCACACCCTGCCCGCGCGTGATAGGGGACTATCGCCCAGGTTGAGTGGAAATCTTTGTAAAACCGGCGACTTAGCCTGCACGCACGGTGTTGAGGATGGCTTCCAGGCTGGCCCGGCCCATACGCCTTGAAGCCTCCGGCGACCAACCCGCGATGGGATCGGGCGTCTCCAGGCTGTCGTGGAACGGCATTTCCAGGGTCAGGCCGATAGCACCGAAGCGGCGGCCCAGCGCGCGGTTGCACATGCCCGGCGCCGCGTCGCCGCCATAGGTCGGGGGATAGCCGACCGCGGTCTGAAAGGCGGGACTGGCGGCCAGCAGGGCGGCCTCGAACCGCCGCACCCCGGCGACCTGAGCCGCAGTCGCCACCGGATCCTGGTCGCAGCCGTCGACGAACACGTGCGGCAGGGTCTCGTCGCCGTGCACGTCGAGACTGAGGTCGCAGCCGGTCTTGTCCATGGCGGCCAGAACACAGGCCACTTCAGGCGCGATGGCCGGATCGGGCGCATGCCATTGGCGGTTCAGGTCCACCCCCGCCGCGCTGCCCCGCAGGTTGCCGCGGAACGCGCCGTCGATGTTGACGATCGGGACCAGGTGCACCTGCGCTTCCGCCCGCAGCGCCACGCCGACGGGGTCGGTGGGATCGAGCAGGCAATCCAATGCCCCCTCCATCCACCAGCTGGCCATGGTCTCGCCGGAGTGCTGGCAGGCCACCACCCAGACGCGCTTGGGGCCATCGCCCATGGCGACGCGATGGATCGGCCGGCCATCGACCGACTGGCCCAAGACATCGACCGCCACGCCCGGGGCGGCGGCGGCGCGATCCAGCAGGCGCTGGTGCCGGGCAAGGTCGTAGGGGGCGAAGAAGGCGAACCAGACGGTGTCGGCCTGCGCCGGATAGCGGATTTAGAGCACGCCGTCGGCGAAGCTGGTCTGGGCGCGGGTCCAGGTTTCGTTGTCGGTCGAGACACAGGCCTGATAGCCCGGCCAGCCGCCGGGATAGGCCGAGACGCCGGCGTTGACGATGCGCAGGACCAGATCCTTGCTCCCCGCGCCGTCCACCCGGAAATAGAACCATTGGAACCAGGGCCCGTTGGAATCCTGACGGATGGTCAGATTGGCGGCCGCTTCGTCCACACTGACCACGACGATATTGCCGCCGTCGAAGTCGGCGTCGATGCGCAGGGTCATGGCCGGCCTCTCGTTAAGTCAGTTCCTCGGTGATCACCTTGAACTGGATCAGGTTAGCTTGCCCGAAGGCGGTGGTGATCGCCACGTCAGTCGCATCGCGTCCGCGCGCCATGACGATGCGGCCGATCCGCGGCTTGTTGTGGCGGGCGTCGAAAGTGCGCCATGCGCCGTCGAGGAACGCCTCGAACCAGGCGCTGTAGTCCATCGGCGTCGGCGAATAGGGTACGCCGATGTCGCCGAGATAGCCTGTGCAGTAGCGGGCCGGCACGTTCATGCAGCGGCACAGGGTGATGGCCAGGTGGGCGAAGTCGCGGCAGACCCCCTGACGCTCCTCGTGCGCTTCCCACGCGGTCTTGGTCGGACGCGCGTGCTCGTAGCCGAACTTGATGCGCTCATGGGCATAGTCGACGATCGCCTGCACCCGCGCCCAGCCGGGCGGGGTATGGCCGAACAGCGACCACGCCAGTTGGACCATGCTGTCGGTCTCGCAGTAACGGCTGGACAGCAGATACAGGATCACGTCGTCGGGCAGTTCGTGAACCGGCGCCAGGGCCGCGTCGGGATAAACCGGATCGGGCTCGCCGCTGTCCCGGATGACGAAGTCAGCGGACAAGGTAATGCGGCCGGCGGGGGCTAGGATGCGGGCGGCGTTGTTGCCGAACAGGTCCCGATAGTGGTGGATCGGCACGGTCGGGGTTGTGCGCAGGAAGTCCGGGGTTTCCAGATCGTCCTCACGCGAGGGGTGCACGTCGAGCAACAGCACCATCGGCACGGGCGCCGGGCAGTCGTAGATGATCTCAAAGCCCGCGCGAATTCGCATCGTCATGTCTCAGTAGGGGTGGGAGTTGGCCAACCGAACGCCCTATGCCAGCGAAGGTTGCCGCCCGTTTCCGCCTGCCTGATTTCTAGGCGCTGACCCCGAAAGCGGGGCGGATCGCTACAGTGACGGCTTAACAGAACTTCCTGAGCAGAGCGTATATCGCTGGACGGCCCCTCTGTCTGCGCCGAGCGCTGTGCGATAACGACGCGCCCGTGATGGCGACGACCTGAAAAGAGGGCCAAAAATCCCGGTATCTGCGAATCGACTTCGCTTGGCGTCTCGTCCAGTATGCGGGCTCCAGCTTGGCAATGAGAACAGGCCAGGGCGAAAACGCCCGGCGCAGGGAGTCCGACAATGCATAATTTCCGGATCGGGGTCGTGAAGACGCTCGCCGCCGCCGTGGCCATGGCCGCACTCGGTTTCGGAACCGCCGCCCACGCCCAACAGGGTCAGGCGATGGACTTCGCCAAGCTGCAGATCAAGACCACCAAGCTGGCCGACAACCTCTACGTGATGGAGGCCGCGCCCGGCGTCGGCAACGTGATGATGCTGACCGGGGCTGACGGCGTACTGCTGATCGACTCGATGTTCCCGCAACTGCACGACAAGCTGATGGCCGCGATCCGCGCCACGGGCGCCACGGGCCCTGTGAAGTACGTCATCAACACTCACCTGCACGGCGACCACACCGCCGGCAACGGCCTGTTCGCCAAGGACGGGACGGTGATCATCGCCCAAGACAGCGTGCGCCGCCGCATGCTGCTGCCCAAGAGCGAACTGACTCCGGCCTATCCGCCGGAGAACGTGCCGACCGTCACCTATAACGACCGCATGACCCTGCATTTCGACGGCGAGGACATCGAGCTTATCCACCCGCCCGCGGCCCACACCGACGGCGACACCATCGTCTACTTCAAGAAGGCTAATGTGATGCACGTCGGCGACCTGCCGGCCTCGTTCCGCTTCAACAACATCGGCGTCAACGATGGCGGCTCTGTCGACGGCATGATCGCCGACGGCAAGCTGGTGATGAAGCTGGCCAATTCGCAGACCAAGATCGTGCCGGGCCACCTCGGCCCCGTGGTCGGGTTCAAGGAGATCACGATCCAGGACACCATGTTCCAGACCGTGCGCGACCGCATCGCCAAGATGATCAAGCAGGGCAAGACGCTGGAACAGATCGTCGCCGCCGAGCCGACCAAGGACTTCAATGAGGGCCGTCTGGGCGGCAACATCACGCCCGCCCGCTGGATCGGCCTGATCTACACCGACCTCACGCGCCGGATGAAGAAGTAGTCCGCGCCCCCTTCCAGCTTTACCGAAGAGAAGACCCATGCAGCCTTCCAAGCAGGCCCTGCTCGTCCTCATGGCCGGCGCGACCCTCGGCCTCGGCGCCCTGAGCGTCCACGCCCAGCCCAAACCCAACGTCACGGCATCGCAGCCGGTCGATCAGACCACCCCTCAACCGCACCCTCCGTTCGAGGCGGTCAAGTTGGCCGACGATCTGTGGGAGGTGCCGGGCGCCGGCTCCAACGTGACCATCCTCGTCACCGACGAGGGCCTCGCTTTGGTCGATGACAAGTACGAGTACCACTACGACGACCTGATGAAGGTGATCCGCGAGAAGATCAGCACCAAGAAGGTCAAATATGTGATCGACACCCACTATCACGCCGACCATTCGGGCGGGAACACGCGCTTCCGCCCCGCCGGCGCCGACATCATCTCGTCGATCCCCGGGCACGACAACACGGTCAACAAGGTCCAGCCCGGCGCGCCGCCCAACATGGTGCCCGCCAACATCGCCTTCACCGGCGAGATGCGCCTGTACGTCGGCGGCCGCGAGATTCGCATCAATCACTATGGCCCCGGCCACACCGGCACCGACGTGACGGTCTACTTTCCGCACGCCCGCGTCATCTGCGTCGGCGACCTGACCCACATCGGCGATCTGGCGCGCGGCGGTCAGTACCCGCTGATCGACTACAATGGCGGCGGCAGCATCCAGGGCTGGATCGACCGGCTCGATACGATCACCTCCAGCACCGTCATCGACAAGGTCGTGCCCGGCCACGGCACGGTGGGGACCAAGGCCGACATTATCGCTTACCGTGACCTGCTGGAGAAGCTGCGCGACCACGTCGCCGCCTATCTGCGCGACGGGACCAAGACCGAGGCGGACCTGCGCGCCCACCTCGTCCGGGACGAACACTGGCCCGATCCCGGCCTGTCGATCGTGCGCTCGACCCACGGCATGTTCATGGACCTGAAGCCCAAGGGATGAAGCGCCAGCGACCGGCTCTGCTCGCGATCCTGGCCGCCGCGGCCCTCGGCCTCGGCGCGCCGGCCGCGCGCGCGCAGCCGCTCGATCAGATGTCGGTCCTGGCCACCGATCTCAAGCCTCAGCCCTACCCACCGTTCACGGCGGTCAAGCTGAGCGACGACCTCTGGCAAATCCCAGGCTCGGGCAGCAATTCCAATGTGATGGTGCTGGTGACCGACGAGGGCCTGATCCTGGTCGATGTGAAATACGACTACCAGTACGACGACCTGATCAAGGTCATCCGCGAGAAGGTTTCGACCAAACCGATCAAGTTCGTGATCGACACCCACTACCATGCCGACCACTCGGGGGCGAACGTCCGCTTCCTCAAGGACGGCGTCCAGGTCATCTCGTCGATCCCGGGGCGCGAGGACATCCTGGCCAAGAAGCAGCCGGGCGCTCCCGTCGGCATGGCGCCGGCCAACGTCACCTTCACCGGGGAGATGCGGCTCTATCTCGGCGGCAAGGAAGTGCGCATCCGCCACTACGGCCCCGGCCATACCAACAGCGACGTGGTGGTCTATTTCCCGCAGGACCGCGTGATCTGCGTCGGCGACCTGGCCCACATCGGCGACCTGGAGCGGGGCGGTCAGTATCCCCTGATCGACTACATCGCCGGCGGCTCCATCGGCGGCTGGATTGAGCGGCTTAATTCGATCCTGGCCGACTACAAGTTCGACCGGGTGATGTCGGGCCACGGCACGCTCGGGACGCCCGCCGATATCGTGGCCTACCGCGACATCCTTGAGCGCGTGCGCACCGATGTCAGGGCTTTCCTCGCCGACGGGACAAAGACGCAAGCCGACCTGCGCACGCACCTCAACAAGGGCCCGCTGCACTGGCCCGATCCCGGCTTCGCCATGGTGCGCGGCCTGCATGGCCTATACGCGGACCTGAAGCCATAGAGGCTTGTCGTTCGCCTAAAGGGATGCGGGTAAGGTCGCCGTAAGCTCGGAATTCTAGGCCGTAGCGGCGCGGTCCGATTACCGGCGCTTAACGGCATTGGGAACGGACGGTCGAATGCGCCTCTTGGTGGTCGAGGACAATCTGGATCTGGCCGAGCTGTTGAGCTCCGCTCTGCTCAAGAACGGCTTTGCGGCCGATCTGATGATTTCGGCCTCCAGCGCCGAGGACGTCTTGGCCAGCGCTCACTACGCCGCCGTTATCCTGGACCTCGGCCTGCCGGACGAGGACGGCCTCTCCCTGCTCAAGCGCCTGCGCGCCAAGGGCTCAAGCGTGCCGGTGCTGATCCTGACCGCGCGCGGCAGCGTGGCAGACCGGGTCGATGGCCTGCGCGCCGGGGCCGACGACTATCTGGTCAAGCCCTTCGCCACCGAGGAGCTGGTGGCGCGGCTCCAGGCCCTACTGCGCCGCCCGGGCGAAATTCTCGGCAAGCGACTGCAGGTGGGCGACCTGTCGCTGGACGTGGAGGCGCGCCAGATGTTAGTGGGCGGTCGGCCCGAGAACTTCTCCGCGCGTGAACTGGACCTGCTCGAACTGTTGATGCGCCGGGTCGGACGGGTGGTGCAGCGGCGCTATGTGGAGGATCATCTGTTCGGTCTGTAGTCCCCCGTGGGCTCCAACGCCATCGAGGTCGCCATCCACCGCCTGCGCAAGCACCTGCAGGCCCTGGACGCGCGCGCGGTGGTGCATACGGTCAAGGGCGTCGGCTACTTCATCACCGAAGAGAAGGTCTAGGCTTTGGCGGGGATGAGATGGGCCTTCCGGTCGACCTTTTCCCAAATCATCTGGCTGCAGATGCTGGCGATCGTCGCCACCTCGCTGATCATGCCGGTGGCGATCTTCCTGTTCCTCAGCCGGACCATGACCTCCTACCAGCTCAAGGTCCTGCACCAGCATGAGCAGGGGCTGCTCGGGGCCCTGAACCTGTCCGGATCCGCGCCGATTCTGCCGCAGCGGCTGCGCAACCGCTATGGCGCCGATAATTCCGGCTTCGATTTCGCCGTGGTCGATGCGGTGGGCCAGTCCCTGATCTCGTCTCAGCCCGGCAGAGTGGCCCTGGCGCCCCTGCCGGCGCCCGGCGACAAGGGGCCGCGTATCTTCAAGCTGCGGCTGAAGGAGGGCGTCTATTCCGGCGCCAGCTTCCCCGAAACCGTCGCCGGCCGGCGCATCTGGATCCAGATCGGCGAAAACCTTGAATATCCCGACGTGGTGCTGGACGATGTCCTGGCCCGCTTCCTGCCGCAGGTCGGCTGGCTGAGCGTGGTGTTGCTGCTGGTGCTGCTGGCGGTTGACGTGATCATCGTGCGCCGAGCCCTGGCCCCCGTTTTGCGCGCCTCCAAGCTGGCCGAGGCGATCACCCCCAGCCGTATCGACGTGCGCTTGCCGGTGATCGGCATGCCGCAGGAGATCGCGCCCCTGTTTCAGGCGGTGCGCAATCTGGTGGAGAACGCCATCGCTCACGCGCCGAGCGGCAGCGCGGTCCATATCGAACTGGACGCCGAGGGCGTGGTGCGGGTGCTGGACCGCGGGCCGGGCGTTCCCGCCGATCAGCGCGAACTGCTGTTCCGCCGTTTCTGGCGCCGCCGCCGCACATCATCGCAGGCGGGAGCAGGGGCGGGCCTCGGTCTCTCGATCGTCTCACGGATCGCCGAGCGGCATCAGGGGACGGTGTCGGTGGAGGACCGTCCGGGCGGCGGAGCGGCCTTCGTTCTGCGCCTGCCGCTGGCTTCGGCCTGATGTGCGCGTCTTTTGTGCATCAACTCACGCGATTGGCGCGTGACGCATGGCGGCTTTCGCGCTGTCCAGCTATATGACGGTCTCTGTTTCGTCGGCCCGTGCGTCGCACCGCGCCACTCGGATATAGGATTCCCATGCTCCGGACCCTCTTCCTCCAGGCTCCTTCCTTCGACGGCTTCGATGGCGGCGCCGGTTCGCGCTATCAGGCCAAGCGGGAAATCCGGTCGTTCTGGTTCCCCACCTGGCTGGCCCAGCCGGCTGCCCTGATTCCCGGCTCCAAGCTGATCGACGCCCCGCCGGCCGACATTACCCTGGCCGACGTCACCGCCCAGGCAGGCGATTTCGACCTGGTGGTCATCCACACCTCCGTCCCGTCCTTCGCCAGCGACGTGAAGTGCGCCGAGGCGCTCAAGGCGGCCAACCCCAAGCTGAAGATCGGCATGATCGGGGCCAAGGTCGCCGTGCAGTCGGACAAGAGCCTTGAAGACGCGCCTGGCCTCGACTTCGTCTGCCGCAACGAGTTCGACTTCACCTGTCTGGAAGTGGCCGAAGAGAAGCCCTGGGAAACCATCCTCGGCCTCAGCTACCGCGATGCGGCCGGCGTCATCCACCACAACATCGACCGCCCGATCCTGCACGCCATGGACAGCCTGCCGTCGGTGGTGCCGGTCTATGAGCGCGATCTGCGGATCGAGGACTACTTCATCGGCTACCTGAAGCACCCCTATCTGTCGGTCTACACCGGCCGCGGCTGCAAATCGCACTGCACCTTCTGCCTGTGGCCCCAGACCGTCGGCGGCCACAACTACCGCACCCGTTCGGTGCAGTCGGTGCTCGACGAAATCGCCGACGCCAAGCGCCGCTTCCCGCAGGTGAAGGAGTTCATGTTCGATGACGACACCTTCACCGACGACCTGCCCCGCGCCGAGCTGATCGCCGAGGGCCTCGGCAAGATGGGCGTCACCTGGTCGTGCAACGCCAAGGCCAATGTGCCGCGCAAGAGCCTTGAGAAGTTCGCCAAGAACGGCCTGCGCCTGCTGCTGGTGGGCTACGAAAGCGGCAACCAGCAGATCCTGTTCAACATCAAGAAAGGCATGCGCGTCGAAGTCGCCGAGCGCTTCACCCGCGACTGCCACGATCTCGGCATCAAGATTCACGGCACCTTCATCGCCGGCTTGCCGGGCGAGACCAAGGAAACCATTCAGGAAACCATCGACTGGGCCTGCAAGGTCAATCCGCACACCATCCAGGTGTCCCTGGCCGCGCCCTATCCCGGCACCTTCCTGTATAATCAGGCGGTTGAGAACGGCTGGCTCGACGCCGAACACGCCGAACTGGTCACCGACGACGGCATCCAGATCGCGCCGCTGCACTATCCGCACCTCAGCCACGGCGACATCCACGCCTCGGTCGAGGAGTTCTACCGCCGCTTCTACTTCCGCCCGCGCAAGATCATGGCCATCGTCAACGAGATGGCCCGGGACTTCGATATGATGAAGCGCCGTCTGCGCGAGGGGCAGGAGTTCTTCAAGTTCCTCAAGGAACGCAAGGAAGTCGTCGCGGCTTAGAGCGCCTTCTCCAGCACCACGAATTCCAGGTCGTCGCGCCTCGGCTTGCCGAAGCGGTTGTCGGCGTACGGGAACGGCCGCCGCTCCTCTGTCAGAGTGTACCCGCGCCTCTGATACCAGGCGATCAGGCTTTCCCTGATGTTGACCACGGTCATGCGCAGGCGTCGGGCGCCGGCTTTCGCCGCGGCGGTTTGCGCGCCCTCAAGGATGCGTCTCCCGAGTCCGCTCGCCTGCAGCTCCGGCCTGACTGTCAGCATGCCCAGATACCATGCCTCCTCAGCCGCCGGCTCCAGCCACACACAGCCGAGGATTTCGCCTTCCGGAATCTCACGCCACACCAGCAACATCGCCTGCGGCTGCGCGTCGAGATCGGCTTGCAGGAGACCAAGATTGATCCTCGGTCCATCGATATAGGCGGCCTCGGTGGTCCAGCCCGCTTGCGCCCCCGCTCCGCGGTAGGCGGCATTGACCAGGGTGACGACGGCGGGCAGGTCGGCGGGTGCGGCGGGGCGAAGCGTCATGAATCCCTAAAGTCATGGACCGGCGGGGGTGTCCAGCCCGTCCGGCGCGTCTATGAAGGACGCCAGACGAGGAAAGGGCGGCAAGGGTGAGTCCGATCGCGATCGCCGGGATGGTTGTGCTGGCCCTGTCGCTCTGCGGTGCGGGCTATAGCGTCCTGGCGACCTGGGCTACCTGGCGGTTCCTGCGCGGGGCGCCGGCCGCGCCCGTCGGCGCCCCGGCGGTCACCATCCTGCGACCCATGAAGGGCGCCGAGCCTGATGGCGATGCAAACCTCGAGAGCCTGTGCGCCCAGGACTACGTCGGCGCGGTGCAGATCATCCTCGGCGCCGACAGCGAGGCCGATCCGGCCATCGCCGCCGCCCGTCGCCTGCAGGCCGCCTACCCGCATCGCGATATCGCCGTGGTTGCTGATCCCACCCTGCATGGGACCAACCGCAAGCTCGGCAACCTGATCAACATGTCCGGCCAGCTCCGCGGCGACATCGTCGTCATCAGCGACAGCGACGTCCGCCTGCCGCCCGAGGGCCTATCGGCCCTGGTCGCGGCTCTGGAGGCGCCCGGGGTGGGCCTGGTCTACGGCCTCTATCGGGGCCGGCCGGCAGGCAATGTCTGGTCGCGCATCGCGGGCCTTGACATCAACGCCCGCTTCGCCTGCAGCGTGGTGGTCGGCCAGGCGCTGGGCGCCCATCCGGTGCTGGGCCCGACCATGGCGGTGCGCGCCGATGTGCTGGCCGCGGCCGGCGGTTTCGAGAGGCTGAAGGACGTGCTGGCCGACGACTTCGAGCTGGGTCGCATGGTGCGCGAGCAGGGCCTCGGCATCGCCTGCCCGCCGATGCTGATCGATCACCTCTTTCCCGAGCGGAGCCTGAGCGAAGTCTGGAGCCACGAACTGCGCTGGGCCCGCACCATCCGCCTGCTCAATCCCGGCGGCTATATCGGCAGCGCCATCACCCATGTCTTGCCGCTGGCTCTGATCGGCGCGGCCCTGACCGGATTCGCGCCTTGGGCGCTGGCCGCCCTGGCGGTCCTGGCAGCCTCACGCCTGCTGCAGTGCGTGGTCCTGTGTGCCCTGATGCGGGCGGACAAGAGCGTGGTATGGTTGTTCGCGCTTCGTGACTTGTTGTCCTTTGCCGTGTACCTCGCTGCCTTCGCGGGCAACCGCATCGAGTGGCGCGGCAATCGCCTGCGCTTGAAGTCCGACGGAGCGATGGCGTCCCAGTGAGCGAAGTTACCGGCGCCAAGCCGTCCCGTTCGAAGGCCAAGACCACCGCCGTCATCGCCGCGGTGATTGGCCTGTTCATCGCCACCGGGGTGATCGCCTACTTCAATGCCGGCAAGGTGCTCGCCGCCGTGGCGCCGATTGGCGTTATCGGTTTCCTGGAGGTGATCGCCGCCCAGGTGATCCTGTTCGCACCGCTCGGCCTGGCCTGGTGGGTTGTGGCGCCAGGCGAGACGCTGCGCCGCTCCCCAGTGTTCATGTGGGGCCGCATCGCCCGCGAGGCGGCGTCCGACGTCCTGCCCTTTTCCCAGGTCGGCGGCCTGGTGATCTCGGCCCGCTGCGCCGTGCTGGGCGGCGTTTCCGGCGGCTCGTCGTTCGGCTCCAACATCGTCGATGTTACCGTCGAAATGGTGGCCCAGATCATCTACACCCTGATCGGCATCGCTCTTCTGGCCGCGCACCTCGGCTTCGGCGGAGAGGGACAGAGCAAGCTATTGCTGCCCATCGTCGGCAGCGTCGGCGTCGGCCTCGCCATCGTCTGCAGCTTCATCTTCACCCAGCGCAAGGGCCTGGAGGGCCTGGGCAAGTTTGTGCAGCGCCTGGCGCCGTCAGCCGCCGAGCACACCTCGGAAATGACCCGCGTGATTGAGGAGGCCTACGGCAAGCCCGCGCGCCTCGCCTGGAGCTTGGTCCTGCATATCTTCGCCTGGTTCGGCGCGGCGGCGGGCACCTGGCTGATCCTGTTGTTGATGGGCCACCCGCTGCCGTTCCTGTCGGTGGTGGCCATCGAGTCCCTGCTGTTCGCCGCGCGCAACGCCGCCTTTGTGGTGCCCTCGGGACTGGGTGTGCAGGAAGGCGTCTACGCCCTGCTCGGTCCGCTGTTCGGCCTGCCGGCTGAGGCGGCGCTGGCGCTTTCCCTGCTCAAGCGGGCGCGCGACGTGGCCATCGGCGTGCCGGTGCTGCTGTCCTGGCAGTTCGTGGAAGGCCGCCGGTCCCTGAAAGAGGCAAGGACCAGCGCAGCCTAGCTAGCGGCGGAAGTGCTCGCGATAGTAGCGGTGGTAGGGATAGGGCCGGTACATGTAGCGGCCGTCGTACCAAATCCACGGATTGTACCAGGTGGGGGCGTCGTAGACGACGACCGTCGGCGGCGCGAAGGGCGGAGCCCCCGGACGTAGGGCATAGCCTTGCGGGCAGGCCGATTCCGAATTCTTGGCCACATTGGCGCCCAGCGCCGCTCCCGCCGCGCCGCCGATGATGGCCCCGCCCGTGCGTCCGCCGCCTGAGCCAAGGTTCGATCCGATCACCGCGCCGAGGATCCCGCCGATGATCGCGCCGCCGGTCGACCGGTTGGCTTCGGCGCGCATGCAGTTGGCCTGGGCCCAGGCCTCGGCTCGGGCGGCGTATTCGCGGTCCTGCTGGCGCGCCTGTTCGGAGGCGTCGCGGCGAGCGTCGTCGGCGCTGTAGCCGGCGGGAGGGTTCATCGCCGGGTCCTGATAACCCTGCTGAGGATAGCCCTGCTGCTGCTGATACCCTTGCGGCGGGTAGCCCTGCTGGTATCCCTGATCGGGATACCCCTGCTGATAGCCCGGAGGCGGAGGAGGCGGAGGAGGCGGAGGAGGCGGGCCGTAGCCCGGTTGGGCGAATGCCGGCGCGGTCACGCTGACGGCCAGCAGGCCGGAAAGGACGGACGCGGCCAGGGCGCGAATCTTCATCGATGTACTCACTGCTACCTCCAGGCTTGAGGCGGCCCCTGCGTGGGGCTCGGTCAAGATGCCAGAACGTTCACGCCTAGCCGGCGATCCCTGACGGGAGGCCGAGCAAGCTTGGCCATGAAGATATGCCCACGCGCCGCGACCACAATAGGGCAGGCGACAGTCGCTTTTGTTGCCGTCCGTCGTCGGTTTCGGTCGGTTTAGGCTGACTTCGGACGGCTATGGGCCTATGACAGCCCCATCCCGGCGGCCTCAGCCGAAATCAAACAGGAGGCGCGCCATGAGCATCGCCGATCTCATTCCGCAAATGGACGACAAGGCCCTGATCAGCCTGCGCGCCAACGCAGAGCGCATCGGCGCGGGCGCCGAGGGTCCTCGTCAGAAGGAAGCGGAAACGCTGATCCCGCTGATCGACGCGGAAGTCGCAGCGCGCAAGGCCGCTAAGCCCAAGGCCGTCCCCGCGCCGCGCAAGAAGGCGGTGTCCAAGAAGAAAGCCGCCGCCGAAACCGAAGTCGAAGAGTCCGAAGAGGCCTGAGTCGGGGCTCTGGACCTACTGTCCGGTCGACAGGGGGTTGGACAGCCAGCTTTTGCCCGCGACCTTGTGCGGCTTGTCGCCCGCCTGCAGCCGGCTGAGCTTGGCGTCCAGATCGGTGACGCTGGCCTCCAGAAGGGCGCAACGGTCCTTCAGGTACGCATTCTCGCACAGAAGGCGCTTGGCCTCGTCTTCGGTCATCAGCTGGTCCCCACCGCTGCGTGCCTCTACGGCCTGGCGACCGTAGTTTAAGCGAACACTGTTCGTCTCTGCGGCGCGGGGTCACGCCCTGCGCGCATCAGACCGGCGAATTGTCGACCATGCGGCAGCGCGCGTTCCACGCCCCGCCCGCCACGCGCGTGACCTCTGCCACGACGGCGTCGCAAAGGCCGTTCTCACCGCCGAAGGTGTAGGTGTCGCCGACGGCCGGAGCGCTGGCGCGGACGGCTCGGATATGCACCTCGGTTGAACGGTTGAGCAGACCTGCCCGTCGTCCGTAGGTGATTTCGTAGTCGTGTTCGCCGAACATGCTCGATCCCGGAATATCGTCGAAATATTCAAGAGGCCGCATCTATCGGCCGTTGCGCGGAAAACACAAGAAGAGATGAGTAAAGCGGTCAGGTCTTCTATTGAAGATCGCGTGCCGGGCGGGAGCACTCGGCCTGATCGGGCCGCGCGAACCGCGAGGCTTCCTCGCGCGCACCCTGTAGTGTCCAGGGTCTGGCCGACTTGAGGGCCAGCGACTGTGTTGTCCGGTCAAAGTTCGCGGCTGGCAAAGCGCCGCGCCCGCTATAGTGTCACGACATAAGAAATCGTCCGGGGAGGGCGTCATGTCTGACAAGGTTCGCCGCCGCGACCTGCTTCTGGGCGCAGGTGTGGTCGGGGCCGCTGCCCTGCCGATCGCCGGACCCGCGGCGGCGCAGGCTCCCGCCGCTAAGCCGCCCGCCGCCGTCCATCCCGCGCCGGCCGGCTATATGTTCCTTAAGCCCAGCGAGCAGGCCTTCGTCGAGGCGCTGGTGGACCACATGATCCCGGCCGACGAACTGACCCCCTCGGGCACGGATATCGGCGTCGCCGTCTTCATCGACCGCGCCTGTTCAGGCAGTTGGGGCAGGGGTGACCGGCTCTACATGCAGGGCCCTTTCAAGGCCGGCACAGCCAACCAGGGCTACCAACTGCCGCTGACCCCGGCGGAGTTTTACCAGCAGGGCATCGCCGCCTCGAACGCCTACTGCCGCAAGACCTACGGCAAGGCCTTCGACCGCATCACCGCGGCGGAAAAGGAAGCCTTCCTCAAGGGGCTGCAGGCCAGCAAGATCGAGCTCGCCGGCGTGCCCGGCCGTGAGTTCTTCGACATGGTCTACCAGACCGTGATGGAGGGCCTGTTCGCCGACCCGATCTACGGCGGCAATCGCGACATGGTCGGCTGGAGGATGGTCGGTTTTCCCGGCGTCAGCGCCAACAACGCCGAGAACATCAAGAAATACAACGATGGGATGCCGTTCAAGGCCGAGCCCCTCGGCATCGCGGACATGTCCTAGTCATGGCGCCCAGGAAACTTCCGCCTGTCGATATCGTCATCGTCGGCATGGGCTGGGCCGGCGGCATCATGGCCAAGGAGCTGGGTCCCACGGGCCTGAAGATCGCCGTGCTGGAGCGCGGCGGCCCGCGTTCGACCCAGGACGACTTCAACATCCCGCAAATCCGCGACGAACTGCGCTTCCATCAGCGCACCGGACTGATGATGGACACGGCCAAGGACACCCTGACCGTCCGCAACAAGCTGTCGGAAGAAGCTCTTCCGATGCGCCGGCTCGGCTCGTTCCTTCCCGGCGAGGGCGTCGGCGGCTCGGGCGTGCACTGGAACGGCGTCAACTGGCGCTGGGCCGACCAGGACCTGAAGATCCGCAGTCACTACGAGCAGCGCTACGGCAAGGCCTACATCCCCGCCGACATGCCCCTGCGCGACTGGGCCGTCGGCTACGCCGAACTCGAACCCTTCTACGAGAAGTTCGAATACACCACCGGCGTCTCGGGTAAGGCCGGCAACCTGAAGGGCAAGCTTCAGCCGGGCGGCAACCCGTACGAGGGCGCGCGGGCCAAGGACTATCCGATGCCGCCGCTGACGCCGAGCCTGGCGTCCAACATGTTCACCAAGGCGGCGACCGAGGTCGGCTTCCATCCCTTCCCGCGGCCCGCGTCACAGGCCTCACAGCCCTGGGTCAACCGTGACGGACAGCAGCTCGGGCAGTGCCAGTACTGCGGCTTCTGCGAGCGGTTCGGCTGCGAGTCCAACTCCAAGGGCAGCCCGCACATCACTGTCATCCCGGTCGCGCTCAAGAACCAGAACGTCGATCTGCGCACCTATAGCTGGGTGCAGAAGGTGCTGCTGGATTCCACAGGCAAGAAGGCGACCGGCGTCCTCTATGTGAATGTGAAGACCGGCGAGGAGCTGGAGCAGCCGGCGGACCTGGTGATCCTGTCGGGCTACCAGCTCAACAACGTGCACCTGCTGCTGCTGTCGGGCATCGGCAAGCCCTACGATCCGAAGACCCGTGAGGGCATCGTCGGCGCCAACTACTGCTACCAGGTGCAGGGCGGCGTCACCCTGTTCTTCGAGGACCGGGCGTTCAATCCGTTCATCTCGACGGGCAGCCTCGGCGCCATCATGGACGACTTCCACTACAACCAGGACTTTGACCGCTCGAAGATCGGGACCATCGGCGGCGCTACCCTGGCCATGGGCGGCCCGCACGGGCGGCCGATCAACTACCACCCGACTCCGCCAGGCACGCCGCAGTGGGGCTCCGAATTCAAGCGAGCGACGGCCAAGTGGTATCAGGGCGCGGTCAACATCGCCGCCACCGGGTCGGTCATGCCCCATGCCGACAACTGCCTGACGCTGGACCCGACCTACAAGAACCGCTTCGGCCAGCCCCTGCTGCGCATGACCTTCGATTTCCACGACAACGACTACAAGGTGATCGGCCAGGCCACCGACGCCGCCGGCGTCATCGCCAAGGCGATGAACCCCAAGATCATCGCCCCCGGCGCGTCGCGGCGCAGCGGCTGGTCGGTGGTGCCCTATCAGACCACCCACAACACCGGCGGCGCGATCATGGGAGCACAGCCGGGGGCCAGCGTGGTCAATAAGTTCGGCCAGAGCTGGGACGTGCCTAATGTGTTCGTCACCAGCGCGGCGGTGTTCCCGCACAACTCCGCCTATAATCCCACCGGGCCGGTCGGCGCCCTTGCCTTCTTCGCCGCCGATGCGATCAAGAACCGCTATCTGAAGAAGCCGGGGATGCTGGTGTGAAGACCCTGATCGGACTGAGCCTTCTGGCCTTTCTCGCCGCCTCCCCGGCGCTCGCGGCCGGCGACGCCAAGCACGGCAAGGTCGTGTTCGCCCAGTGCGCCGCCTGCCATTCCTTCGATGCGGCCAAGAACGATCCCGGCCCGAACCTGAAGGGTATCGTCGGACGCAAGTCGGCGCAGGTGGAGGACTACATCTATTCGGGAGCCATGAAGCGCTCGGAGATCGTCTGGGACGAGCAGACCTTGAACGCCTACCTGTCCAATCCCCGCGTTGTGGTCCCGCGCAGCAAGATGCCGTTCGCCGGCATGCCAGACCCGCACGACCGCGACGACCTCATCGCCTTCTTGAAAACGCAGTAGCTACTTCAGCAGCTTGCGCACTTCGGCGGTGAATTCGTCGACCAGGGCCCGTGCGGGGGCGACGCCAGACACCTGACGCCGGTTCAGTTTCGCCAGCGAGCCGCCGCGGAAGAACAGGGCGCGGAACGCTTCCTTGTCGCTGAGCGCGGTGGCCAGGGCCGGGATGCCTGCACATGCCGAGCGGCGAGTAGCGCCTACTTGCAGCTTTCGATCTCGTCGAACAGGCGGTTGGACAGGTTGATCTCCGGCGCCTTCAACCGATGCGGCTGGCCATTTTCCAGGGTGTATTTGATCTTGTAGCCGTCGCGCCGCATCTCGGCGGACTGCTCCTGCATGGCGCCCGACCATTCCGGGTCGAGGCTGCCGGAGTGCATGTACAGGCACAACGGCTTCAGCTTGGTCATGGGCGAGCCCTGCGCATCTTCATACAGGCCCGGATAGCCGGTCACCGTTGAAAAGTAGGCGGGATACTTGGCGGCGATATGGAAGGCGCTGAGCCCGCCGTTGGAGTGGCCGGCGATGTGGATTTTGCCGGCGACCTTGTAGTCCTTGCGGATCGTGTCGAGGAAGGCGGGAAAGGCGACGTCGCCACCCTGGAAGAACAGGGCGCCGCCGGGCGCGCCGGGGCTGACCACGATGTAGCCGCGCTTGTCGGCCTCGGCCCGCCAGTCGACCTCGATGGTGTTCTGCGCCGCCTGCAGCGCCTGCCCGCCGCCGGTGAACACCAGCACCAGGGGATAGGCCTTGTCGGCCGAATAGCCGGGCGGCAGCGACACCTTGTAGTCGATCTGCAGCCCGCCGAACTTGCCGCTCTTGGATACGATCTCGGCGCGGGCAGCGCCCGCTACCGCCAACAGCGCCACGGCGCCGGTCAACACTTGCTTGAGCATTGCGTCCTCCCAGCCCTTGGCGGGCTTTGAAGGCAGTCTAGCAGGTCATTGGGCCTGGGACAGCTTGGCCGCCGGATCGCCGTCGAACCGCTCGGACCAGCCCGGCGCATCGGTCTCGCAGGCGTATTCCCAGAGCTCCGCCTTGCCCTTGATGCGGTTGTAGTGGTGGATCGTCTTGAACGGCTTGGCCAGGTAGTTGGGGTCCTCGAAGGTCATCTCGCCCACCAGCTGGTCTGGGCCAGCGAGGTAGTAGCGCTCCACCAGATGGGTGGTCGGCGAATGCACCCCGCGCCCGTTCACGGCGCCCATCCGGTCGTTGAGATTGACGGTGTCTATCACCAGCACCGTCTTGTCGCCCTTGCCTTCGTAGTGACCGATGGAATGGCCGTTCCACCCGGGCTCCACGCCCTTGGTGTGCTCGGTCTCGTTCAGATAGATGTTGCGCGGCAGGGTGCTGGCTTCGTTGAACATCGACACCCGGTCGGGGGTCTCCAGCACCTGCAGGGCGAACTCGTTGGCCATCATTCCCGGCATGCCCGACGGCATGCATTTGCGGGCGCGGTCCGACAGCGTGCTCTGCACGGCGGTGGTCTTGGCGCGCATCTCCTTCTGCAGGGCCAGTCCCGCTGGGCTGAGGGACATCGGCGCCCTGGGCCCTTCGTATTCAGCGCCGTCCAGCAGCCAGAGTCCCGTGAGAGACTTCGGCGCGTCGGCGGCGCGAGCAGACGTGGCGGCCAGGACGGCGAGCAGGGTCGCGGCGGCAAGAGTGGCGGACTTCGACGGCATCAGGCGGACCTTCCAAGCCAGAATGAGGCCGCCAGTATGATGCGCGAGCGCGCAGCTGACCCCCCGGCGCCGCAACGCAGCACTTTCAACGCTCTTCTGAAAATCGGGGTCGATTAGTGGTTGGGTCAGAATCCTGAAAGGCTGACGTCACCAAGATCCCGTACGAAGGATTTCATGATCATGCAGAGCCGGTACACCGCCTTCATCCTCTGCATCGTGGTGGGCGTCATCGGCGCCCTGACCCTGCAATATTGGCGAGGTTCCTGGCTGCTGATGGTGCTTGGCCTCAGCCTCGGCGTGCTCGGCGTCGTCGACCTGATCCAGCGCCGTCACTCGATCCAGCGCAACTATCCCGTGATCGGCCACATCCGCTGGATGGTCGAGTTCGTGCGCCCCGAAATCCGCCAGTACCTGATCGAGGCCGACCAGGACGCCGCGCCGTTCTCGCGCAGCCAGCGCGCTCTGGTCTATCAGCGCGCCAAGGGCGAGCAGGGCGAACGGCCGTTCGGCACCCTGCTCGACGTCTACCGCGACGGCTACGAGTTCATAGCGCACTCGATGTCGCCGCCGATCCATTCGGCCCCCTCGACCTTCCGCATCACCATCGGCAACGACCAGTGCGCCAGGCCCTATTCGGCCTCGGTGTTCAACATCTCGGCGATGAGCTTCGGCTCGCTCAGCGCCAACGCCATCCGCGCCCTGAATAAGGGGGCCAAGCTCGGCGGCTTCTCGCACGACACCGGCGAGGGCTCGATCAGCCCCTATCACCGCGAGTATGGCGGCGACATCGTGTGGGAGATCGCGTCCGGCTACTTCGGCTGCCGGGGTTCGGATGGCCGGTTCGACGCGGACCGCTTCGCCGTCCAGGCGACCAACGATCAGGTCAAGATGATCGAGATCAAGCTCAGTCAAGGCGCCAAGCCCGGCCACGGCGGCGTCCTGCCGGCCTCCAAGGTCAGCAAGGAGATTTCCGAGACGCGCGGCGTGCCGATGGGCGAGGACTGCATCTCGCCCCCGCGCCACAGCGCCTTCTCCACGCCCCTGGAGATGATGACCTTCATCACCCAGCTGCGCACCCTATCCGGCGGTAAGCCGGTCGGCTTCAAGCTGTGCATCGGTCACCCGTGGGAGTTCATGGCCATCGTCAAGGCCATGCTGCAGACCGGCGTCACCCCAGATTTCATCGTCGTCGACGGAGCCGAGGGCGGCACGGGCGCCGCGCCCACCGAGTTCTCAGACCACATCGGCGCGCCGATGCGCGAGGGCCTGTTGTTCGTCAACAATGTGCTGATCGGCGCCGGCCTGCGCGACCGGATCAAGATTGGGGTCGCCGGCAAGATCGTCAGCGCCTTCGACATCGCCTCGGTCCTGGCCATCGGCGCCGACTGGGCCAATGCGGCGCGCGGCTTCATGTTCGCGATCGGCTGCGTGCAGTCGCTCAGCTGCAATACCAACCATTGCCCGACCGGCGTCGCCACCCAGGACAAGGTCCGCCAGACGGCGCTGGACGTGCCGGACAAGGGCGAGCGGGTGTTCAAGTTCCACCGCCAGACCCTGCGCTCCCTGGCCGACATGCTGGCGGCGGCTGGCCTGACGCATCCGGACGAACTCGGTCCCCATCACCTGGTGCGGCGGGTCAGCGCGACCCAGGTCAAGCAGTTCTCCGAGTTACATACCTTCCTGCAGCCCGGCGAGCTGCTCACAGGCGCCTGCGAACAGACCTTCTACACCGCCAACTGGGCCCGGGCCTGCGCCGAACGCTTCGACGCCGCCGCCGCGGCTTGATTTCATTCAGGCTTTAGTCGGATGGTGGGCGGCTGCAGTAGGAGCCTGTCATGAAGCGCCTGATCGTCCCGCTCCTTCTCGCCGTCCCAGGGCTCGCCTTGGCGCAACCCAAGGTCAGTCAGGCCCCGGCGGTGCAGGCGGTGGTCGACTGCCGCAAGATCGGTGACGGCGTCCAGCGCCTGGCCTGTTTCGACGCCGCGGCGGCCAAGCTCGATGACGCTCAGGCCAAAGGCGATCTGGTGTCGATCGACCGCGAGCAGCGCCGCACCCTGCGCCGTGAGACCTTCGGTTTCGCCCTGCCGTCCCTGGCCATCTTCGACAAGGGCGCTGGAGCCGTGGAGGATTCCGCGCAAACCTTCAAGGTCGACCACGCCTTCACCGACCGCGAAGGCCGCTGGCAGATCGAACTGGTGGGCGGCGGCTTCTGGCATCAGACCGACAGCAACAGCCTGTTGCGAGATCCCAAGCTGGGTTCCACCGCCCTGATCAAGAAGGGCGCACTTGGCAGCTTCGACATGAAGGTCGACGGCCAGGCCTCTATCCGGGTCAAGCGCGAGCGCTAGTTGGCCTTCGCGGCCGAGTCGCCCTTGAACCGTTCCTGCCAGCCGCCGCCGACCTCGCACACATATTCCCAGAACTCGCTCTTGGGCGGCAGCTGCCGGTAGTGGACCACTCCGGTCCACGGCTTGGTGAAGTAGCGCGGGTCCTCGAAGGTGTAGGTCCCGGTCAGGTGCTGGCCATCGGCGGACACCTGGAAGCGCTCCACCAGGTGGGTGGTCGAGGACTTCACGCCGATGAAGCCAAGCAGTTCGCCCTTGTCGTTGAAATTGACCGTATCGACGACCAGGGTCTTGCCGGGGCCCTTGCCTTCCCAGTGGCCGATCGAATGGCCGTTCCAACTCGGCTCCAACCCCTTGGTGTGGGTTTTCAGGTCCAGATAGACATTGCGCGGGATGGTGGCGGCCTCGTTGAGGATCACCACACGCTCGGGCGACTCCATGAACTCCAGGCCGAACTCGTTGGCCATCATGCTGGGCATGCCCTTGGGCGAGCACGACTTGTCGCCGATCACGTCGCCGGCTTCGACGGCCTTGCGCCGGGCATCCAACACCGCTTGTCCAGCTGGGGTCAGGGGCAGCTTCAGGTCGCGGGCGAAGTCCTTGGCCTCCAGGCTCCAGAGGCCGGTGATGCCGGGAATCTTGGTCTTGGTCTGGGCTTGAGCGGAACCCGCCAGGGCGAGGGTGCCAAGCATCGCCGATAACATCCGGGAATAAGCAGTCACGCGCGGCCTCGCTGATCTATCGCGAGTTCATTGTAGCGACGGCAGCGAGGCCGTCTTGAAGCCGCCGTCCAGCAGCAGCTTCAAAAGCGATCGTCAGATGGCCGCCTTCCAATGGAATACCGACAGCGGCAGGACCCAGACGAAATCGTGCTCGTTGTCGCGTACCCAGGCGCGCTCGCCTTCGATCTCCTCGATACGATAGGTCGGCATGCCGCCGGCGTCCGCCGACACCACATCGCCCACCTTCACTTCGGATCCGTTCAGCAGAACCCAGTCCACGGCGTTAAGCTCGGGCATGGTCTTGACCTCGTTGCCGGCCGCTGGAGCGCCAACCGAGCAGGCATCTTGGACCGGCGCCGCTGAGCCGAGACTGAGCCTGCCGTTCAGCCGCCGTTCAGCGCCAGCCATTGCCGCCCAGGCCATTGAGCGTAGGGTAGGGGCGTCATCATCCGGAGTTCGCCCATGTCCAAGCTCACATACGAAATCGTCGAGCACGACGGCGGCTGGGCCTATCGGGTGGGCGCGACCTATTCGGAGACCTTCACGTCGCATGACGCCGCGCGCAAAGCCGCCGAGCGAGCCGCGGGCGAGCAGCGGGTCGCGGGCGAGGACGTCGGCATCCTCTATGAGGACGCCAAGGACAAATGGCACGGCGAAGTCGCTTCGGGCGGCGATCGGCCGGACACCGATGTCGAGGGTTGATACGCCGCACTTGATGGAAGGATCGGGGGCCACCATCTCTGTCTCTCGACGGATGGTCCGTCCGAGGTTATAGACTAGCCGGTATGAAACCCGCCGCCGCCTGTTCTGTTGTAGGCCGTCCGCGCGAATTCTGCGTCGACGAGGCCTTGGCCTCCGCCCTCAAGGTGTTCTGGCGCAAGGGCTATGAGGGCGCTTCGCTCAGCGATCTGACCGAGGCCATGGGCGTCACCCGCCCCAGCCTCTATTGCGCCTTCGGCAACAAGGAAGAACTCTTCAAGAAGGCGCTCGATCTGTACGAGCGCGAGAAGCTCGCCTTCATCGATCAGGCCCTGGCCAAGCCCACCGCCTACGAGGCCGTTGAGTTTCTACTGATGAAGGGCGCGGACGCCCACGCCGATCCGGAAACGCCGGGGTGCATGGGGGTCAACAGTGTTCTGACCTGCGGCGGCATCGCTTCCGAATCGGTGCGCCAGGAACTGGTCGCCCGCCGCTTCGGACTGGAAACCAAGCTGCGCGACCGCTTCGACAAGGCCAAGGCCGACGGCGATATCCGCAAGGACGTCGATACCCAGGCTTTGACCTCCTACGTCATGGCCTTGGCCCAGGGCATGGCCCTCCAGGCCAGCTCGGGCATGAGCCTCGCCGACATGCGCGGCGTGGTGAAGATGGCGCTGCAGGCTTGGCCCTGCGGAAGCCTGGAAGCCAAGGTCGCCTGATTTAATTCTGTAACTTCAATTTGTTACCCTTCGGCTTCGGCCTGAGGTTTTTGTACCTGCAGAATAAAATATCGGTCGGTACAAAATAACCCTTGACGCACTGCAGCAGAAACGACATCTGTACCGCTCGGTACATTATTCGTTGAGTCTCCGATCCGGGAGGCTCGTCGCCGCTGCAGGAGCCTCCCATGCACCCCATCGTCCCCATCGCCTCGGCCCTGCTGGCTGTCTCGCTGATCCAGACCGCTTGCGCGCCCGCCCAATCGCAACCCGCCCCGCCGCCCGCCGCCACCGTTTCGGTGATCCCGGTGGTGTTCAAATCCCTGCGCCAGTTCGATGAGCTGACCGGCCGCCTCGAAGCGGTAGGCAGCGTCGACGTCCACGCCCGCGTCGGCGGCTTCATCGACGGCGTCCGCTTCAAGGAAGGCGCCAAGGTCCGCAAGGGCGAGGTGCTGTTCCAGATCGATCCGCGCCCGTTCCAGGCCGAAGTCGATCGGGCCGCCGCCCAGCTCGAACGCGCTCAGGCCCAGGCCGCCCTCGGCCAGGCCGACGCCGACAGCGGCCAGCGCCTGATGGATCAGAACGCCGTCTCGCAGGGCGAGCTCGAACGCCTCCAGGCCCAGGCCAAGTCGGTCCGCGCCGATGTCGGCGCCGCCCAGGCCGCTCTGCAGACCGCGCGCCTCAACCTGTCCTTCACCCGGGTGATCTCGCCGATCGATGGCCGCGTCTCGCGCGCTTCGATAACCTCCGGCAACCTGGTGACCACCAGCGACCTGCTGACCACCGTGGTGTCCGACGGGCCGATCTACGCCTCGTTCAACACCGACGAGCAGACCTACCTGAAGTACGCCTCCGCCGAGCGCGGCAAGGAAGCGCCGGTCTATCTCGGCCTGATGACCGAGGACGGCTTCCCACATAAGGGCAAGCTCGCCTTCATCGACAACGCAGTCGACGTGAAGAGCGGCACCATCAATGGCCGCGCCCTGTTCGATAACGCCGAGGGCCAGTTCACGCCGGGCCTATTCGCCCGCATCAAGCTGGTCTCCTCCAAGTCCGAGACCGTCGCCCTGGTCCCTGAAAAGGCCCTCGGCACCGATCTGGGCAAGCGCTACGTCCTGGTCCTGACCAAGGACAATAAGGTCGAATACGACCCCGTCACCCTCGGCCCCGCCATCGGCGAGCTGCGTGTCATCCGCTCGGGCCTGAAGCCCGGCGACAAGGTGGTGGTCAGCGGCCTGCAGAAGGTGCGGCCGGGCGACTCTGTCAATCCTGTCGCTTCCGCCGATCCGATCTCCACGGCTGACCTGGCGACCCTGAACCCCGCCTCCTAAGCCCGACCTACCTTCCAATCCGAACTTCCCCCGACGCGCCCGGTCTGTTGACCGGGCGGTCTATCCGGACACGCGCGCCATGAACTTCTCCCGCTTCTTCATCAGCCGTCCCCGCTTCGCTGCGGTGCTGTCGGTGAGCCACCTCAAGCGCGTCCTGGTGGCTGGCCACCTCGCCGGTCATGTAGGTGCGGTCGAAATCGCGCGGCGCGACGGCGTATAGGTCTTTCACCGTGCCGGTCTGGGCCGCGGTCACGTCGAAGGTCGGAGCTGGGACCTGGGCGCGTGACACCGCGTCCATCAGGGCCTGAGCGTTCCTGGCGTGCTCGTCGACCATGGTGCGGCTGAACTTGCGCACTTCCAGGCTCGATCCCATCACCTGGGCCACCTTGCCTGCGCGTTGTTCGAACGCGTCCATCGAGGAGACGGCTTGCAGGAATTGCGCTGTCGGCAAAGCCGCAGCCGCAGCCGCAGCCGGGGCGGCGGCTGGCGCCTGAGCCATGGCCTCTCCGGCGCCTAGCCATGTGGCTAGAGTCGCGTACAAGGTGAGCGTCAGTAATTGTGGAATACGCCTTAGAATAGGCTCCCCAGACATCGCAATCTCCAGCCCCTGCCGATCGCTCAATACCAAAGAGCTGAGGCGTGGGAAGCTGCAAATGCAGGATATTGCGATTGTTTACATTGCGACGCGTCGTCGCGGGCGCCGCCGCCCAGGTAAAGGCGCGGGCGATATTTTCAACCGAGAGGGGAAATAAAGTCTAGGCGGGTAGACGGCCGCAGGCGATCGCCTGCGGCCGTCTTATTGCGTGACCTATTTCTTCAGGTTAGCGGCGATGGCGTCGGCCATACCCTGCGCGGCGGCCAAGGAGGCGGCGCGGCCCCTGACCGGATCGGCCTTGGACGGGTCGCCGGTATAGCCTTGCGGGGTGATATCGAGGGTGAACTGGCCGCCCTTGCGCCAGTCAACCAGTTTGGCGGGGGTCACGCCGGCCTGTTTCAGGGTCGGCACCACGTCCTGCTTCACCACCTTGGGGTAGTAGGCCAGCATGTTGGAGTGCTCGCCGGTGCCGGAGTGGCCATCGATGAATTCCGGCGGCGGGCCGGCCGGCGGCGGGCCGGCGGCGGTCAGGGCCAGATCCGGATCCTTGGGATCGACGCCGATGCGGGTGGCCAAGGCGGCGTTGGTGACCATCACCGCCTTGATGCCGGCTTCCTTGGCCGAGCGCTTCACAGCTTTGTAGATCGCCATGTTGTGCCCGGCGTCGCCGTGGCCCGGGATCAGATAGACGGTCTTGAAGCCGGTGTTGTTCAGGCTCTTGAACACATCGACCATCAACTCGGTGAGGATTTCCGGACGCACGCTCAGTGTGCCGGGGAACACGCTCGTGGAATCGCTGGCGCCCCAGGCGAACGCCGGGACCACCAGGCTCTTGATGCCCTTGGCTTCCAGGTCGGCCTTGACCAGGCGGGTGGTGACGGCGGCGCCGTAGGTGTCGGTGCCCAGCGGCATGGCCGGACCATGCTCTTCGATCACCGCGATGCCCCAGATGGCTACGGCGCCGGCCTTGGCCTGCGCTCCGACGTCCGGCCAGGTCATGTCGGCGATGGTGCCGGTGAACACGGAGTAGGGGCCGTTGGCGCCCGCCGCGTCAGCCGCTGAAAGCGGTGTCTGCGCCTGAGCCGTGCTCAGGGCGGCGACGCCCGCCAGAATAGTACCCGCCAACGCGATCTTGAGCGTCCGCCCCATGGTTCATCTCCCTATACAGGCGCCGTCTTGAGATCGGCGGCTCTTGTTTTGCTGTCGTTGTGAGCCGGATGCCCGGCAGGCTCATATGTTCGCACAGTCCGGCAAATATAAAAACCGCCCGAGGGCCGCCCCGCGGTTCGGAGAATTCGCTCTTTACGCGATCTGGGGCCGCCTAATTCGAGTCTCCCGTTACGGGACGGTAACGCGACGGCAATGTTGCAAGCTTGGCCGCCATTTTGATGACGCTGTTATCCCGTATCCACACCGAACCTTACACCCAGCTTACAGGTCGCAATGGCGCTCAGGATCGGCATGGTACGCGAAAAGGCGTCCAACGCGTCCGCTACCGGCGTGGTGATATCGGCGCGCCTCGGCTACTTGGCCGGACGATTGGTGGCCACGGCTTCGGCCACCTATGCCCGACTGGGGGTGGGTTCGCTGGAAGCCAAGGTGGTCGAATTGATCGGCGACGGCATGGCGCCCAGTGGCGCGGACATCGCCAAGACCCTGGGCATCGACCCCGCCGCCATCAGCCGCACCCTCAAGACCCTGGTGGAGCGCGGCGCCGTGGTGCGCACCTCCGAGACCGGCAACCGCATCGCCCTGACCCCGCGCGGCGAGGCCCTGTGCCGTTCGATCCGCATCGTCTCCCAGGAGCGCATGCGCAGGTTGGTCGGTGGTCTGTCACCTGACGAGCAGACCCTGCTCGAAACCTATCTGGAGCGGGTCTGGGCCAATACGCCGGAGCTGGCCGAACTGGCCGTACCGTCGCCGCCTCAGCCCCAAAGGCAGTCCGCTTAGCTGGCCAGGGCCACCGGCGAGGCGTGCAGGTCGCAGTTGCGGCCGGCCTTCATCACCTGACCTGCCACATCGTGGCCCAGCAGCGGCGGCAGGGTCCGCGACAGCTTGATCAGGGTCTCCAGATCCAGCCCCGTATCGATGCCCATCTCGTGGCACATATTGACCAAGTCCTCGGTACAAATGTTGCCCGTAGCCCCCGGCGCGAACGGACAGCCGCCGAGACCACCGAGCGCCGAATCGAAGCGCCGCGCCCCCGCCTCGTAGGCCGCCAGCACATTGGCCAAGCCCAGTCCGCGCGTGTTGTGGAAGTGCAGGGTCAGTCTGTCCGGCGTGACCAGCTTCAGCGCTTTGTCCACTAGGGCCCTGACCTGACGCGGATTGGCCATGCCAGTGGTGTCGGCCAGCGACACGCCGTCGACGCCCAGGTCGAGGTACTTGCGCACCAGATCGAGCACCCGCTCTTCGGGCTGGGCTCCCTCGAACGGACAGCCGAACGAGGTGGCGACCGAGCCGTTCAGCAGCACCTTGCCGCGCGGCTTGGCGGCGATCGCCTCGAAACCCGCGAAGGATGCCTCGCCGGTCATGCGCATATTGGCCAGGTTGTGGGTCTGGCTGGCCGACATCACCAGATTCAGCTCGTCGGCGCCGGCGGCCAGGGCGTCGTCGGCCCCCCGCGCGTTGGGCACCAGGGCGACGTAGATCAGCCTGGGATCGCGTTTGATGCGGGCGAACACTTCGGCGGCGTCGCGCAGGGCCGGCACCGCTTTGCGCGAAACGAACGAGGTCACCTCGATGCGGCTGAAACCCAGGTCGGTGAAGGCGTCGATCAGGCGCACCTTCTCCTCGGTCGGCACCCAGGTCCGCTCGATCTGCAGCCCGTCGCGCGGCGCGACTTCCTGCACGATGATCGGATCGTACTGGCTCATGCGATGGCCTCCTTGGCCCGGAACTCGGCGATCTCGGCCGCGCTGTAGCCGAGCTCGGCCAGGATTTCGTCGCTGTGCTGGCCGATGGTCGGCCCCGGCCAGCGGACCTCGCCCGGCGTCTCGGACAATTTAGGCACGATGCCCGGCATCCGCACCTCCAGGCCGTCGGGCAGGGTCATGGTCTGGATCATGTCGCGGGCGATGTATTGCGGGTCGTTGATGATGTCCGCTGCCGAATAGATCAGGCCCGACGGCACCTCGGCCTTCTCCAGTTCGTCCAGCACATATTGAGTCGGATGGCTGCCGGTCCAGGCGGCGATGGCTTCGTCCAGCTCGGCGTTGCGCAGAACCCGCGTGTCGTTGCTTTGCAGTGTCGGATCGGCGCCCAGGTCCGGCCGCCCGATACAGGTCATGAAGCGGCGGAAGATCGGGTTGGAGTTGCCGGCGATCACCACATAGGCGCCCTCGGCGGTCAGGTAGGTGTTGGACGGACTGATGCCGGGCATCGAGCCGCCGCTGCGCTCGCGGATCATCCCGTAAACGTCGTACTCCGGGATGATGCTTTCCATGATGTTGATCACGCTCTCGGCCAGCGAGACATCAACCACCTGACCGCCGCCCTGGCCGGTCTTGACCCGCAGCAGCGCCATCAGGGCGCCGATTACTCCATGTAGGGACGCCAGGGTGTCGCTGAGACTGACGCCGACGCGCGAGGGCGGGGTGCCCGGTTCGCCGGTGGTGTAGCGAATCCCGCCCATGGCTTCGCCGATGGCGCCGAACCCGGGCCGGTCGCGATAGGGGCCGGTCTGGCCGAAGCCGGAGATCCGCACCATCACCAGGTTGGGGTTGCAGGCCTGCAGCACATCCCAGCCCAGGCCCAACTTCTCCAGGGCGCCGGGGCGGAAGTTCTCGATCACCACATCGGCGCTGGAGGCCAGCTTCTTGACGATCTCGACCCCTTCCGGGGACTTCAGGTTCAGAGCCAGCGACTTCTTGTTGCGCGATTGCAGATACCACCACAGCGAGGTGCCGTTGTGCAGCTTGCGCCAGGTGCGGATCGGATCGCCACCGTCGGGCGCTTCGATCTTGATCACCTCGGCACCGAACTCGGCGAACAGGCGGCTGGCGAAGGGAGCGGCGATCAGCACGCCCAGCTCCAGCACGCGGATGCCCTTGAGCGGACCGCTCATCGTTCCTCCAGCTTTTTACTTAGCGCAGGCTTTAGCAGCGCACGCGGCGCCGCCCAAGCCGCTACCTCAAGCCGCGGTTGCGCTCCAGCGCCTGGGTGCTGGGGTCGCGGCCGCGGAAGTCGCGGTACTGCGCCATCGGATCGGCGATGTAGCCCGGCCCCAGCATCTTGTCGCGGAAGCGCTGGCCGTTGGCGCGGGTCAGGCCGCCGTTCTCGGTGAACCACTCAAAGGCGTCGTCGTCGAGGATCTCGCCCCAGGTGTAGCTGTAGTAGTTGCTATCGTAGCCGTTGCCCCAGATGTGCAGGAAATAGGGGCTGCGGTAGCGCGGCGGCACTGTGGCCAGATCGACGCCGGTCTTCTTCAGCGCCGCCGCCTCGAACGTATCGGGGACCTGCTTGGGCGCGTCCGCAGACAGGCCGTGCCACTCCAGATCCAGCAGCGAAGCCGCCAGCAGTTCGGTGAAGGCATAGCCCTGGCCGTAGTTCTTGGCCGCCTTGATCTTGTCCACCAGAGCGGAGGGCATCACCGCCCCGGTCTTGTAGTGCTTGGCGTAGTTGGCCAGCACGGTCGGATCGAGCATCCAATGCTCGTTGAACTGGGAGGGGAACTCGATCACGTCGGTCGGCAGGTTGAAGCCGTTCTGCGACGGGTACTGCTTGACCGAGAACATGGCGTGCAGAGCGTGGCCGAACTCGTGGAACATGGTGTCCACGTCGTCGAAGCTCAGCAGGGCCGGCTGGCCCTCGGCGGGCTTGGTGAAGTTGGCGACATTGACCACTAGGGCCGTCTCGCCGTTCAGGCCCGAGGGCTGGTTCAGGAAGTTGCACCACGCCCCGCCACTCTTGTTCGCCCGGGCGAAGTAGTCGGCGTAGAACAGGGCCAGGTGCTTGCCGTCGGCGTCGAACACCTCATAGACCTTCACATCCGGCTGATAGACCGGGATGTCGGTGCGCTCCTTGAAGGTCAGGCCGTAGAGCTTGTTGGCAGCGAAGAACACGCCGTCCTTCAGCACCCGATTCAGCTCGAAGTACTGCTGCACCTCGGCATCGTCGATGCTGTACTTCTCCTTGCGCACCTGGTCGGCATAGAACGACCAGTCGGCGGCGGTCAGCTGGAAGCCACCCTTCTGCCTGTCGATCAGGGCCTGGATTTCGGCGGCTTCGGCGCGGGCCTTGGCGGTGGCGGCGGGGGCCAGGCTGTTGAGCAGCTTCTTGGCCTCATCGGGGGTCTTGGCCATCTGCAGTTCAAGCACATAGGCCGAGTAGTCCTTGAATCCGAGCAGCTTGGCCTTGCTCGCGCGCAGCTGGGCCAGGGTCGCGATCAGGTCGCGCAGGTCGTTGGCGCCGGGCGCATCGCCGCGCATCTCCGAGGCCGTCAGCAGGCGCTGCCTCAGCGCGCGGTTCTTCAGCGAGGCCATCAGCGGCTGTTGGGTGGTGTTGCGCAGGACGATGACGAACTTGCCGTCCAGCTTGCGCTTTTTGGCTTCCTCCACGGTAACCGCGATGTCGGCGTCCGACAGGCCGTCCAGCTCAGCACGGGTGTCGACCACCACCGCATTGGCGTCGGCGGCGTTCTGCAGCTTCTCCAGGTACTGCGCCTGTAGCCCGGCGATCTTGCCGTTGAGGTCGCCCAGCTTGGCCTTGTCGGCTTGCGACAGCAGGGCGCCGGCATGGACGAACCGGCGGTAGTAGGTGTCCAGCAGGAACGCCTGATCCTTGGTCAGGCCGAGGCTGGCGGACTTGTCGTGCAGGGTCTTGATCCGGGCGAACAACTTCGGGTTCAGCAGGATCGAGTCCGAGTGAGCCTGCAGCTTGGGAGCCAGATCCTGGTTGGCCTTCTGCAGAATGTCGGAGGAGTTGGACTGCACCAGGTTCTGCAGCAGCTGGTTAGCGCGGCCCAGCAGCGCGCCCTCCCTCTCCATGGCCACGATGGTGTTGTCGAAGGTCGCCGCCGCCGGATTGTTGGCGCTGGCCAGGGCCTCGGCGGTGTCGGCGACGATTCCGGCCTCGATCGCCGGCTGGTAGTCGGTGTCCTTCAGCTGGTCGAACCGGGGCGCGTTGAACGGCAGGGTCGAGCGGGCGGCCAACGGCGCGGGCACGGTCTGGGCGAAGACGGCGGAAGGCATAAGCAGGACCGAGGCGATCAGGGCCGCCTTGAACGGGGAGGGACGCATACTGAACTCCAGACCTGTCATGAGGTTTCGAAAAACGTTGCCACGGAAGGAGTTGTTCTGACAACGCGCGATGCGCCTGAACAACGGGGCCGGATCGCCGTTATGGCTGGATGCCCGCAACCGGCCCCGCTTCCCGCACACCGCTTTCGGCCGATCTGCGCGACCTGCTGCATAGCCGCAAGGCGCGGCTGAATATCGGCGAGATTGTCGAGCGCTTCGAGGGCCGGGGTGGTCTCGGTGAAGTAATATTCTTCCTCACCTTGCCGGTCCTGCTGCCCCTGCCGCCGGGCGCCTCGACGATCCTGGCCCTGCCGTTGCTGTTGACCGCGCCGCAGATGGCGATCGGGCGCCGCCACCTGTGGCTGCCCCGCTGGCTTAAGAATAGGACGTTGTCGCGCAAGGCGGTCGCGCGTCTGATCCGCACCATCCTGCCGCTGCTGGAGAAGGTGGAGGCCATGGGCAGGCAGAGGTTGGACTGGATCACCGGCCGGGTTGGGATGCGGATGACCGGCGTTGCGGCGACCCTGATCGCGGTGATCCTGGTTCTGCCCATTACTCTGGCCAATCTGCTGCCCGCCCTGGCCCTAGCGGTGATGGCCCTGGGCCTCGCCTGCCGCGACGGCCTGATGTTGCTGGCGGGCTATGCGGTGCTCGCCCTGGCCGTCGGCATCGTCGTTCTCGGCGCCGATGGCGCGGTGTTGCTCTTCCATCATCTGAAGGCGATGGCTTAGACAGAGGGTGGCAGGAGGCGATCATGGACAGGGCTGAACTGGAACGCCGCATGATCCAGGCGGTCGCGGACGAGGACTTCGAACTCGCCGCGCGTCTGCGCGACCAGATCGGAGCCCTGGAATCCACTATGTTCAAGCGCCAGGTCCCCGGACGCATGGGGTTGGGCACCGATCAGCAGGTGTTTGCGCCGCCCAAGGGATGGAAGCCGCCGAAGAAGCCCGATCTAGGCGTATCCAACATCAATCCCCGCAAGGGCGGGCGTTAGCCCTTACGCATCGCCGGCTTGGATTTCGACGCGGATAGAGCGGCCGCGGCGCGCTCAGAGTGCTTGCCCCCGCGGGCGGCTCCGGGCGGTCCGCCCTTGGCCGCGGCTTTGCGCTGGGCCACCAGGGCGGCCATGGTTTCGGCGGCGGTCTTCTTGGGTGAGGTGTCTTCGGTCATCCCCGCACTCTAGCACGGCGGACCGCGCCAAGTCCCGCGGGCGGCGCAGAACCTTCGGCGGTTCCGCGCGTTTAGATGAAGACCCGAAATCTGGGACCCTGTGTTGAAGAAAGGAATAGTTTCATGCGTAAGCCCACCCTGATTGCCCTGGCCGTCTCGGCTACGATGGCTGTTTCGGCCTTTTCCGGCGGCGCCCAGGCGGCGCCGACCTTGACCGGAGCTTCGCCGCTCACCAACGCGGTCTATGTGCCGACGAACCAGTCCCTGCTGCAGGAAGTCCAATACTTCTACGGCGGCCGCAATTACTGCTGGTATGAAGGCGGTTGGCGCGGCGCAGGCTATTATCTGTGCGGCTATGCCGGCCGGCGTGGCTACGGCTGGGGCGGCGCCCGTGGCTGGAATGGCTGGGATCACCGCGTCTATCGCCCGTCCGGCTACGAGATCCGCCGCGAGCGTTTCCATGATCGCCGTGATCATGACCGCCGCGACTACTGGCGCCGCTAGGCTGCGCCCCGGCTAATCTACTGCATCGCGGTCCCGCGGAATCTGTCATCTAGGCAGGGCCCGCGGGATCCGGCGGGCCTCAAACCGCGAGTGACGGATGAAGCCGCCGATCAAGCGTTTGTCGGATCTGCCAGGGAAGAAGCCGGACCCGAAGTCCAAGACCTTCGATCGACCCAGTCCGAAGGTCTCGCGGCAGACCAAGGCGAAGGTGCTCACAGCTGCTGAAAAGGCGGCGTTCCTGGCCTCCCGGCCGGACCTCAAGCCCAAGTCATGACCCCACAAGCCGCGGGACAAAATTCGGCCCCGCGTCTATGATCCTATTCAACGATAAACGCCCCACGCGGCATGCCGCGGGTGCGCGTTCGCGAAAGGGATAGGACCATGATCACCAGACGCTTCCTGATGATGAGCGGCGCTGCCGGTGTCGCCCTGGCTTTCGGCTCGGCTCTGGGGCCGGCCTTCGCCCAGACCACCTTCGCCGTCATGAAAAGCGATCAGGACTGGAAGAAAATCCTCACCGCCGACCAGTTCGCTGTGCTGCGCCAAGCCGCCACCGAACGCCCGTTCACCAGCCCCCTGTTGAAAGAGCACCGCAAGGGCGTGTTCGGCTGTGCCGGCTGCAAGCAGGACGCCTTCTCGTCTGACACCAAGTTCGAGAGCGGCACCGGCTGGCCGAGCTTCTGGGCGCCGATCAACAAGACCGCCGTCGCCACGGTCACCGACAAATCCCTGGGCATGATCCGCAGCGAAGTGCGCTGCACCCGTTGCGGCGGTCACCTCGGCCATGTGTTCGACGACGGTCCCAAGCCGACCGGCCTGCGCTACTGCATGAACGGCCTCGCCCTGACCTTCAGACCGACCACGGCCTAAGCGCCTCATGATCCTGTTCCTGCTGGCCTACCTTGGCGGCGTGCTGACCATCGTCAGTCCGTGCATCCTGCCGGTGCTGCCATTCGTGTTCACGCGGGCGGATCGATCCTTCATCAAGAGCGGCCTGCCGATGCTGCTGGGGCTGGTGCTGACCTTTGTCGCCGTCGCCAGCCTCGCCTCGGTGGCCGGCGGCTGGGCTGTGCAGGCCAATGCGGTCGGGCGCTGGGCGGCCATGGCCGTGCTGGCGTTCTTCGGCGTCACTCTGCTTTTTCCGGCGATCGCGGACCGTGCAACAAGACCCCTCGTCGCCCTTGGCGGACGTCTGTCGCAATCGGCCGACGCGGCCGAAGGGCCGGGCGGCGCCTTCGCGCCATCCTTGCTGCTGGGCGTGGCCACGGGCCTGTTGTGGGCCCCCTGCGCCGGCCCGATCCTGGGCCTGGTCCTGACCGGCGCCGCGCTCCAGGGCGCCAGCGCCAAGACGTCCCTGCTGTTGCTGGCCTACGCCGCCGGATCGGCCACGTCTCTCGCGCTCGCCCTGCTGATCGGCGGCAAGGTGTTCACCGCCATGAAGAAGTCCCTGGGCGCCAGCGAACTGGTCCGCAAGGGCCTCGGTGTCGCCGTCCTGGCCGCGGTCGTCGCCATCGCCATGGGGCTGGACACCGGCCTGCTGAACCAGTTGTCGGTCAACAGCACGGCTTCGCTGGAACAGGGCCTGCTCGACAAGCTCGGTCCTAAGAAGGATCAGGTGTCCTCCAACATCATCCCCGGCTCAGCCATGGCTGGCAGCCCGGCGATGCAGGGCCCCTCGATGACCGGCCCCTCGATGACAGGTCCGTCTATGACGGGGCCGGCCATGACCACGGGTAAACCCGCCGACGGCAAGCTGCCGGTGCTGGGCGCCATCCCCGATCTGGGCGGAGTCACCCAGTGGCTCAACTCGCCGCCCCTGACCGCAGAAGGCCTCAAGGGCAAGGTCGTGTTGATCGACTTCTGGACCTACAGTTGCATCAACTGCATCCGCGCTCTGCCTTACGTCGAGGAATGGGCCCGGACCTACGGGCCCCAGGGGCTGGTGGTGATCGGCGTGCATACGCCCGAGTTCGCCTTCGAGAAGCAGACCTCTAATGTGCAGCGCGCGATCAAGCAGTTCGGCGTCAACTATCCGGTGGCGATGGACAACAACTTCGCCATCTGGAAGGCCCTGGAAAACTCCAGCTGGCCGGCCTCCTATTTCATCGACGCCAAGGGTTTGCTGCGTAAGGCGCACCTGGGCGAGGGCGGCTATCCCGAATCCGAGCAGACCATCCGCGACCTGCTGGCCGAGCGTAACGGGACAGCCGTCAAAGGCGCCTTGGTCGCCAAGCCGGGCTCAGGCGTTCAGGCCGCCGCCGACTTCGAGAACGCCCTGTCGCCGGAAACCTACGTCGGCTATGGCCGCGCCAGTGACAAGTTCGCCTCGCCCGGCGGCCAGAAGCACGACCTGGCCGCGACCTACACCGTGCCCAAGGCTTACGGACCCGACGGTTGGGCGATGGGCGGCGGTTGGAAGGTCGGCAAGGAAGAGGGGACCGCGGCCGCCAACGCCCTAATCCAGTTCCGCTTCCACGCCCGCGACCTGCACATGGTGCTTGGTCCATCGGCCGACGGCAAACCGATCCGCTTCCGCATCACTATGGACGGCAAACCGCCAGGGGCCGATCACGGCCTCGACGTAGACGCCAACGGCATGGGCACGATCACCAACCAGCGCCTCTACCAGCTGGTCCGCCAGAAGAAGATGGCGCTGGGCGCGCAGGACGACCGGGTGTTTCAGATCCAGTTCCTGGACGCGGGCGCCCAGGCCTTCACCTTCACCTTTGGCTAGTTAGCCGGCGGCGCCCCACACCTGCGACAGGCGGCGATCGCGGCCGCAGCCCTCGCGGTACATCATGTACTGGATGCTGTGTCGCTTGGCGTAGTCGCGGTGATATTCCTCGGCGGGCCAGAACATGGTGGCGTTGATCACCGGAGCCTTCATCTGGCCGACCTTCAGCTGCTTGGCGGCGGCGGCGCGGGTGGCTTCGGCGGTCTTGCGCTGATCGGGGGTGACGAACACCGCCGGGCGATACGACGGGCCCCGGTCGCAGAACTGGCCCTTGTCGTCGGTCGGATCTACCAGCTTCCAATAGCGCTGCAGCAGGCGCTCGTAGCTCAGCTTGTCCGGGTCGAACTTCACCCGCACCGCCTCGTAGTGGCCGGTCGTCTCGGTGATCACATCCTGGTAGCTCGGATTGTTGAGCTGGCCGCCGGTGTAGCCGGACTCCACCGACAGCACGCCGGGGATCGCCTTCATGTCGGTTTCCATGCACCAGAAGCAGCCGCCGGAGAAGATCGCGGTCTGCGGCGCGGCGGCCTCGGCTCGCCCGCCCGGCGCGGGGGCCAGCATCAGCAGAGCTGCGGCCATCAGGGCCAGGGCAGGGGCGAATAGGCGTTTCATGGACAGCGACTCCGGGAGAACGGGCGAACGAACCATAGCCCGATCCGTTGCGAAGATTATGGCCGCGCCGCAGCATTGGCCAGAGCCGGGGCCAGATCGCCTTTCGGTTCAACCGCCACCGCCTCCAATCCGAGCCAATCGGCCATCAGCCGCAGCTCCGCCGCCAGGTGTTCCGCCACATCGGCGGGCGCATGGGCTTCGCGGTGGGCGCTCTGCACCCGCAGCACCCCCGCCGCCCGGTCCGCCTTCAGATCGACCCGCGCCACGATCTGGTCGCCCAGCAGGAACGGCAGGACGTAGTAGCCGTGGGTGCGTTTGTCCGCCGGGGTGTAGATCTCCAGCCGCACCCGCACCCCGAACAGGCGTTCGGTCCTTGGCCTCTCCCAGATCAGCGGATCAAACGGCGCCAGCAGGGCCCGCGCGTCGATCCGGCGGGGCTTTCTCGCCTCGGGATGCAGATAGGCGGGGTTCTTCCAGCCCTGCACCTGCACGGGGATCAGCCGCCCGTCCTCGACCAACGCGTCAAGCGCCGGCTTGGCGTCGCCCGGCGACTGGCGGAAGTAGTCGCGCAGGTCCGACGCGGTGGCTACGCCCAGCGCCCGCGCCGCCAACATCAGCAGTTCGCGGTGCGCCTCGCGCGGCTCCGGTGTCGGCGCCTCGACGATCGCGTGGGGCAGGACCCGTTCCGGCAGATCGTAGACCCGCTCGAAGCTCGACCGCCGCGTGGCGGCGGTGATCTGACCGGACCAGAACAGCCACTCGCAGGCCCGCTTGCTGTCGCTCCATCCCCACCACCCGCCGCCGCCTTTGGGGCCGTCGAGATCGGACGCGGCCAACGGTCCCTCCTTGGCGATGCGCGCGAGGATGGCGTCGGCCTCGGCGCGGCGCTCGCCGGCGAATGGCTTCATCCCGCCCCAAATACCCTCGCCGCGATAGGCCCGCTCCATACGCCAACGCAGCAGGGGTTGGGTTTCCAGCGGCAGCAGCGAGGCTTCGTGCGCCCAGTACTCGAACAGGCGCCGCGGCTTGCCCCAGGCGGCCTTGTCCAGCAGCGCGCGCGGATAGGCGCCCAGGCGCGAGAACAGCGGCAGGTAGTGGGCCCGGCTGACGACATTGACGGAGTCGATTTGCAGCAGAGCGATGTGGTCCAGCACCCTGGCCAGATGGCGCTGGGTGATCGCGCCGGTCGGACGGGGGTCGGCGAAACCCTGGGCGGCCAGGGCGATCCGCCGGGCCTGGGCCAGGGACAGGGTCCGCATGAAGCCTAGTCTTGCGCAGCCGCCGCTGTCACGCCAGTCCGCCGGTGGCGGCTTGCGGACTCCGTCCTAGTGGCCGCGCGCCTGGGCTAGTCCGGCCTGCCGTCGCGGGGCGGGGACGATGTCTGCGTCATAGTTGGGAAACTCGCCATGCGGAAGCCGGCTCTGGCCAACGTAGCGGCGCTCTTCCCAAATCTCGATCTCGTTGCAGCCGAGATGGGCGCACAGGGTAGCGAAAGCCCGCGTCCTGGCGTGCTCGTCGTGGCCCAGCATCGCCGTCATCGAGGCGAGCAGTCCGCCGTCATGGCCATACAGATAGAAGGTGTAGGCCCGCATCGCAGGAACTCCCCTGTAGGTTGAGCAAGCTGCACCTTAATTCCCATTAACTCAAGCCCAGGTTGAATCTCTGGCCATTGGGACTAGCCGGATATCGTCCGGTGGGCAGGGGGTTTAAGCCGGGCTACGATGCCGCCGTCAGCCGTTCCAAGAGAGTTTCATGCGCGCTATCAGCCACTTCATCGACGGGTCTTCGGTTTCGGCAGGCCCGCAGGCGCGCCGCGGCGATGTCTACGATCCCAACATCGGCCGTCAGCAGGCGTGGGTGGAGCTGGCCGACGCCGCCATGCTGGAACGCGCCGTGGCTAGCGCCAAGGCGGCTCAGCCCGCCTGGGCGGCGATGAACCCCCAGCGCCGGGCGCGGGTGATGTTCGAGTTCAAGCGCCTGATCGAAGCCAATATGGACGCCCTGGCCCATCTGCTGGCCAGCGAGCACGGCAAGGTCGTTTCCGACGCCAAGGGCGACATCCAGCGCGGTCTGGACGTGGTCGAATTCGCCTGCGGCGTCCCGCACCTGATGAAGGGCGAGTACACGGAGGGCGCGGGGCCCGGTATCGACGTCTATTCCCTGCGCCAGCCGCTGGGCGTGGCGGCGGGGATCACCCCGTTCAACTTCCCGGCCATGATCCCACTGTGGATGCTGGCCCCCGCCATCGCCTGCGGCAACGCCTTCATCCTCAAGCCGTCCGAGCGCGACCCGTCGACCGGCGTGCGGCTGGCCGAACTGGCCATCGAGGCAGGCTTGCCGCCTGGCATCCTCAATGTCGTTCACGGCGACAAGGTCGTGGTCGACGCCATCCTCGATCATCCGGACATCAAGGCGGTCAGCTTCGTCGGCTCCTCCGACATCGCCCAGCAGGTCTATGCACGCGGCGCGGCCGCCGGGAAGCGCATGCAGTGCATGGGCGGGGCCAAGAACCACGGCATCGTCCTGCCCGACGCTGACCTCGATCAGACCGTGGCCGACATCATGGGCGCGGCCTACGGTTCGGCCGGCGAACGCTGCATGGCCCTGCCGGTGGTGGTGCCGGTCGGTGAAGCCACCGCCGAAGCCCTGCGCGCCAAGCTGATCCCGGCCATCGAGGCCCTTCGCGTAGGCGTGTCCACGGACGCCGAGGCGCACTATGGCCCGGTGGTCAGCGCCGCGCACAAGGCCAAGATCGAGCAGTACATCCAGATGGGCGTGGACGAAGGCGCCGAGCTGGTCATCGACGGACGCGGCTTCAAGCTTCAGGGCCACGAGGACGGCTATTTCCTGGCCCCGACCCTGTTCGACCGGGTGACCCCCGACATGCAAACCTATCAGGACGAAATCTTCGGCCCCGTGCTGCAGATCGTGCGCGCGCCCACGGTCGAGGCGGCGATCGATCTTGCCTCCAAGCATCAGTACGGCAACGGCGTCGCCATCTTCACCCGCAACGGCGACGCGGCGCGCGAGTTCGTCTCGCAGGTCGAGGTCGGCATGGTCGGCATCAACGTGCCGATCCCGGTGCCGGTGTCCTATCACTCCTTCGGCGGCTGGAAGCGCTCTGGCTTCGGAGACCTGAACCAGTACGGCATGGACGGCATCCGCTTCTTCACCCGCACCAAGACCGTCACCGCGCGCTGGCCCAAGGGCGGGCCGGTTACCGATCAGAGCTTCGTCATCCCGACCCTGCGATAAGGCCATGGCAATGGACACCGACGCCTTCTGGATGCCGTTTACCGACAACCGGGCGTTCAAGTCCAATCCGCGCCTTTTGGCTTCGGCCAAGGGCATGCACTATCTCACCCCGGATGGGGGGCGGCTGCTGGACGCCACCTCGGGCCTGTGGTGCGTCAACGCCGGGCACGGGCGAGCGAAGATCACCGAGGCGATCCAGGCTCAGGCCGCGGCGCTCGATTTCGCCCCGACCTTCCAGCTGGCCCACCCCTTGGCGTTCGAAGCCGCCACCCGGCTGGCGGCGATCATGCCCGTGGGGCTGGACCGCATCTTCTTCACCAATTCCGGTTCGGAGTCGGCCGACACCGCCCTGAAGATGGCCCTGGCCTATCAGCGCTCCATCGGCCAGGGGACGCGCACCCGTCTGATCGGCCGCGAACGCGGCTATCACGGCGTCAACTTCGGCGGGGTTTCGGTCGGCGGCATCGTCGGCAACCGCCGCGCCTTTATCCAGCTGCCCGGCGTCGATCACATCGCCCACACGCACAGCCCATCGAACGCCTTTACGCGCGGCCAGCCCGCCGCCGCCAATGATCTGGCCGACGAGGTCGAGCGCGTCGTCGCCCTGCACGGCGCCGAAACCATCGCCGCGGTGATTGTCGAGCCCGTCGCCGGATCGACCGGCGTCCTGATCCCGCCGCTCGGCTATCTGCAGCGTCTGCGCGAGGCCACTGCCCGTCATGGCATCCTGCTGATCTTCGACGAAGTGATCACCGCTTTCGGCCGCCTCGGTCACGCTACCGCCGCCGAGCGCTTCGGCGTCACGCCGGACATCCTCACCTGCGCGAAGGGCCTGACCAACGCCGCCGTGCCGATGGGCGCCGTCGCCGCCAGCCGCGCCGTGCACGACGCCATCATCGGCTCCGCTTCCAGCCCCAGCATCGAATTCGCCCATGGCTACACCTATTCCGCCCACCCCCTGGCCTGCGCCGCCGCCATCGCCACGCTCAACGTTTATGTCGAGGAGGGCTTGTTCCAGCGGGCGCTCGACCTGGAAGGCTACTGGCAGGACGCCGTGCACAGCCTCGCCGATGCGCCGGGCGTGATCGACATCCGCAATCTCGGCCTTGTCGCCGGCATCGAACTTCAGCCGCGCCAGGGCGCGCCGGGCCGCCGGGCCACTGAAATCTTCCACGCCTGTTTCGACGAGGGCCTGCTGATCCGCGTCACCGGCGACATCATCGCCTTGTCGCCGCCGCTGATCGTGAGCAAGGTGCAGATCGACGAAATGATCGGCAAGCTGGGCGAAGTCCTGGCGCGCATAACTTAGGTCCGCCCAGCAAGAGGCGGATAGGGCGGAGGCGACCATGAAGATGTTCAAACCGGCAGTGGCGTTCGGCGCGGCCATGGCGGCCGTCCTGGCTTGTACGGGCGCCCACGCGGTCCCGCCGCCCGATGTCTACGCCAAGCTGGTGGCCATCGGCCGGGTCGTCGACGCGCCCGGCACCACCTTCATCTACGGTCCGATCCTGGCCAACCAGTCCTATTCCGGAGCCTACTTCACCCGCAACATCCACTACGGTCCCGATCCGCGCGAAATCCTCGACGTGGCCACGCCGACGGCCAAAAGCGCCAGGCTCAAGCCGGTGATGATCTATGTCTCGGGCGGTGGCGGCAACAAGCAGGTCGACTATCCCAATGGCCGCCCGTTCTACGACAACATCATGCTGGCCACCGTGCGCGAGGGTATGGTCGGGGTCAGCACCGAGCGCCGCGCCTCGCGCGAGTGGGACGCGGGCGCCAAGGACGTCTCCAACACCATCCAGTGGGTTCGCAAGAACATCGCCCGCTACGGCGGCGACCCCAACCGCATCATCATCTGGGGCCAGTCGGCCGGCGCCGGCGCCCTGTCCAACTACCTGACCCACAAGGATACCTGGGGGCCTGACGGCCTGGGCGTGAAGGCCGCGGTGCTGATGTCGGGCGGCTACAACCTCGCCCCGCTGCAAGGCAAGGCGGTCAACTCGGCGCGTCAGGGTCCCGGCGACGGCGGCGCGGCGGCCATCGCCGCGGCCCGCGCGGCGGGCGGTGCGCCTGCGGGCCCGCCGCCGGTCGATCCGGCCGTGCAACTGGCCCACTCGCAACTGCCGGGCTTCAAGGCGCTGAAGATCCCGCTCTACGTGACCACCGCCGAGCTCGACCCCGAGCGTACGGTCGAGGCGGGCGAGATGCTCCGCGACTTGATGTGCAAGCAGGGCCGCTGCCCGCGCTTCCAGGTCAACAAGATGGAGAGCCACATCTCCGAGGTGTCGGCGATCAACAGCGACGACAAGGAAGTCGAGACCCCGCTGTTCGCCTGGATGAAGAAGGTCCGCTAGCTAGAAGCGGTAGAGCCGCGCCGGGTTGTCCACCAGGATGGCCTGGCGCGTCTTCGCATCGGGCGCCCAGTCCACCAGTAGGTCCAGCGTCGCCGCCTCGTCCTGCACCAGGAACGGGTGGATATCGAGCGGCCCCTTGCCCGGCGCCCGCGTCGTATGCGGCCAGTCGCTGCCCCACAGCATCTGCGCCGGATTGGCGGCGATCAGAGCGCGGGCGATCGGCGTCACGTCGGCATAGGCCGGCGGATGGTCGCTGATCCGGTACGGCGCCGACAGCTTGACCCAGGCCTGGCCCTTGACCAGCCGCGTCAGCACCTCGAACCCCGGCTGGCCGGGTCCCTTGGCCGCCGCGGCCAGGGCGAAATGGTCGAGCACGACCGGCACGGCCGACGTCTCGATCACCGGAGCCAGGGCCACCACATTGTCCAGCGAAGTGAAGATCTGAATGTGCCAGTTCAGCGGCTTCAGCCGCCGGCCCATCAGGGCGATCTGCTCCTTCACCGCCTGCATGTTGCTGAACCCGGTGGTGGCCAGGTTCAGGCGGACGCCCCGCACGCCGCGCCGGTCCATGTCGGCCAGGGCGGCGTCGGAAATATCGTCCGCCACCACCGCCACGCCACGCGCGCTGGCGCCCAGCTCAGTCAGGGCGTCAATCATGCAGCGGTTGTCGGTCCCGTAGAAACTCGGCTGCACCAGCACATTGCGCTGATTGCCGGCCCGGACGCGCATGGCCCTCAAGTCTGCGACCGAGGCCTGCGGCGGGGTGTAGGCGCGGTCGGGGATGAACGGGTACTTGTCCGGCGGGCCGATGATATGGACGTGCACGTCGCAGGTCAGCGGAGGCACCTGCATCCGCCGCTTGCCTTGCGCGCCCGCATTCGTGGCCACCGCCAGGGTCGTCGCGCCTGCCGCCATGCCAAGCTCCCGCCGTGTCATCATCGCCTCAGTCATCCTTGATATAGCGCCTGAGCCACAGGGCGCAGGCGCCGCTGAACATCATGATCCCGGCCAGCACCGCCACGCCGGTCTGGAACGAGCCGGTGGCGTCCTTCAGTACGCCCATCATGTACGGACCGACGAAGCCCCCGGTAGTGCCCACGCTGTTGACGAAGGCGATGCCGCTGGAGGCTGCGAGCCCCGTGAGGAACTTGGAGGGCAGGGTCCACAGCAGCGCCCGCGCCGCCACCATGCCGGTCAGGCCGATGGTGATCGCCGCCAGCGACATCACCAGCGAATGAGTCGAGATCACCGCCCACCACAGCCCCGCCGCCGCCAAGGCGCAGCCGACCACGATGTTGGGGATGGTGTAGCCCTTGCGGCCGACACGGGCGGTCCACCACAGCATCACCACCGAGGCGAAGATGTAGGGCACCGAGGAGGTGAACCCGACCTGCAGGTTGGTCAGGTGGAATTCCTTGATGATCTGCGGCAGCCAGATGGTGATGGCGTAGGAACCCAAGGTGAAGCCGAAATGGGTCGCCGCCAGGATCAGGATGCGCTTGTCCTTCAGCGTTTCCCACAGGCTCTTCTTGTCCCGCAGCTTCTCTTCGGCGGCCAAGGCGTTCTGCAGCGCCGTGCGTTCCTCGTCGGTCAGAAACGTCGCCTGAGCCGGGCTGTCGCACAGCACCTTGAGGGCGACGAAGCCGAGTACGGTGCAGGGCAGGGACACCAGCACGAACATCCATTTCCAGCCGGCGAAGCCGAGGATGCCGTCCATCTGCAGCAGCAGGCTGCAGATCGGTCCGGCGATCACGGACGACAGCGGAATGCCCAGCAGCAGCCAGCCGTAGATGCGCGTGCGCTCCTTGTGCGGGAACCAGGCGGCCACGAAATAGGCCACCCCGGGAAAGAACCCGGCCTCTGCGATGCCGAGAATGAACCGGGCCGCATAGAAGCTTTTGGGTCCAATGACGAAGGCGGTGGCGGCCGACGCCAGTCCCCAGGTGATCATGATCCGCGACAGCCACAGCCGCGCGCCGATCCGGTACTGGATGACGTTGCTGGGCACTTCGCACAGGCAGTAGCTGATGAAGAAGATGCCCGCCGCCAAGCCGAACTGGGACGCGGTCATCCCAAGGTCCTGGTTCATGGTCAGACCGGCGAAGCCGACGCTGTTGCGGTCCATGTAGTTGAGCACATAGCCGGTCAGCAGCAGGGGCATGAACCGCCAGCCCGCCTTGCGCACAGCTCTGTCGAGCACCGCGTCCATGTCTCGCTCCCCCGGCGGGCCAGGCCCGCTCGTTATTCTCGTTCCTCAGGCCGCCAGCAGCCGCGCCGCCAGCGCCTCGCCCGTCGTTCTGGTCCCCAGCTTGCCGCCGACATCGGGGGTGACTTCCCCTGTCGCCAAGGCTTGCTCGACCGCCGTATCGATCGCATTTGCCGCTGCTTCGAACACCGGCAGCCCCTTGCGGCGCCCGTGCCAGTCCAGCAGCAGGGCGCAAGACAGGATCAAGGAGAAGGGATTGGCGATGTCGCGTCCAGCGATATCCGGCGCCGATCCGTGCGAGGCCTGGGCCATGGCGTGGTCGGTCCCGGCGTTGATCGAGCCGCCGAGGCCGAGACTGCCCGACATCTCGGCGGTCAGGTCCGAGAGGATGTCGCCGAACATATTGGTGGTGACGATCACATCGAACCGCTCGGGCGCGCGGATGGCGTGGGCCATCATGGCGTCGACGATCAGGTCATCGACTTTCACGTCCGGGAATTCGGCGGCGACTTTGCGGCACTCCTCCAGGAACATGCCGTCGGTGATCTTCAGCACATTGGCCTTGTGCACCAACGTGACGTGTTTGCCGCGGCGCGCCGCCAGCTCGAACCCGGCGCGGGCGATGCGGGCGCAGCACTGACGGGTGATCCGGCGCAGGGCGATCGACACGTCGTCGGTGACCAGGATCTCGCCATTGCCCTGGGCCATGTTGCGGTCGGCATAGAAGCCTTCGGTGTTCTCGCGCACCACCACCAGGTCGAACGGGTTGAAGCGGGTCGGCAGGCCCGGATAGGTGCGCGAAGGGCGGATATTGGCGAACAGGTCGAGGTTCTTGCGGAAGAACATCGAAGGGTTGATCTCGCCCTTGGCCTCGTCCTTGAAATCGAAGGTGGCGGTGGGGCCGAGCACCACGCCGTCGCTGGCGCGGGCCATGTCCAGCAGTTCGGGACGCACCGTGGCCCCGTGGACCTTCAGGCTGGCGTGGCCGACGACGTCATGATCGAGCACGAGCCCCAGCTCGAACCGCCGCGAGACCGCCTCCAACACCGTCACCGTGGCGGCGGTGATCTCCGGACCGATGCCGTCGCCCGGAAGAACCAGCAGTCGCATGTCGAACCTTCAAAAATCGCCGAGCCTGGGCGATAGGTTGCCGTCTGAAAACCCGATACACCAACCGGCGGAATCGGAAGCCCGGAAAATGTGTGGAGGCGTCATGCGCATCGCGGTCCTGGACGACTATCAAGGCGTGGCCCTGACCAGCGCCGACTGGTCCGCGGTCCAGGCTAAGGCCGAGGTCGTGGTGTTCCGTGACCTGATCAATGCAGAAGATCTGGCCGCGCGTCTGGCACCATTCGACGTCGTGGTGCTGATGCGCGAGCGTACCCCGATGCCGGCGGCGTTGATCGAGGCCTTGCCCAATCTGAAGCTGATCATCACCACCGGCATGCGCAACGCTTCCGTCGATGTGGCGGCCGCCACCGCGCGCGGCATCGTCGTCAGCGGCACCCAGAGCCTGACCAACGGCGCTCCCGAAGCCGCCTGGGCGCTGATCCTGGCCCTGGCCCGGGGTGTGATCGCCGAGGACCGTTCGGTCCGCCAAGGCGGCTGGCAACTGGAGGTCGGCTCCAGCCTCTCGGGCCGGACCCTCGGCGTCCTCGGCCTCGGCCGGCTTGGCCAGATGATGGCCACCGTGGGCAAGGCGTTCGGCATGAACCTGCTGGCCTGGAGCCAGAACCTGACGGCGGACAAGGCGGCCGAGCATGGTGCCGAACTGGCTTCTTCGCTGGGCGACCTGATGGCGCGCTGCGACTACCTGACCATCCATCTGATCCTGTCGGCCCGCACCACAGGCCTGATCGGGACCAAGGAGCTGGCGGCGATGAAGCCCACAGCCTTTCTGATCAACACCTCGCGCGGCCCGATCGTCGACGAGGCGGCCCTGCTGGCCGCACTCAAGGCTGGGACCATCGGCGGCGCCGGCCTCGACGTTTATGATCAAGAACCGTTGCCGACGGACCACCCCCTCCGCAGCGCTCCGCGCACCGTCCTGCTTCCCCACATCGGCTATGTGACCCAGGAAAACTACGCCCTGTTCTACAGCCAGATCGTCGAGGACATCCTGGCCTTCATCGACGGCAAACCGATCCGCCCGGTCGCTCCGGCTGCCTGACATCCCCCCGTTCGTCTGCCCAACTGGGCGCGGGCGCTGGGCGAGTGCATTCCGATCACTCACTTCCTGCGCATCGTCCGCGGCGCCCTGCTCAAGGATCAGGTGCTGGCTGACATGGGCCCGAACCTCGCCGCCCTGACTGCCATCGTCCTGGTCATCTCCGGCCTCGCCCTGGCCCGATCGCGCACCACCCTGGACTAGGCATGAGCACTTCGCCCATCAACCGCCGCACCCAGATGGCCGAAGCCCGCCGCGAGGCGATCCTCGCCGCCGCCAAGGACGAGTTCGTCGCCAAGGGCTTCGCCGCCGCCCGCGTCGAGGACATCGCCAAACGCGCCGGCGTGGCCAAGGGCACCGTCTACCTCAGCTTCCCGGACAAGGAGCAGCTGTTCGAAGGCGTCATCTCCGCCCACATGGCGCCCCTGGCCGAGCGCATCCGCGGCCGCATGGCCGCCGGTGGGGCGGGGCCCCTACGCTCGATGATGGAGCCGCTTCTCACCGCCATGCTGCAGGAAGTGTTCAGCGGTGCGACCGGGCCAGTGCTGCGCCTGCTGATCTCCGAAGCGATCCGCTTCCCGCGCCTGGGCGAGCGCTATCGGCGCGAGGTGGTCGAGCCGACCCTGGAACTGCTGCGCGGCCTTCTCCAGCGCGCCGCGGCGGCTGGCGAGTTGCGCAATCCCGGGGTGGCTGAGTTTCCCCAGTTGGTCATGGCGCCGATGATCATGGGACTGATCTGGCAGGGCGTGTTTGCAGAGGCGTCACCGCTGGACATGAGCCGGGTGCTGAAGGTCCACCTCGACAACCTGTTCGTCGCCTAGCTTCCGCGCGCGTCCTCGGCGGTCTGCTTGATCCGCGAATAGCCGAGCACCACGCCGGTCAGGGCAACCGAGGCGCCGATCAGCAGCAGCAGGCATTCGATGGTCTTGCGCAGCGTCTCGCGGCCGATCAGCCCCGGCAGCTGCAGGGTATGCAGGCCGTAGTAGAAAAACGCCGATGCCCGCCGCGAGCCGTTCATCACCGCAGCCACCGCGCCGGTGTCCCGATCGACGTAGACTCGCAGCTTTTCGGCGCCGGGAATCTCGAAGCGTAGGGCCCGCGCCGGCACGCCCTCGGCCTTGCCGTAGAAGTCGTTGGGCGCAACCGCACTCGGCGCCGGAGCGCCGGGCCAGGCCGCCGCGACGCCGCCGTTGATCTGCGCCAGGGGCATGGCGTCGGTCGCCTGACCCGTGCGCGCTTGCATCACGATCGGTTTGTTCAGCTCGCCGCCGCGCCCGACCAGATAGGCCGCCCCGGCCACATTGACGTAAGCCACCTCGGTGGCGCGCGAGAAACGGGCGTCGACGATGCGGTCGTAGCCAGCGGTATCGCGCGGGCCGTCGTAACGGGCCTGCACATCGCCCGCCGGCGCGCTGTCGGAGAAGAAGCGATGGCCGTCGTTGGACAGCCAGCCCGAGCCCATCCAGGTCAGCACCAGAGTTCCGGCGAACAGGCCCGAGATGTGGTGCCAGCGCATCCACTGCTGCGGGAAAGGGGACAGCTTGCCCGCCCTGCGAACGGCGAGCCAGCGCTCGACCCCCAGGATCATTCCGAGGATCGCCACGGCGAAGGCGAACAGAGAGCCCCACCAGCAGACCTGGTTCCACAGCTGTCGGTGTTGGGCCAGCACGGTGTAGTAGGCCCAATGAATGATCGATCCGGGCCAGGCCCAGCCGCGCTCCACGGCGGTGGTGCGCTGGTAGATTTCGCCTGTGCGGCTGGCCACATAAAGGTCGGTGCGGGTCGGGCCAGCCAGGCGCACCCGGTAGAACGGTCGCCCGGCGTTGTAGCTGGAATTGACCAGCCACTGGTCGTAGTTCAACGGTTTGCTGACCGACAAAGCCGGCGCGCGCCCGAAGTACTCCGCCGTGGCCTTGGCCTGGGCCGGCGTCAGGCCGCGCACCAGGGCGCCCGAGCGCGCCGAACGCACCACGGGCGGCCCGGATCGCGGTGCGCCGACATAGAGTGGAGCGCCGGCGATGCTGACCAGTTTCACGGTCCGCATGGCGGCCGCGTCGTCCCCGAACGCTTGCGACGGCGACATCGTTACCGCCGCCGAATTGACCGGCTCGGCCAGCACCAGGCGCTGCGCCTTGCCCAGGGAAGGGAAGGGGCAGAACACCATGATCGCGCCGCTCAGGAACCAGACCAGGAAGAACACGCACGTCACCACGCCGGTCCATCGGTGGATTGTCACCGACCAGCGCAGCGCGTCCCGTTTGATCCTGGCCAGCCCCTCCGCCATGCCCGGACTAGAACCGGGCGCTGATGGTCACGTCAACCGAACGCGGCCGGCCGAGGATCCAGGTGCCGGCGTTGTAGGCGTTGGTGGCGTACAGCTTATCGGCCAGGTTGTAGACATTCAGCCGCACCTGCACCTTGTCGCTCACCGCATAGCTGGCTCCCATGTCCACCACCACATAGTCCGGCAGTCGGTTGGCGGCGGTGTTGGCGTTGTCCGTGAATTCCTGGCCGACGTAGCGCACGCCCGCTTGCAGGCGCAGCTTGGTCACGGGGGTGTAGGTCAGCCAAAGGTTGCTGGAGACGTTGGGCGTATTGGTCGGATGCTTGCCGCTGCGCGATGTCAGCACACCGCTGACGTTCTCGTTGAACTTGTCGAACCGGGCGTTCAGCACCGCCGCGTTGGCCTCGACCGTGAACTTCTCGGCGACCGGCACGGCCAGCGAGACTTCGACGCCGCGCGACGACTGGCCGCCGATCTGCTGCACCAGCCCCGGGGCGGAGAAGTCGCGGGTCAGAAGGTTGTTTTTGACAATGTCATAGGCGGCGATGCTGAACTCACCGCGCCCGCCCATGAACGACTGCTTGTAGCCGATCTCGACCTGGCGCGCGGTGGCCAGGGTGAAGTTGATCTGCGAGGCGTTGGTGGTGATCAGGGAGCCCAACGGGTCGGTGCCGGTGGTGTACTGGGCGTAGATCGAGGACGACGGGACCGGCTGGTAGACCACGCCGATCCGTCCCGAGGTGTTGTCGAGGTTCTTGCTGAACGCCTGCACTGATCCGGTGGGGACCAGAGCCGGAGTGTAGGTGTTGGAGTAGCGCCGCACATTGGCGTGCTCGCGGCGCACACCGCCGACGATCGACAGCTGCTCGGTCAGCTTGATCCGGTCTTCCAGGAACAAGGCCAGCTGATTGGTCTCGGTACGATAGGCCGGCAGGATATAGGCCGGGCTGATGAACCGGCCGGGATTGAAGCCCAGCACCGGCACCGTGTCGTAGGCGTCGCAGCAGAATGAGGTGTCGACGAAGGTGAAGTTGTTGACGTGCTGGAAACGGATGTTGTTGACGTCCAGCCCGACCACCAGGTTGTTCTCGACCGTGCCGAACTTGCTCTTCAGCAGCAGGTTCGCCTGATCGCCGATCTGGGTCTGATGATGCTCGCCGCCGAAGAAGTCGGTGCGGTCCATGCGGTTCGGGCCGTTGAAGGCATAGGTGTCCAGGTTGTGCCAAGTGCGGTCGCTGGTCAGCCGGTAGACGGTGTTGGTCAGGCTGATGGCGTCGGTCGCCTGCCACTCGGCCTTAACCCGCGTCTGGTTGTCGATGTAGTGGATGACGCTGTCGGCCACCTCGTAGTTCTGCTTGCGCAGGCGGGTGTCGAAGCTGCCGTCCGCGCGGGCGGGCACGCCGTAATAGTCCATCGGATCCTGCACCCCGTAATCCTCGGACAGGGTGATGGCCAGGCGGTCGCTGGGGGCCCAGCGCACCGACGCCGACAGGGCCTGGCTGGAGGACTTGCCGTTGTTGACCCAGCCGTCCGAACCGCGCGCGCTGACGTCGAGACGGGCGGCCAGGTCCTTGGCGATCGGCGCGCCGGCTTCCGCCGAGATGTGCCAGGTATTCTCGCTGCCGTAGCCGGCTTCGCCTTCGATGACTTCGGTCTGGGTCGGCTTGCGCGGGATGACGTTGATCACGCCGCCGATGGCGCCCTGGCCGAACAGCACCGAGGCCGGGCCGCGCAGCACCTCGATGCGGTCCACGGTCCACGGGTCGAACGGGAAGGTGACGGTGCCGGCCCCGGGATACAGGCGGATGCCATCATAGAGTTGCATGACCGACCCCTGGTCGGTGAAGCCGCGCACCGACAGGCCGGTGCCGCCGTTGCCGCCGTTGGCCGCGGTGGTCACGCCGGTGGCGCGGGTCACGGCGTCGACGATCGACAGGTCGCCGCGTGAACGGATCAACTCGCCCGACAGCACCTCGACCGAGGCGGGCGTTTCCAGGACGGTGATGCCCAGGCGGCTGCCGGTGGCGGCGGGCTGCACCAGTTCCGACGTGCGCTGGCCGGTGACGACGACGCTGTCGACGCTGGCGCCTTGGGCGGCGGCCCGGCTCGGCAGAGCCAGCAGGCCGGCTGCCGAACAGGTCAGCAGCAGGGCTGCGCGGATGAGTTGTTTGGACATGGATATCCCCCGGTTAGACGACTTGTTTTTGTCTGTCGTGCTGAATCGTCCCGCTTCCAGGACGGCTGCGAAGATGCACGTCAGGGAATACGTGGCCAAGCTTGGCAATCCCTCATCGACAAGGACGGGGAAAGGGAAAATCTGACGCCCCCCTGAGCCCTAGCTGACGGCAGGCTTCAATATTTGAAGCGCACGCCCATGCGGAAAGCTCCCCAATCAAGTCGTAGGGCGAGGAGTTGTTGTTGGTGTTGCTCGACCCCGGCGGCGGTTCGCTGTCGAACACATTGTTTGCCACGCCGTAGACCTGCACCTGGCGCCCGCCGTTGTCAGCCACCGTGTAGGACAGCGACAGGTTCAGATAGGTCGCGTCCGGCTGGTGGTTCTTGTTGGTGCTGAACAGGGCGGCGGCGTTGTAGCCGCTGTCGCTGGGGTCCAGAAATGTCGCATCGATCAGGATGCCGCTCTCGTAGCGGACCTGGGCGTTGGCGCTCCAGAGGCCGATGTCATAGGTAGTCTGCAGGTTCCACGACCACTTGGGCGAGGTCTGGCCGGCGCGGTCGATGGCCCCGACGATATTGGTGGTCTTCTGATGCAGGGTGTTGGTGCCCAGGGCGCCCAGCGTGATCACCCCCGGAATGCGCAGGAAGTCCGGCGGGGCCCTATAGGCCATCACCAGGTCGAAGCCTGAGGTTTCCAGCTTGTTGAAGTTCAGGGCGTGGATGGTGATCCGCGTCACCGTCGAGCCGTTCAGCTCGATGTCGCTGCACAACAGTTGGTTGCCGGCGGTGCATTGGTCGACGATCTGCTGCGGCAGCAGGGCGGCGATCACGCCGTTGATCTTGATGCTGTAGTAGTCGACCGAGGCGCGAAAGCCGCGGAAGAAGGTCGGCTGAAACACGATCCCGCCAGTGACGGTGTCCGCCTCCTCGGGCTTCAGCTTCAGATTGCCGACCTGGGTGGTCAGGATTTGTCCGGACAGGCCGGTGATCGGATTGATCACCGTGGCGAAATTGCCCTGGCCCTTCTGGTAGAGCTCGTTGAGGTTGGGCGCGCGGATGTCGCGCGAGCGGGTGAAGCGCAGCCGGAAATCCTCGGTCGGCTCGAAGGTCGCGCCGACCTTCCAGGTGGTCACCGCGCCGCTGGTTGAATAGTTGGTCTCGCGTACGGCCGCGTTGAACTCGGCGTGGTGGGCGAAGGGCAGGTCCTTCAGCAGCGGGATCACCGCTTCGGCGTAGATCTCCTCGTCGTGCAGTTCGCCGTGGATAGGCTGGAACGCCGAGGTGTCCAGTCGCCCGGCCTGCGAGTCGGCGCTGACTACGCTGTTGACGCCGTTGCGGCGGTACTCCAGCCCGACCGCCACCGAGACCGGCCCGGCCGGCAGGGTGAACAGGTCGCCGCTGAGGGTGGCGGCGCCGGCCAGCTCGTCCAGGGTCAGGTTGTTCACGCCGTAGGTCAGCACATAGTTGATCGCCGCCTGCGAGGGCGAGCCCTGACCGAAGATGTTGAACGGCGCGCAGCCGGGCGCCGCCAGCGCCAGGGCCGCGCCGGGGCGGCAGACGATGGCGCCGTCGGCGTCCTTCACCGCGTCGATGGCGGCGAAGTAGTTGGGCTGGATCGTCGCCTGGCCCTGCGAGATGTAGTGGGAGCGACCGGCCTCGACGTAGCTGTCCCAGTTCCAACTGGAACCGAACGACCCCTTCAGCCCGCCCACGATCCGCTGCAGCTCCAGCTTGGTGTAACGCTTGTAGTAGCCGCCGCCGCGCCCGCTCTCGCCATAGCCGGGGTCGTTGGCGATACGGCCCACTGTGATCGTGCTGAGGTTGTTGGCGGCCATCGCCGCGCGCACAGTCTCCGGCAGGAAGGCGTTGTCCCGCTGGACAGTGATCGAGCCGTCGTCCCGGCGCTGGCCGGTCAGGCCGTTCTTGCGCGATCCGCCTTCCGAAAGCTCGACATAGCCCGTGACCCGGCTGGTCAGGTCGTAGTTCAGGCGGATCAGCGAGGTGTGCCGCTCCAAGGCGTCGGCCAGGTGCGAGCCGCCGTTGATGGTCACGTCGGCGTTGCTGGCCCCGGGGACCGACAGCATCTGGTTGCCGCCGATGATCGGTCCGGCCACGAATTGGGCGGTCTGGCCGCCGGGCAGGAACATGGTCCCGGCCAGCGGGCCGCCGACGATTACCCCGCCGGGGGTCATACGATTGGACACCGTCACGCCGTTGGCGGTGATCTTCTGCGGCAAACCGCCGGCTCGGGTCGAGGGCAGGATCAGCGAGCCCGGATTGAGCCGACCCCAGTCGCGCGTGCGCATGGGGTCGCCGACGCCGCCGTTGTTGACGTAGTCGAAACCGGCGATGACGTGCCCGCGTCCGCCAGCAAAACCCGTCCCTGCCGCAAGATTAGCCGAGTATTCGCGATAGTCGCTTTTATCGGTTACGCCGTAGCCGACCGCCCCCTGCACGCCCTGCAGCTGGTCCTTGAGGATCAGGTTGGCGACCCCCGCCACCGCGTCCGAACCCCACGCCGCCGACGCGCCCCCGGTGACCACCTCCGTGCGGTCCAGCAGGCTGGAGGGGATCATGTTCAGATCGACCTGCATGTTGGCGGTGGTCGGAGTGAAGCGGCGTCCGTCCACCAGCACCAGGGTCCGCGCGACACCCAGGGAGTCGTTGCCGTTCAGGCCGCGCAGATCGAGGAAAGTGCCCCCGGGAAAGCCCGAGCTGCGGGTGGTGGAGGTGGCCGTGTGGGTGGCCTTGAACTGCGGCGCCTCGTTGATCACGTCGGCGACGTTGGTGGCGCCGCGGGTCTGCATCTGGGCTTGGCCGATCATGGCCGTCGGGGTCGGCGCCGAGAAGCCGCTGCGCACCCGCGAGGCGGTCACCACGATCTCTTCAAGGTTCTGCGAGGTGACCGAGGCGGAATGCAGCGCGAACAGGGGCGGGGAGGCGGGCTGCGCCTGAATCTGGGCGGCGGCGACGGCCCTCGGCGGCGCTGGCGGTTCGCCGCTCTTCACGATCAGGAAGATGCGCCCCGAGCGGCGAAAGGTCAGGCCGGTGCCTTCCAGCAGCCTGGCCAGGGCAGTGGCGGCATCGTTCAGGCCCGAGACCCCGGGCGAGGACTTGCCGTTGATCAGTTCGCCGGTGGCCAGCAGTTGTTCATGGCTCTGGGCGGTGAAGTCCTTGAGCGCGGTCACCAACGGCTTGGGCGCGATGTTGTAGGTCTGCGCCGATTGAGCGTTGGCTGAGGGGGTATCGACCAGACCTAATATCGCGATGCTGCTCAGCAGACACGCGACAAGGTTTGCCCGTTTGGACATCCGTTCCCTTATCCCTGCTCGGAGGATTAGAATCCCTCTTGTCTATAATAAGACGTTAGAAATCACATAAACCTCACCTCGCATGAAAAATAAATTCAATACGAGGGGCGGAGACCAAAAACATATTAAATCAGCCTCTTCATTTCGCCATTCAGGGCGCGGGCTCTTGAATAAACAGCCGATTTCTGATGAAATCACAACCTGATGCTTCACGCTGCGATTTGTTGTTCTTGCCTCGCTTGCGCCTCTGACGCGCCCGCGGAGTATTCGCGGAACAGAGGCCACGCCAACAGTTCGAAGCCGTAAGACCAACACAATTAATCGCTATCAATGCTGAATAACTGAGGAAGGACACCCGATGCGCCAAAAGACCCAAAAAGTGCTGCTCCTGGCCGGCCTGGCCGCCGTCGCCCTGGCCGCCGCTCCCGCGGTCGCGCACCACTCGTTTGCGATGTTCGACAGCCAGAAGACCATGCTCCTCGATGGCACCATCAAGGAATTCCAGTGGACCAATCCCCACGCCTGGATCCAGATCATGGTGAAGGACCCCGTCTCCGGCAAAGACATCGAGTGGTCGGTGGAAGCCACCAGCCCCAACGGCCTCGGCCGTCAAGGCTGGTCGCGCTCTTCGCTGAAGCCCGGCGACAAGGCCCAGATCAACGTGCACCCCCTCAAGGATGGCACTCCGGGTGGTTCGCTGATGACCGCCACCGTCAACGGCAAGGTGGTCGGCGGCGCCAAGACCTAAGCTTCGCCCACAGCGACAAAGCAAAAGCCCTGGCCGCGAGGCCAGGGCTTTTTTCATGGGCGCGAGTCGGCAAAAACCGGACCGGCCCGAAGGCCGGCCCGGCTCTGAAGGCTACTGGTTGAGGATGGCGCCGGTGGCGGTGGAGCCGTCAGCGTTGAGCGGGTTGCGGTTGTTTTCCTCGCAGATGTACTCGGTGATCTCCCAGGTGGGCTTCAGGTCGTACAGGCGGGTGATCACCCACGGCTTGGTGAAGGCGATCGGGTCGATGACCGTCATGACGTCTTCC
>CANJMO010000002.1 GCA_947475845.1 Caulobacteraceae bacterium | reverse complement strand
GACATCGCCCCCGGCTACGACCACATCACCAGCGCCATCGGCGCGGCCATGATCGGCTGGTTCGGCACCGCCATGCTCTGCTACGTGACGCCCAAGGAGCACCTCGGCCTGCCCGACCGCGAGGACGTCAAGCAGGGGGTGATCGCCTACAAGATCGCCGCCCACGCCGCCGACCTGGCCAAGGGCCACCCGACCGCCCGCATGTGGGACGACGCCCTCAGCCGCGCGCGGTTCGAGTTCCGCTGGGAGGACCAGTTCAACCTCGGCCTCGATCCGGAAACGGCGCGCCTCTATCACGACGAGACACTGCCCAAGGAGGCGCACAAGACCGCGCACTTCTGCTCGATGTGCGGACCCAAGTTCTGCTCGATGAAGCTCAGTCACGAAATCCGCGACACGGCCGCCAAGCAGAACCATGTGGAGGTCAACGATGGGGAGGCCGCCGCCGGCATGGCCGAGATGTCCGAAAAATTCCGTGCTCAGGGTTCGGAAATCTATCTTCACACGAAACCGACACCTTAGTCCGTCGTCGGACAAAGCATAACCAAGAACTGTTTCGGCATTCCCAATTATAACGGAAATATGACGGCGCGGTTTTAACTGACGGTTATCCCCTCCTGGCCTAGATGGCCGGCGAGGGGGACTCCATGCCGGAATTGTTGAGCTTGGCCGAGCCGGTGCCGCCGGTATTGGCGACGACCCCCGGCGCGGCGGTCTACCAGCGTTTCGAACAGGAGCCGGACGTCCTGGCCATCGCCGTGGTCGACGCGGTCGGCCGCCCGGTGGGCATTGTCGAGCGCAACACCTTCTTCCTGCGCATGGCGGCGGATTACGGCCGCGCCCTCTACGCCCAGCGCCCGATCGCCATGCTGATGAACGCCGAGCCCCTGGTTGTCGAGGCGAGCATCGGCCTGATGGCCTTCACCGGCCAGGTCCTGGCCGAGCGCCCGTCCGAGCTGCTGCAGGGCTTCATCGTCACCCAGAACGGCCTCTACGCCGGCATCGGCAGCGCCCTCTCCTTGCTCCAGGCCACCAGCCGGGCCAACCGCGCCCACGCCCTCGAGATGACCACCCTCGCCGAGACCCTCAAGGCCGCTCAGGTCGAGGCCCAGGCGGCGCTGCAGGCCAAGTCGCAGTTCCTGGCGGTGATGAGCCACTAGATCCGAACCCCGCTCAACGGCGTGCTCGGCGTGGCCGAGATCATAGCCCGGCGGCTGCGCCAGAAGGAGCTCAAGCCCTATGTCCAGACCATCCTGGATTCCGGCGAGACCTTGCTGCGCCTGCTGACCGACGCTCTCGATTTCTCGCGCGCCGACGCCGGCCAACTGGAGCTGGAGCAGCAACCCCTGGCCGTCGCCGCCCTGATGACCGATGTCGCCAATCTGTGGACCGCGCGGGCTTCGGAAAAGGGATTGGATTTCACCGTCGCCTACGATGGCCCACCGGGTCTGTGGGTGCTGGGCGATGCGGTGCGGCTGAAGCAGGTGTTCAACAACCTGATCGGCAACGCTCTGAAATTCACCGACCAGGGCTCGGTCACCGCCCATCTGCGGGCTGAGCGAGACGGCGTCCATGTCCGGCTGCGGGCCGAGGTCGCCGACACCGGCCCGGGGGTCGAGGGCGACCGGCTGCACAGCATCTTCCAGCCGTTCGTCCAGGAAGACGCCGGACGCGCCAAGGGCGGCACGGGCCTGGGCCTGTCGATCTGCCGTGAACTGATCGAGCGCATGGACGGACGCATCACGGCGTCCAGCGGTGAGGCGGGCGGGCTCACGGTTTCATTCGACATCGTCCTTCGCCACGTCGAGGCGATGGCGCCGAAGGCTCTGAACGCCGAGCGGGCCGAACCCGCCCTGCCCCCCTTGCATGTGCTGATCGCCGACGACAACAAGACGAACCGGCTGGTGGCCGAAACCCTGTGCGGCATGTTCGGCTGCACCAGCGTCAGCGTCTGCGACGGCGCCCAGGCGGTGGCGGCGGTTTGCGCCGGCGCCTTCGACCTCGTTCTGATGGATATCAAGATGCCGGTGATGGATGGGCAGGCCGCCCTGATCCATATCCGCGGCCTCGCCGAACCGTTCGCGTCGATCCCGGTGCTGGCCCTGACCGCCAACGCCGATCCTTGGGACGCGGTGGCCTATCTCAAGGCGGGCTTCGACGGCGTGGTGGAGAAGCCGATCAACCCCGCCAATCTGCTGGCGGCGATGCAGAAGGCGGCGTCCTATCCCGCCCGCGCGGACCTTGCCCACAGCCTTGCCGGCTAAAACGCGCCGCCGCCCTTCCCATCCGCCGCCGATCACGCCAAATGAATAGGGGCGTTGAATTCTGGAAAAGGCGGCATGGCCGAGACATTCGAAGAGTGGAGCGTTTCCAAATCGCTTCAGCCGCGTCCGGAGGACTTCCCCTTCGATCTGGACTGGACCCTGTCCTCCACCGTGTCGCTGCGCGCGGTGGTCCCGCCCGACGCCTTCACCGCCCAGATTCTCGGCACCCTGCGCATCGGCCACGGCGCGGTGATCGCCGAGGACCTCGTCCTGACCATCGGCTATCTCGTCACCGAGGCCGAGGAAGTCTGGCTGCAGACCCATGAGGGCCGCGTGGTCGCCGGCCATGTGCTGGGCGTCGACGCCGCTACCGGCTTCGGCCTGGTCCAGGCGCTGGAGCCGCTCGGCGTGCCGGTGTTCGAGGTCGGCGATTCGCGCCAGGTGCTGGTCGGCGACCGCATCATCGCCGCCGGCGGCGGCCTGCCCCGGCGTTCTGTGTCCGGGTGCCTGCTGGCCCGCCACGAGTTCGCCGGCTACTGGGAATATGTGCTGGACGACGCCCTGTTCACCGCCCCGGCCCACCCGATGTGGAGCGGCGCGGCCCTGGTCGGCCCCACCGGCAAGCTGGTCGGTATCGGCTCGCTGCAGATGCAGCAGCAGGACGACGACGGCAAGGTCACGCCGATGAACATGATGGTCCCGGTCGAGCTGCTGCAGCCGATCCTCAATACCCTGCGCAGCGGCGCCGACACGCCCGCGCGGCCCTGGCTCGGCGTCCTGGCCGAGGAGATTTCCGGCCGCGTGGTGATCGTCGGCGCCAGCAAGAACGGCCCCGCCGAACGCGCCGATCTCGGCCAAGGCGACATCGTCATCGCCGTCGGCCAGGAGGAGGTGAACACCCTCGCCGACTTCTACCGCGCCGTCTGGGCCCTGGGCCCGGCGGGGGTCAGCGTACCCCTGACCTTGGCCCGCGAGGGCGACGTGTTCGAGGTCGAGGTCCGCTCCAAGGACCGCAAGGCCTTCCTCAAGAAGCCGAAGATGCACTGATCCTATGCGGCGCTTCCGCGAACTCGCCGCCCACCTGCCGCCGCCGCCGACCGGATGGCTGATCGGGGTGCTGGTGCGCCTGCCCGGCGAGCCCGCCCCGGTGCGCCACTTCTACGCAGTCGCCCACGACGACCGCGCCCGCGCCGAATGGGCCGCCGCTGACCGCGCCATGCTGGTCGGAGACATCTCATCCTCGCCGTTCAAAGGCGCCGAGCCGGTCGAGACCATGACGCAACTTGCAAGAACAACCTTCGATTGGAGCGGGCTGGGGGCCGGCGAGGTCAGGGCGCTGGGCGTGAAATGGCCGCGGCGGTGGCTGACGCAGTAAGCCGAGGGGGTCGAGCTTGCCCCTGACTCGTCCTATATCCGTGCCATGACCGACGAGACCGTCATCGCCGCCGAAGGCTCGGGCCTTCAGGGCATGGCCCTGATCAAGGACGAGGTGAAGCGCCTGCCGGATGCGCCGGGGGTCTACCGGATGATGGGCGAGGGCGGCGAGGCTCTCTACGTCGGCAAGGCCAAGTCGCTGAAGAAGCGGGTCACCCACTACGCCCAGGGCCGTTTCCACACCCAGCGCATCGCCCACATGGTCCACCTGACCCGGACCATGGAGTTCACCTCCACCCGCACCGAAACCGAGGCCCTGCTCCTCGAAAGCAACCTGATCAAGCGCCTGAAGCCGCGCTTCAACGTGGTGCTGCGCGACGACAAGTCGTTCGCCGAAATCCTGATCCGCCGCGACCACGCCGCGCCGCAGATCCGCAAGCACCGCGGCGTCCACTCGATCCCCGGCGACTACTTCGGCCCGTTCGCCTCGACCTGGGCGGTCAACCGCACGGTCAACATCCTGCAGAAGGCGTTCCTGCTGCGGTCCTGCTCGGACAGCGTCTACGAGACCCGCACCCGGCCGTGCATGCTGCACCAGATCAAGCGCTGCTCGGCGCCCTGCGTCGACCTGATCTCGGGCGAGGGCTATCGCGAGCTGGTCGACGAAGCCCACGACTTCATGACCGGCAAGAGCCGCGCGGTGATGAAGCGCCTGTCCACCGATATGCAGGCCGCCTCCGAGGAGATGGAGTTCGAGATCGCCGCGCGTCTGCGCGACCGCATCCGCGCCCTGTCAATGATCTCGATGGAGCAGGGCATCAATCCCGAGACGGTGGAGGAGGCCGACGTCTTCGCCCTGCACGCCGAGGGCGGCCAGGCCTGCGTCCAGGTGTTCTTCTTCCGCGCCGGCCAGAACTGGGGCAACCGCGCCTACTTCCCCCGCGTCGACAAGACCGACGAGGACGGCGACATCGTCGACGCCTTCCTCGGCCAGTTCTACGAGGACAAGCCGATCCCGCGCCTGATCCTGCTGTCGCACGCCGCGCCCAACGCCGAACTGCTGGCCGAGGCGTTCAGCCTGACGGCGGGGCGCAAGGTCGAGCTGGCCGTTCCGGCGCGCGGCGAGAAGAAGCGCCTGGTCGATCACGCCCTGACCAACGCCCGCGAGGCCCTGGGCCGCAAGCTGGCTGAAAGCTCGGCCCAGTCCAAAATCCTGGCAGCGGTGTGCGAGTCGTTCGGCCTGGAGGGCTCGCCCGAGCGGATTGAGGTCTACGACAACAGCCACATCCAGGGGACCAACGCGGTCGGCGGCATGATCGTGGCTGGACCCGACGGCTTCATGAAGAACCAGTACCGCAAGTTCAACATCCGCTCCCAGGACCTGGTCCCCGGCGACGACTACGGCATGATGCGCGAGGTGCTGCGCCGCCGCTTCGGACGGCTGGTCAAGGAAGAAGAAGCGGGCGAAGTCACGGTCCGTCCCGACCTCGTGTTGATCGACGGCGGCGCTGGCCAGCTGGCGGTGGCGGTCGAGGTGATGGCCGATCTCGGCGTCGACGACATCGTCGTGGTCGGGGTGGCCAAGGGGCCGGACCGCGACGCGGGACTGGAGCGCTTCTTCATGCCGGGCAAGACCCCGTTCATGCTCGATCCCAAAAGCCCGGGCCTCTATTACCTGCAGCGCCTGCGCGACGAGGCTCACCGATTCGCCATCGGCAGCCATCGCACTCGCCGCACCATGGAGATGAAGAAGAACCCGCTCGACGAGATCGAGGGCGTCGGGCCCGGCCGCAAGCGCGCTCTGCTGCACGCCTTCGGTTCGGCCAAGGGCGTTTCCCGTGCTTCGGTCGACGACCTCATCAAGGTTGAGGGGGTGTCTACGCCCCTGGCTGAGCGGATCTTCAACTACTTCAGAAAAACTTAAGGATATTCGTTATTTGGCGAGATTGCCGCACCACCTCATTTTCCTTTGATACCGGCAAACCGTGACGTTACTGATCCCTTATGAACTTCGGCCTCCTTGTTGAAGCCTCTGGAATCGTCCTGCTGGCGCTGCTGCTGGTGGTGCGCGATATCGTCCGGCGCGCCCGTATCAAATATGAGTACCGCTGGGAGACCTTCGCCGTGCGCGGCGTCGGTCATCGCCAGCTGCTGCACATCCGCCAGAGCGAGATCTCGGCCCTGAATAAGATGACCCTGTCGGAACGGCTGGCGGGATTCGGCCGTTTCAAGCAGCTGTCGCGCCGCACCTTCGGCGCACGGGTGGTGATCCATTCCAAGGTGGCGCATACCACGCCATATGTTGTTTCCTGGGAGGGGCAGGCGATCGCCGGCCTGGTTCCCAAGGGGCTGAAACTGCGCAAGGGCGAGCAAGAGCCCTAGCCGAACCGGGCAGGCACGCGATGAAGTCGATTCCCAATATCCTGACCTTCATCCGCCTGCTGGCCGGGGTCATGATGTTCCTGTTCCTGGCCGCCGCGGCCGGCGGGGTGCCCTATGTCAGCGAGCGCCTGACCCCCGACAGCCAGTTCGCCCTGGAACGCTGGGCCCTCATCGCCTTCGTCCTGGCCTGCATCACCGATTTCTTCGACGGCTGGCTGGCGCGCAAGCTGGACGCGGTCAGCATCTGGGGCGCGATCCTCGATCCGATCGGCGACAAGATCCTGATCTGCGGCGCCATCCTCGGCCTGGCCGCTCTGGGCCCCCAGCCGCAGATCGCCATCCCCTTCGCCCTGATCCTGTTCCGCGAATTCGCCGTCAGCGCCCTGCGCGAAGGCGTAGCGCCCAAGGGCGTCAAGATTCCCGTCACCTTCCTGGCCAAGTGCAAGACGGCGCTGCAGATGGTGGCCATCGCCGCCGAACTGCTGGTCGGCTCCTGGGCGGCCTGGGGCCTGAACGCGGATCCGGACGTGCTGGGCGTCGCCACCAACATCGCCCACGGCATCCTGTGGATCGCGGCCCTCGTCACCCTGTGGACCGGCGCGCAATATTGGCACAAGGCCCACGTCGCCATCGGCGACGACTGAGACCCGCTCAGCCCCTCGCCACGCCCGGCGGCTTTGACTAGCATGGGTCAAAAGGCGTTTCGGGAGGGGAGTGCGCATGTCCAAGGACACCGACCGCCGCGCATTCCTCAAGGGCTCGGTGCTGCTGCCCGCCTTGGGCGCCGCCGCCTGCAGCCCGCCCGCCACACATCAGGATGACCTGGCCGCCAGCGCGCCCGCCGCCGCGACCCCGGCCGCCGCCGACTACAAGCCGGCTTTCTTCACCCCCGCCGAATGGGCTTTCGTCCAGGCCGCCTGCGCCCGCCTGATCCCCAATGACGCCAACGGTCCAGGCGCGCTTGAACTGGGCGTGCCACAGTTCATCGACCGCCAGATGGGGACGCCCTACGGCGCCGCCGCCGCCTGGTACATGCAGGGGCCGTTCTTCGAGGGCAAACCGGAGTTCGGCTACCAGTCGCAGCTGACGCCCAAGCAGCAGTACCGCCTGGGCATCCGCGCCATCGACGCCTGGTGCGCCAAGACCCACGGCAAGGTCCTCGCCGACCTCGACGCCAAGACCCAGGACGATGTGCTCAAGCAGGTCGAGGCCGGCAAGGTGAAGTCGGATGACCTGCCGCTGGACGTCTTCTTCACCGCCTTCCTGCTCAAGAACGTCATGGAGGGCTACTTCGGCGACCCGATGTACGGCGGCAACCGCGACATGGCCGCGTGGAAGATGATCGGCCACCCGGGCGCCCGCGCCGACTTCCTGGAATGGGTCGACAAGCCCGCGGCCTATCCCTACGGCCCGGTCGACCTGCACGGCCGCCAGGCCTGATGGCGATCCGCAACAAACCCGTCGACGTGGTGATCGTCGGCCTCGGCTGGACCGGCGCGATCTTGGCCATTGAACTGGCCAAGGCCGGGCTCGAGGTGCTCGCGCTGGAGCGCGGCGAGGACCAGGACACGGTCCCCGACTGGGCCTATCCCAAGGTGGTCGACGAGATCGCCCAGTCGGCCCGCAACGGCCTACTGCAGAACCTGTCCAAGACCACCGTCACCCTGCGCCACGATCAGGCCGACCGCGCTCTGCCCTATCGCCAGATCGGCTCGTTCAAGCCGGGGACCGGGGTCGGCGGCGCCGGCATCCACTGGTCCGGCGTGCACTCGAGGGTCATGCCCGAGGAGCTGCGCCTCAAGAGCCACGTCACCGAACGCTATGGCCGGAAGTTTATCCCCGAGGGCATGCAGCTGCAGGATTGGGGGATCACCTATGACGAGCTGGAGCCGCACTTCGACCGCTTCGAATATGTCTGCGGCACCTCGGGCAAGGCCGGCAACATCGGCGGCGTGAAATCCCCCGGCGGCAATCCGTTCGAGGCCGCGCGCAGCCGCGAGTTCCCCCTGCCGCCGCTGAAGGATCCGCCCACCAGCGTCCTGTTCGCCAAGGCCACGCGCGAGCTCGGCTACAACCCCTATTCCCTGCCCGCCGCCAACGCCTCGCAGCCCTACCGCAACCCCTACGGCTGCGACATCGGCCCCTGCAATTTCTGTGGTTTCTGCTCGGACTACGGCTGCATCAACTATTCCAAGGCCTCGCCGCAGACCACGATCCTGCCGGCGCTGCGCCAGATGAAGAACTTCTCCTACAAGACCAACGCCCATGTGGTGCGGGTCAACACCGCGTCCGACGGCAAGACCGCGACCGGGGTCACCTACATCGACGGCCAGGGCCGCGAGGTCGAGCAGCCGGCGGGCATGGTCGTCCTGGCCGCCTTTCACCTGCACAATGTGCGGCTGATGCTGTCGTCCAAGATCGGCAAGCCCTACGACCCCAAGACCGGCGAGGGCGTGATCGGGCGCAACTTCTGCTACCAGGTGCTCAACAGCATCAACACCTTCTTCGACAAGTCGACCTACATCAATCCGTTCATGGGTTCGGGCGGCGTCGGCCAGGCGATCGACGACTTCAACGCCGACAACTTCGACCATGGCCCGCACGGCTTCATTGGCGGCGGCGTGATCTGGGGCCGCCAGACCGGCGCCGGTCCGGTGCGCGGCATCCCCCTGCCCAAGGGCGCGCCCAAGTGGGGCTCGAGCTGGAAGCAGGCGGTCAAGGACAACTATCTGCACACCGGGCGCATCGAGGCCCAGATGAGCAACATGGCCTATCGCGGGGCCTTCCTCGACCTCGACCCGACCTATCGCGACGCCTACGGCGAGCCGCTGCTGCGCATGACGCTGGATTGGCAGGACAACGACCTGCGCATGTCCGAATTCTTCGGTGACAAGCTCAACGCCATCGCCAAGGCCATGGGCGCCACCTCCGCCTCCGGCCGCATCATCAAGCGCGGCGACCACTGGGACACCCGCGCCTACCAGAGCACCCACATCAACGGCGGCACGTCGATGGGCGCCGATCCCAAGACCAGCGCGGTCAACAAATACCTGCAGAGCTGGGACGTGCCGAACCTGTTCGTCCTCGGCGCCAACGTCTTCACCCACGGCATCTGCTACAACCCGACCGGCCTGGTCGGGGCCCTGGCCTACTGGGCCGCCGCCAACATCCGCGACACCTATCTGAAGTCCCCCGGCCCGATGGTGCGGACGTGAAGCGCGCCGCGCTGCTGGTCTTGGCCCTGCTGGTCGCCGCCGGCGCCGCGGTGGCCGTCACCGGCCGCAGCCTGCCCGACCCCAAGGTCTCCCCGGCCATCGCCACGCGCACGCCCGATCCGCGCCACGGCGCCTATGTCGCGGTGCTCGGCGACTGCGCCGCCTGCCACAGCGTGCCCGGCAGCCCCGACCTCGCCGGGGGCCTCGCCCTGCCGACCCCGGCCGGGCCGGTCTGGTCCAGCAACATCACCCCGGACAAGGTCCACGGCATCGGCGTCTACAGCTTCACCGACTTCGCCCGCCTGATGCGCCAGGGCGTACGGCCCAATGGCGAGCGCGTCCTGCCGGCCATGCCCTACACCGCTTACGCCAAGGTCTCCGACGAAGACCTGCACGACCTCTACGCCTACCTGATGCAGGCCGTGCCCGCCGCTCCGACCGCCAATCACGCCGATGGGGTCCTCTGGTTCGCCCGCTGGCCCATCGGCTTGTGGAACAAGGCCTTCCACGACGACAGCCGCTTCGCCGCCGATCCGGCCAAGGGCGCCTCGTGGAATCGCGGCGCCTATCTGGTCCAGGGCCTGGCCCACTGCGGGACCTGCCACACCCCGCGCGGCCCAGCCTTCCAGGAGAAGGCGCTGGACGGACGCTCCGACCTGTTCCTGTCCGGTGCGCGGTTGGACGGCGCCTCGCCGATCAACCTGCGCGGCAACACCGCCGACGGTCTCGGCCGCTGGAGCGCGGACGACATCGCGGAATTGCTGGCCAGCGGCCGCTCGGCCCACTCCGCCGTGGTCGGCCAGATGGGCGAGGTGGTGGCCCACTCGACCCAGTTCATGACCGATGCGGACCGGGGCGCCATCGCCGCCTATCTGAAATCGCTGAGCCCAGCCCCGGAGTCGGGAAGGGCGACCTTCGCCGCCACCGCCGCCTCTCTGGACGCCGTCATGTCCGGCAAACAGACCGACCCCGGCGCCTTGCGCTTCATGAATAGCTGCTCGGCCTGCCATCGCCTCAATGGCGACGGCGCCGGCCGCGCCCTGCCGTCCCTGGCCGGCAACCCCACCGTCCTGGCCCAGCACCCCGATACCCTGATCGCGGTGATCCTCAAGGGCGCGCGAATGCCGTCCACCGCCGCCGCCCCGTCGCCGATGGCCATGCCGCCGTTCGGCTGGCGTTATGACGACCGCGAGGTGGCCGAGGTCGCCAGCTATGTCCGCCAATCCTGGGGCAATGGCGCGCCGTCCGTCAGCGCCGGGCAGGTGCGGGCGGTGCGGCGCGCCCTCGGCCTTGCGACCCCTGGTCGCTGACAGCGTCGCCATGTTGGCGGACCCGGCCTTGTATGTCAGCTTGACCGCATAAGGCCTGCTTAGCGGGCCACACAACATCGAGGGAGGGCGTCATGCCTACAGGCAATCGCATCGTCATGACGGGGTTGATGGCCGCGGCCTTCGGCGTGACCGGGGCGTCCCTGGCCTTGGCCGACGCCAAGCCGCGCCAGTTGGTCACTCAGTACAGCTGCTCGGACGTCCAGACGATCGAGGCCGACCTGGGCAAGGCCAACGGCCTGACGCCCGACGCGCGCGCGGAAGTCCGCATCGTTGGGGCCAAATGCGCCGCCGACGCCCACAACAAGGCCAACCCCGGCCAGCCCGTGGCGGTTCTGATCGCCCCCGACCGCGCCGCCCTGGCTACCGACAACAAGACCTTCCTGAAGACCGTCGCCCTGTCCGACGCCGCGGGCGTCGCCGCCTATTGCGCCGTGGCCGGAACCCCGGTGGTGACCGGCAAGGGCCCGGTCGCCTGCGACGCCTTCGTGCGCGGCGCCAAGGATTCACTGGTGGTGCTGACCCCGGCCGAGGGCACGGGCGCCGCCGTCACCGTGCGCATCCTGGCCCTGATCGGCTCGGGCGATCCGGATGGCCATCTTGCCGGGCAGGAGCGCCTGATCGCGCGCACCACCCGCGATGTCGCCGCCAAGGACGCGCAAGGCGCGGCCGACCAGCCCCTGCTGCTGGTCTCCTCGACCGGCCCCGGCAGCGCGCTCGGCGGCACCGGGGGCCAGGCCCTGCACGCCTCCAAGTGCCTGACCACGCTCGGCTTCGGCAAAGGCTGCGATAAGAAGTAGAAGCTAGGACATCGGCTCCGGCTTCGGCGGGGGCGGCGTGTCGGGCAGCGGGATGAACTCCTGGTTGTCCTGCGGCGGCAGGGGGAAGCGGCCGGCTTTCCAGTCGGCCTTGGCCTCCTCGATCCGGTCCATGCTGTGCGACACCAGGTTCCACCAGATGTAGCGGTGGCCCAGCGGCTCGCCGCCCAGCAGCATCACCGTGGCCGCCGTCTTGGCCAGGATCACCGCGTCCTGCCCCGGCGTGAACACGATCAACTGGCCGTCGCCGAACTCCCGCCCATCCACCTCAACAGTGCCGCGCGCGACGAAGGCGGCCCGTTCGGTATGGCCATTGGGCGCCTCGCCCTTGGCCCCCGGCTGCATCTCCCAGTGAACGTAGAACAGCGGCGAATGGGTCTTCACATTGGCCGATGCGCCATAGGCCGTGCCGGCGATCAACCGCGCCCACAGTCCGCCCGCCTCATAGGTCGGCAAGTCTTCCGGACCGTGATGGAAGAAGGCCGGCTCGACCCCCTCGTCCTCCACCGGCAGGGCGACCCACGCCTGCATCCCGTGCATCGCCTGGCCGCTGTCGCGCAGCGGCGGATCGGTGCGCTCGGAATGGGTGATGCCGCGCCCGGCGGTCATCCAGTTGACCTCGCCCGGATTGATCGCCTGGCGATAGCCGAGGCTGTCCTGGTGGAAGATCGAGCCTTCGAACAGATAGCTGACGGTGCTGAGGCCGATGTGCGGGTGCGGGCGCACGTCGATCCCCTGGCCCGAAGCGAACTGGGCCGGGCCGATATGGTCGAGGAACACGAACGGTCCGACCATGCGCTTCTTGGCGAACGGCAGGATGCGCCCGACCTCGAACCCGCCGAGGTCCTTGCGCTGGGACTCGATCACCATCTCGATCATGCACGCTCTCCTGACTATGAGCCGCCATCCTGACCTTGGCAGCTTTCAGTGCAACAGGGCATAAGCTGAGGCCATGACAAACGCGTACGATTTCGACGCCGCTGTGATCGGCGCCGGCGCCGTGGGCCTGGCCTGCGGCTATCAGCTGGCCCTAGCCGGCAAGTCCGTTGTGGTGCTGGAGAAGGAGCGCTTCATCGGCCAGGGGGTGTCCTCGCGCAATTCCGAGGTGATCCACGCCGGGCTCTACTATCCGACCGGCTCGTTGAAGGCCCAGCTGTGCGTGCGCGGCAGGCGCCTGCTCTATCCGTTCCTCGAGGCGCACGGGGTCGGCTACGAGCGCTGCGGCAAGATCGTGGTCGCCACCAGCGAGGCCGAGATTTCCCGCGTCGAAGCGGTCGCCAAACAGGCCGCGATCAACGACGTCGAGGGCTTGGAAATGCTCACCGGCGACCAGGTCCATGCGCTCGAACCTGAAGCCCGCGCCCTGATGGGCATGCTGTCGCCGCAAACCGGCATCTTCGACACCCACGGCTATATGATCGCCCTGCGCGGCGAAATCGAGGCGCGTGGCGGGGCGGTAGTGGTCGATGCGCCGTTCGAGGGTGCCGAGCCCATGGCGGGCGGCGGTTTCCGCATCCGGGCAGGCGGGCCCGAACCGGCCGAACTGACGGTCGCAGCCCTGGTCATCTCCGGCGGTCTGGGCGCTCAGGACGCCGCCGCCAGGATCGACGGCTATCCGGCCGCCGAAATCCCCAAGCTGCACTACGGCAAGGGCGTCTACTTCGCGCTCAACGGCAAGCCTCCGTTCCAGCGCCTGGTCTACCCCCCGCCGATCGCCGGCGCCCTGGGCGTCCACTACAAGCGCGACATGGGCGGGCGCGCCCACTTCGGGCCGGACTTGCAATATGTCGAGACCGAGAATTACGACGTCGATCCCGGCCGCGCCGACGGCTTCTACGACTACGTCCGCCACTTCTGGCCGGGACTGCCTGACGGCTCGCTCACCCCCGATTACGCCGGCATCCGCCCCAAGCTTCACGGCGAGGGTGAACAGCAGCCGGACTTCCGCATCGATGGGGTCGAGCGGCATGGGTTGGACGGGCTGATCGCCCTGTTCGGCATCGAAAGCCCTGGCCTGACCAGTTCGCTGGCGATCGGCGAGGTCGTCGCCCAGCGCCTCTCCGCCGGCTAACCCGTCTCGCCGACCAGCCGCGTCAGCGCTTCCTGCGGCGTCATCCGTTCGGCGTGGATGCCCCACCACACCGCGAAGAACAGCAGCGGCCAGCGATGCTGCGCCAGCTTCTCGTCGTCGAACACGGCGCGCACCTGCTGCAGATCGCACAGGCCACGCACACCCTCCAGCTTCGCGATACGCGGGCCGAGCTCCCTGGCGCGCGGCGCGATCCAGGCCTGCACCGGGGTGGTGAAGCCGGCCTTTCGGGCGAACGGGTCGGCGCCCGGGCAATGCCGGTGCAGCCAGCGGCGCAGCAGCCATTTGCCCATGCGTCCGCGCACCTTGAACTTGTCGGGCAGATAGAAGGCGAAGCGCGCCACCTCGGAATCGAGGAACGGGGTGCGGCCCTCCATGCCGTGCGCCATCAGGCAGCGGTCGAGCTTGAGCAGCAGGTCGCTGGGCAACCAGCCGGCGATGTCGCGCGCCTGAGCCTGCTGCAGCAGGCTCAGCGCGGGGGGAGAGGAGAACAGAGAGCCCGGATCGGTGGCGGCTCGCCAGCGCTCCACCGCCGCCTGGCCGCGGTCGCGCAGATAGGGGACGTCGGCGCGCGGTCCCGCCTCGCGGCCGCCGAACAGGGGCGAGCGCAAGGCCCGCCGATAGCGGCCGTAGCCGCCGAACAGCTCGTCGCCGCCTTCGCCGGTCAGAACCACCTTGAGCGTGCCCTTGGCCGCTTCCGCCAGCTTGTAGGTCGGCAGGGTGGCGTAGTCGCTGGTGGGCTCATCCAGGGCGTCGGCGACCGCGGGCAGCAAACGCCAGAAATCCTCCTCGGTGAAGGAGACGTCATGCCAATCCAGGTTCAGAGCCCGGGCCGTCTTCTCCGCCTGGCCGCGCTCGTCGCGCACGCCTATTTTACCCGCCGAGACCTCGAAACCGCAGGTGTAGGCGGTCACCGGGCGCTCGTTCAGCCGGCTCATCATGGTGGCGATCACCGTGGAGTCGATGCCGCCGGACAGGAACAGGCCGTATGGCACGTCCGAGCGCTGGTGAACCGAGACGCTATCCTCCAGCACCCGGTCCAGGGCGTTCAGCAGCCCGGTCTCGTCGCGCGGCAGGGGCTTGGGCTGAGGCAGGGGCGTGCGCACCCGGCGCGGCGCGGGGCGGCCATAGACCACCTCGGCGATCTCGCCGGGCTTCATCCGTTTCACGCCGCGGAAGGCGGTATTGCGGCCGACCGTGTAGTTCAGCGCCAGCATGTCCTGCAGCGGCTCGTTGTCGATCCCCAGCGTTCCCCGCGCGGGCCCGGTCTGCGACGGCAGCAGGGCGCGCGGCTCCGAAGCGAACTGCAGCACCCCGTCGGTCTGGCGGTAGTAGAGCGGCTTGATGCCGAACGGGTCGCGCACCAGCCACACCCGGCCGTCCGCCCCGATCAGGCAGAAGGCGTACATCCCGCGCAGGCGGTCGAAGGCTTTCTCGCTTTCCTTGGCGTAGAGGTGCAGCAGGGGTTCGAAATCCGAGCCGGTAGTGATCCTGTCCTGAAGACCGAATTCCTCGATCAGCTCCTTGTAGTTATAGATCTCGCCGTTGCCGATCACGGTGCAGCCGGCGGCGTGCAGGGGCTGCCAGCCGCCCTCCAGATCGATGATCGACAGGCGCGCGTGCGCCAGGGCGCCGCTGACCCGGGGCAGGCCTTCGATCGGTTCGACGCGGATGCCGTCCGGGCCGCGATGGGCCAGGGTCTGGGCCATGGCCTCGGCCTCGGCCGTGGTCCCGCCGCCGATCAGGCCGACGATGGCGCACATCAGGCTACCTCATAGGGCTGCAGCAGCTCGCGCCACTCGGCGCAGATGCGATCGACCGAGAATTCGGCGGCCAGGCGTTCGGCGCCGGCCTCGGCCATACGCCGGCCCATCTGGGGATCGCGGATCAGTCGGGCGGCCGCGGTTGCCAGGCCTTCGTCGTCGTCTATGGCGACCAAAAGGCCGTCCTCCTCGGTGCGGATCAGGTCCTTGGGACCCTGACTGGCGGCGGCCACGACTGGAAGGCCGTGCGCCCATGCCTGGATCACTACATTCCCCAGCGGCTCGAAGCGAGACGGGAATAGGCAAAGGTCCGCCGCCCGGTACAGGCTGGAGGGATCCTCGCGCCAGCCGAGAAAGCGCACGCGCTCGCTGACGCCCAGCTGCACCGCCAGAGCTTTCAGTTCGTCTTCCAGGGGGCCGGACCCGGCGATCCACAGATAGGCCTCAGGAAGGCGGGCCAGGGCGCGCAGGCTGACGTCATGCCCCTTGTTGACGTGCAGACGTCCCAGACCGAGCAGCAGCGGCGCCCCTTCGGGCGTATCCAGCGCCGCGCGGTCGGCGGCGGGCGTCTGCGTCGGGGCGGCGAAGTTGGGGATGTAGCGCACCTTCTCACGCGGCCAGCCCTGGCGCACGATCCAGGCCTCGATGTCGCGGGTGTTGGCCACCAGATGGTCGAAGCCGCGATAGTATTTCAGCCCGTAGTAGCCGCCGAGCCGGCCGATCCGGCCCCACGGCCCCTTGGGCGCATGGCGCGCGGCCCGGTTCATCCAGGCCAGCAGCACCCCGGCCTCCTGCGTCCGGGCAAAGCGGGCCACCCGGCCGCGCGTCGTGATGTCCAGCAGCCCGCCGAACGGCAGCACGCAGGTCGGGATGGCGATCCGCCGCAGGGCCTGCTCGCGGCCCGGATGGGCGCGCAGGGCGCAGGCCTGAGCCACGCCATCGGCGCGCAGAGCCTCGATCAGCGAGAGGAAATAGGTTTCCGCTCCGCCATCCTTGGCCGAGCCGAGCAGTTGCAGCGCCTTCATCCGCCGAACCTAGCCGTTCGCACGCCGCGACCCAACCGGCTTGAAGAGGCGAAGTCTCCACCCTATAAACCCGCCCTCTCCCGAAGCGCTTCGGTGAGGCTGGGTAGCTCAGATGGTTAGAGCGGTGGATTCATAACCCACAGGTCGGCGGTTCGATCCCGCCCCCAGCTACCACCGGCGGCGGGTGAGACGCCTCACCACCAATGCCGCGCCGAACAGGGCGACGCAGAACAACAGCCACTCTGGCCATGGCAGCAGGTCCGTGGTCAGGCCCCTGGCGCGCAGGCCGGCGTGGACCAGGATGAACAGCGGCGCCGCGGTGATGTAGACACCGTAAGAGGCCGCGCCCAGCTGGACGGCGACCGCGCGCGCCAGGCCCCTGATCTGCGCGGCCGCGCCCAGCCCGATCAGCACCGGCCAGGCAATGATCGCCGCCGCCAGATCGTAGAGGCGGGCGTCCACCGTTCCGGCCGGCGCATAGAGAATCCAGCCCGCCGCCAGCAGGGCCAGCGCCCCCGCCATCGGCGGCAGCGAGATGCGGCTCATCCGCTTGAGCAGCACCCCCGCCGGGAAGGCGAAGGCCACGCGGGCCATGCCGAGGGCGAAGGTGCCCCAGGTGACCCCGGTGTTGAGCGAGCCATGGGCCATGGTCAGCCAGCCGAGGATCAAGGCCCAGGTCACCGTCCAGGCGAGCAGCGTCTTCACGCCCAGCCGGCGATAGGCGAGGGCGAATACGGCGTTCGCGGCGAGTTCCGCCAGCAGGGTCCAGGCCGGGAAGTTGAGCGGATAGAGCGCGGTGTCGCCCGGCGTCCATAGCGGCGCCATCACCGCTCCGCTGGCGGCGGCGGCGGCCAGCGATGCGGCGCTCCAGCCGGTCCCGCGTCCCAGCATAAGGGCGCCGCCGACCGCCAGCACGCTGATCGCCAGGCCCAGGGCGTAGAGCGGATAGAGCCGGCGGATGCGTTTGGCCAGGAACGCCCGCGCCGACCAGCCCTCAGCCAGCCGCGCGCCATAAGCATGCTCGAGCACGAAGCCGCTGAGGACGAAGAACAGGTCGACCGCCAGATAGGCGTGCGGCGCTCCGCCGCTGACATGCATCAGCACCACGGCGAAGGCGGCGACGCCACGCAGGCCGTCCAGCGTAGCCAGTTCGTGATGGGCCCGCGTGGAGACGGCCCGGGAAGGGGGGCGTGGCCGGATCAGCGCTTGAGGGGCGCGTCGGATGAGGCCGGGGCAGCAGGGGCGGCGGCGACGGCGGATGCGGCCGTGGCGGCTGCGGCGCTCGAGGCCGCTGCCGGCAGGGCAGGCAAGGCAGTGGTGGAGGCCGTGGCGCCGTTGCACACCAGCATGCCGTTGCTGTTGCCGATATCACCGTGGCAGTCGTCGGCCCGGATGTAGCTAAGGATGAACTTGCCGTCGACGCCGGCGCATTGCGCTCTCAGGACGCCGCCGTCCAGCTTGGTCATGTTGCCGCACGATTTGGCGTAGGTGCCTGGATAGGGGCCGGGGACGCCGGAGATGGTGGGCGGGGCCGGTGCCTTCTTCACCTTGCCGCAACCGGCGGCAACAATCAGGGTCAGGCCCGCAACGGCCCAAAATGTACGAAAGCGCATGAAAATCTCCAGAGCAGAGGGGCTGATCTTAGAGAGTTTGGTCCAAGGACACCAGATCAGGCGGCCGCGACGCGGACCACGCTGTCTTCGCCGACGCCGCCCAGAGCCATGTTGATCGCCTGCAGCAGACGGTCCGGCTTGATCGGCTTTTCCACCACCGCGCACATGCCCACCTCGAGGTAGCCACGGGCGTCTTCCGGATCGACATTGGCGGTCAGGGCCACGATCGGCACCTCGCCCATGCGCCCGCCGAGCGCGCGGATCGCTTTGGTGGCGGCGATGCCGTCCATGCGCGGCATCTTGATGTCCATCAGAACCATGTCGAAGCGGCCGCTGCGGGCCGCCTCCACCGCCTCGATGCCGTCCTCGACCGCTTCGGAGGTACAGTCGAACATCTCGCACAGGGCTTCGGCCACCATGCGGTTGGTGGCGTTGTCGTCCACCACCAGGATGTGCGGGGCGCCGTTGACCTGACGCGGCTGGGCCGGGGCGGGGACGTGGACGGCGGCCGGGGCCATCATATCGAACACGATGGTCAGGCCCTGGCCGACATTGCTCTCGGCGCGGATCGAGCCCTTCATGCTCAGCACGATGCCGCGGGTCAGCGACAGCGGCAGGCCGCCGCCTTCACCCGCGGGGCCGACCTCGGGATCGAAGATGCGGGCCAGCTTGGCGGCGGTCAGGCCCGGTCCGGTGTCGCGCACGCGGCCTTCCAGCATCACCTGTTCGCCTTCGGGGCGTGCGCGCAGGCTGACCTCCACCGATCCCTGACGGGTGTAGCGCAGGGCGTTGTCGATCAGGTTGTCGAACACCTGCATCAGGCGGTTGGTGTCGACCATGGCCGACAGCTCCGGGTCGCCGTCATAGGAGATCAGCAGGCCGACGCCGCTTTCGGCCGCGCGGCTGTTCCAGCGGTCCTGTACATCGTCGGCCAGTTCGCGCAGCAGCTGCGCATGGGGCTTCAGTTCAAGCTTGCCTTGGCGCGCCTGCAGCATGTCCAGCGCGTCGTCGGCCAGCCGCAGCAGGGTCTCGCCGGTGGCCTTGATGCTGCGCACCTGGGCGTGTGCGTCGGCGCTCAGGTGTTGGCGGTCCAGACGGTCGGTCATGGCCAGCAGGCCGTGCACCTGGCCGCGGAACTCGCCCTCGGCGGCGCGCATCAGGCGGTGGAATTCCTCATTGACGGCGACGGCGATGCGCTCTTCGTCGGCCGGGACGATCTGGCCGGTCAGAATGGTCGTCAGGCGGCGCAGGTCGCACAGGCCGATGCAGTTCCCCCCGTCCTCGATGACGAAGGTTTCGCCGCTGCGGCGCGGATCGGCCAGCAGCGCCTCGATCACCTCGCCGACCTGGGCGCTGGACTCCACCACCAGCGGATCGGCGACCATCAGTTCGCGCGCGACCTGGTCGCGGACGCCCGAGCGCAGGGCCGCTTCCACGGCGTCGCGATAGATCACGCCGATGGTCCGTCCGCCTTCGGCGACCGGAAAAGCCTGCATTCCCGGCGCCGCCACGAAACGCTCCGCGATCTCGATCACGGTCGCCAAGGGCGAGGACGCAGGGGTCGGGTCGATAAATCTGGCGATACGCTTCATCAGGACCGTTGGAATCCGAGGAGGGCCCAACTTCGCCAAACAGATTTGAGGAGCGGTTAAGTTCGGCGGCCCCGATCGCGACAAAACCGCCAAAATTCACGCTTCAGGCGATTTCTTCGCCTATCCATTGAATAAATCCGGCGCCGGACAACGCCAGGTCCACTCGCAGGGCGAGCACGCAGGATGTGTCGTAGGGGTGGCGGGCGAGAATGAAGTCGCGCAGTGCGGGCGCGCCGGCAGCGGTGGTCTTCAGCAGCATCGGCGTCTCGGCAGTCTGCTGCAGGGCGCCGCGCCAACGATAGATCGAGGTCATCGGCGCCAGCAGGTTTGCACAGGCGGCGAGCTTCGCCTCGACGGCGGCGGCTCCGGCGGCCTGTGCCGTTTCGGCGTCGGGCCAGGTGGTGTAGAGGATCACCACGTCAGACATACCCGTCTCCCGTCCGTATCGAAGGGCTCAAGCTCGCATGTCCCAGGATAGGCCGCCAACCGACGCGGCGCTGGTGCTGTTTTCGGGCGGGCAGGATTCCACCGTCTGCCTGGCCTGGGCGCTGGAGCGCTACAGCTGGGTCGAGACGGTCGGTTTCGATTACGGCCAGCGTCACGGCGTCGAGATGCAGGCCCGCGAGACCGTGCGCGCCTCGATCATCGAGCGCTTTCCCGCCTGGGCCGCCCGGCTCGGCCCAGACCACCGGCTGGACCTGCGCGGCTTCGGCGCGGTCGCGGAATCGGCCCTGACCACCCACCGCGCCATCGAGATGACCGAACGGGGCCTGCCCTCGACCTTCGTGCCCGGCCGCAACCTGGTGTTCTTCGTCTACGCCGCCGCCCTGGCCGACCGCCGCGGCCTGCCCAATCTGATCGGCGGCATGTGCGAGACCGACTACTCCGGCTATCCGGACTGCCGCCGCGACACCCTGGACGCCACCCAGACCATGCTCAACCTCGGCATGGAGCGCGACTTCCGCATCGAGACGCCGCTGATGTGGCTGACCAAGGCGCAGACCTGGGCGCTATCCAAGCGCCTGGGCGGCGAGAACCTGGTCGATGTGATCCTGGAGCAGACCCACACCTGCTACCTCGGCGAGCGCGGCAACCGCTTCGCCTGGGGCTACGGCTGCGGGACCTGCCCGGCGTGCGAACTGCGCAAGGGCGGTTACGAGGACTGGATCGCTCAGGACCGTCCGGCCTTGGACCCGATCCCGTGAGCTACAGCGTCAAGGAAATCTTCCTGACCCTGCAGGGCGAGGGCGGGCAGCAAGGCCGCGCCGCCGTGTTCTGCCGTTTTGCCGGCTGCAACCTGTGGTCGGGCCGCGAGCAGGACCGCGCCGAGGCCGTCTGCACCTTCTGTGACACCGATTTCGTCGGCATCGATGGCGTCGGCGGCGGACGTTTCGCCACCCCCGAAGACCTGGCTTCAGCCGTTCTTGCGGCCTGGACCGGCAGCGAGCGCGACCGGCTGGTGGTGCTGACCGGTGGCGAGCCTCTGCTGCAGGTCGACGGCCCCCTGATCAACGCCCTGCACGCCTCGGGTTTCGAGATCGCGGTGGAGACCAATGGAACCATCGCCGCGCCGGATGGCCTCGATTGGGTCTGCGTCAGCCCCAAGGCCGATGCGCCCCTGGCCCAGCTGTCGGGCCAGGAATTGAAGCTGGTCTATCCGCAGCCGCTGGCCGACCCGGCCCGCTTTGAGGGGCTCGATTTCGAGCGTTTCTACCTGCAGCCGATGGACGGTCCGGACCAGGCGGCGAACACCGCTGCGGCAATCGCCTATTGCCTCAGGCGCCCCCGCTGGCGTTTAAGCGTGCAAACCCACAAATATATCGGCATCGCCTGACCCTCAGGCGCCGACCCCGAGCCCCATGACGACGCCAGTTTTCGAAATCACCAAGGCGGCCACCTTCGACGCCGCCCACTCGCTGGACGATGGCCCCATCGACGGCCGCTATCGCCGTATGCATGGCCATTCGTTCCGCGTGGAGGCGTCGGTGAAGGGCGCGCAGCAGGGCGCCGTCGGCTGGGTCGCCGACCTGGGCTCGCTCGACAATGCCCTGAAGGCCCTGGCCGGCGAGCTCGACCACGGCCTGCTCAACGAAAAACCCGGTCTCGGCAGCCCGACGCTGGAGAACCTCTGCCTTTATTTCGCAGAGCGTCTGCGCGGCGAGTTCCCGGGCCTCAGCCGCGTGGTGGTGTCGCGCCCCAGCGTCGGCGAGAGCTGCAGCCTTCAGCTGTAGGCGATCAGGCGGCCCAGCACGGCCGCGCCGCTCCACAGTCCCAACGAACCCAGGGCCATGATCCGGGCCAGAGCCGGCGGCTCGCGTCCGTGCTCGAAGTCGCCGAACAGGCGGCGGAATATCAGGGCGTTAGCCAGGGCCACGGCGATCAGCACCACCTTCGTCCGGAACACCGGCGAACGCGACAGCGGCCCGGCGTCGGCGGAAAACAGCATCAGGCCGCTGGCCGCCATCAACACCAGCCCGGCGATGGCCAGGGGCGTGAGGAAGCGGGACAGGGCCGGCAGGGGCACGCCACGGCCCAGCCCGATCGTTCTGAGATCGACCACGCCGATGCCGCCCACCAGCATAACCAGCCCCGCCACATGGGCGATGCTGACGGCGGGATAGAGTCCCTTTTGTCCCCGCATGGCCGCGCCAAGCGGGGAAGCCTCCAGGGCGGCGATGGCGGCGTCAAGCGCCTCCAAGATCAGCGCAGGCCGGTGGTCTTGCCGGCCGTGGTGATCTCGAACGCCTTCACCTCCATCTTGCTCTGATCGAGGTTGCGATTGCCGGAGATGCGCACCGTGTCGCCGACCTTGAGCACCGCCGGGGTGACCCCGCGCGACTGCAACCGTTCGATCGGCGCAAGGGTCACGTGCCAGACCTGTCCGTTCTGGGCGAGGTCGATCTCGGCGTGGGGGTTGCGATAGCTCAGGGACTGAATCTTGCCTTCCAGGGTGGTGACCTTGGAATTGTCCTGGCCGGACCAGCCGTGGTGGGCGAGTGCGGGCCCGGACCCTGCCAGAATGGGCGCCGCGAGCAAGGCCGCGGCGAAAGCGATCTTCAATCTGGTCGTCATCACTGATCTCCCGTTCGGTTGATCCCCCGCGCCGACGCTAACACGGGCGCCCACGCGGGGGGATCGTTGCGAGATCAATGCTCGTCGAAGGCTCTAGGCCGCGTCCACCAGCACCACCTCGGCGTCGCTGAGCGCGGTGATGCGCAGTTCCGTCACCTCCGTCGCCGCCAGCCCGTCACGGGTTGCGACCCGCACGCCGTTGACCTCCAGCTCGCCCTTGGCCGGAACCAGATAGGCGTGGCGAGACGGATCGATGGCGTAGACGGTGGTCTCGCCGGCCTTCAGCGTGGCCCCAACCACCCGCGCATCGGCGCGGATCGGCAGGGCGTCCTCGTCGCCGGCGATGCCCGAGGCCAGGGTCACGAAGCGGCCCGAGCGGTCGTCCTTGGGGAACGGCTTTGCTCCCCAGGCCGGCGCGCCGCCAAGCGCGTCGGGCAGGATCCAGATCTGGAAGATGCGGGTGGTCTCGGCCTCCAGATTGTACTCGGCGTGGCGGATGCCCGAACCGGCCGACATCACCTGCACGTCGCCGGCCTCGGTGCGGCCCTCGTTGCCCAGGCTGTCCTTGTGGGTGATCGCGCCTTCGCGGACGTAGGTGATGATCTCCATGTCGGCGTGCGGGTGGGCGGGAAAGCCCGTCCCCGGCGCGATCTCGTCGTCGTTCCACACGCGCAGCGAGCCCCAGCCCATCCGCTTGGGATCGTGGTGCTGGCCGAACGAGAAGTGGTGCTTGGCGTTGAGCCAGCCGAAGTCGGCGTGGCCCAGGGTGTTTGCGGGGCGCAGTTCAATCATGGCGTGTCCCTCCTGTCTGGCGCATCAGATAGGGAGCGCCTCGGCAATCTGCAACAGTACTTGTTGCGGATAGGCGCCAGAACCATCCTCAGACCAGCGCGTTGGGCTCCCGAACCCGAAATGGAGCTGACGACCATGGCCAAGAAAGACCTCTCCGACATCGCCGAGAAGATGCGCGACATCGATATCGCCATGCTCTCCACCCACAGCGACAACGGGACCATCGCCGCCCGGCCGATGAGCAACAACCGCCAGGTCGATTATGACGGCGACTCCTAATACTTCACCTGGGAGCACTCGCGCATGGTGGTCGATATCAAGCGCGATCCGCAGGTGTCTCTCGCCTTCCAGGGCAAGCGGGCGTTCTCGGTGGCCGTCGAGGGCCAGGCCGAGGTGATCAAGGACAAGGCTCAGTTCAAGGATCACTGGACCAAGGATATGGACCGCTGGTTCCAGCAGGGCGTCGATACCGAAGGCGTGGTGATGCTCAGGTCCACGCCCAGCGCGTGCATTACTGGGACGGCGAGGACATGGGCGAGATCAGGGTCTAACCCCACCCGATCCCGTGCTATCTCTCCCGCCAAACCGGGGGAGGGATCGCATGTCGAAGCTGAAGGCGGCGCTATGGGCGGGCGGGATCGCCGTCGTGCTCAACCGGCTCGTCCTGCTGGGCGCCGACCTGATCGGACTGCCCACCGCCAAGGGCGGGCTGATCCCGTTCCTGGAAACGGCGACGGGTTATCCCGCCTCCAAGGAAGCCGCCTTCGAGCCGACTTTCTACGTCATCGTCGGCATAGGCATGGCCCTGGTCTACGCCGGCTTCGTCGAGCAGCATCTGCCCGGTAAGGCCTGGCTTAAGGGGCTGATCTGCGCGGTCGTCACCTGGCTGCTCAACGCTGCCTATATCCTGCCCGCGACGGGCCAGGGCTTTGCCGGCCTGAGGAGCCTGACGGTGCCTGGCGTGATCTGGTTCGCCGCCGCCCACACCCTGTTCTTCGTCGTGATGGCGGTGCTCTACGAGCGCTTGCAGAAGCCGACTAGCGCCGACACGGCGTCCCAGGCGTAAACGCCCCGCCGCCGGTCTGGGCGCGGTGCATCAGCATGGCGTCGGCCAGGACGCAGGCGGTCATGGCTTCCACCACCGGCGCGGCGCGCAGGGCGACGCAGGGGTCGTGGCGGCCGGTGGTGCGCACCTCGATCGCCTTGCCGCTCTCGTCGATCGACGGGCGCGGGGTCAGGATCGAGGAGGTCGGCTTGAACGCCACCCGCGCCGTCACCGCCTGGCCGGTCGATATGCCGCCGAGGATGCCCCCGGCGTTGTTCGACATGAACTCGACCTCGCCATTGCCGGTCAGCCGCATGTCGTCGGCGTTCTCTTCGCCCGACAGAGCCGCGGCGCCGAACCCGGCGCCGATCTCCACGCCCTTCGCGGCGTTGATCGACATCAGGGCCGAGGCCAGTTCGCTGTCGAGCTTGGCGTAGATCGGCGCGCCCCAGCCGGCGGGCACGCCCACCGCTTCAACTTCGACGACGGCGCCCACCGAGGAGCCGGCCTTGCGCACCTCGCCCAGATACTCTTCCCAGCGCCCGACCGTGCCGGGGTCGGGGCACCAGAACGGGTTGTTGAGCGTCTCGCTCCAGTCCCAACGGCTGCGGTCGATACTGATGTTTCCCACCTGCACGAGGGCCGCCCGGATCGTCACGCCCTCGCCGAGGATCTTGCGCGCCACCGCCCCCGCCGCCACCCGCGAGGCGGTTTCGCGCGCCGACGAGCGTCCGCCGCCGCGATAGTCGCGCACGCCGTACTTGGCGAAATAGGTGTAGTCGGCGTGGCCCGGGCGGAACTGCTGGGAAATCTCCGAATAGTCCTTGGACCGCTGATCGACGTTCTCGATCATCAGCGAGATCGGCGTGCCGGTGGTCACCGGACCGCCCGTGCGGGCGTCCTCGAACACCCCGGACAAGATGCGCACCTGGTCGGGCTCGGCCCGTTGGGTGACGAACTTGGAGGTGCCGGGCTTGCGCTTGTCGAGCCAGGTCTGGATGTCCTCGGGCGTCAGGCGGATGCCCGGCGGGCACCCATCCACCACGCAGCCGAGCGCGGGCCCGTGGCTTTCGCCCCAGGTGGTCACGCGCAGCAGATGGCCGAAGCTGTTGTAGGACATGGCGGGCGGTTTAATCCAAACCGGTCAGGGTCACAAATCAGGCGGTGGTTTCGGTCGGCGCCCAGGCCGCCGCGAACCGGCGCAGCAGCGAGGACGACGTGCGCTGGTCCAGCGCCTCATCGAGCTCGAACTTCAGGTAAAGGTGCCCCTTGGCCCGCGAGCCCTGGGCCGGCAAGCCGTCGCCGGGCGAGCGGAAGATGCCGCGCGCGGCCGAGGTCCGCGACACCCAGAACCGGCGCGGGCCGAACGGGGTCTCGACCTCCATCCGCCCGCCTTCGCGCAGGAATTCGGCGCTGACCGAGACCTGCAGCCACAGGTCCGAACCGCGCATCTCCGCGCCGGGATGGGGCGTGACCTCGATCACCAGATGATGCTCGCCGTCCGGCCCGAAGCGGACCACGTCGCCGTTCTGCAGCCCGCCCGGCAGGCGCACGCGATAGCGCTTGCCGGCCTTGATCCGGACCATCTTCTCGCAGCCCTTGAAGGCCTCGGTCATGCTGATGCGAAAGCCGGGCTGGCGGCCTTTCCAGGGCGCCTCGGCGGTGATCTCGGGTTCCGGTTCCGGCGCCGGCCGCGCGGCTCTGGGCGGCGGCTGGCGCGGATTCAGCTCCTCGAGCTTCAGGAAGCGGTAGGCGTCGATCACCAGGCGCAGCTGCGCCGGGTCGCCGCCCCGGTCGGGGTGGGCGGCCTTGACCTCGCGCTGGAACGCCGCCCGCCAGGTCGACGGCGCATCGTTCGCCGCCAATCCGAGGATGGCGCGCGCGTGCTTTTCGCTTTGGACTTCGCCGCGGCTCATGGCCCCAATAGCCGCAAGGACGGTCAACGCCCGGTTAAACGCTGCCCGATCGCTCCAGCCTCGCTATAAGGAGATCATGAGCGCCAAGGACCCCCTGATCCCGCCCAGCCCGAGCGAGGCGGACTATCTCAGCCGGCCGCTGAAGCCTGACGAGGACCTGCCGCAGACGGCCGACCCGGTGGTTCTGTTCCGCGCCTGGCTGGCCAAGGCTGACGCCTCCGAGCCCAACGATCCCAACGCCATGACCCTGGCCACCGTCGATGGCGACGGCCTGCCGGACGCGCGCATGGTCCTGCTCAAGGACGTCGATGCGCGGGGCTTCGTCTTCTACACCAACCTCGGCAGCGCCAAGGGCCGTGAGCTGATCGCCCAGCCCAAGGCCGCCCTGCTGTTTCACTGGAAGTCCCTGCGCCGCCAGGTGCGGGTGCGCGGCCCCGTCGAGGCGGTGACGGCGCAGGAGGCGGACGACTATTTCGCCAGCCGCGCCCGCGCCAGCCAGATCGGCGCCTGGGCCTCCGACCAGTCGCGCCCCCTGGAGGGCCGCTTCGCCCTCGAAAAGCGCGTCGCCGAATACGGCATCAGATTCGGCCTCGGCCCGGTGCCGCGCCCGCCGCACTGGTCGGGTTTCCGCGTCCTGCCGGACAGCATCGAGTTCTGGCGCGACCGGCCGTTCCGCCTGCACGAGCGGCGGCTTTACCTCCGCGTCGGCGATGGCTGGAACACGGAGACCCTGTACCCGTGAGCTTCCCCCAGCATGACCCGCAGCTGGGCGAGGTGTCCGCCTGGATGAAGGCCGGCGCCGGCTCGGGCCGTACCGCCGACCGGGTGATCAATACCCACATCGCCCAGGTCTTCCTGATCGGCGATCACGCCTACAAGCTGAAGAAGGCGGTCGATCTCGGTTACCTCGACTTCTCGACGGCGGAAAAGCGCGCCTGGGCCCTGCGCCGCGAGCTCGACTTCAACCGCATAACCGCGCCCGACATCTATCAGGCGGTGGTCTCGGTGGTGCGCCACTCCGACGGCAGTCTCGGTTTCGACGGCGCCGGCGAGCTTCTGGAAACGGTGCTGCGCATGCGCCGTTTCGATCCGGAGGCGGTGCTGGCCAATACCCCGGACAAGGTCCAGGGCGACTTCGCCGAAACCCTCGGCCGCCAGGTCGCCGGCTTCCACGCCAAGGCCGATGTCCGCAAGGGCGGTGCTGGAATGCTCGACTATGTGGTCCAGTCCAACGCCAAGCATTTGCGTGACCTGTCCGGGGTTCTCGGCGGCGATGAGGTGGAAGCTCTGCTCGCGGCGACGCAAGGAGAGTTCGACCGGCGCTCCGGCGAGCTCGACAAGCGCGGCGCGGCGGGCCAGTTGCGCCGCTGCCACGGCGATTTGCACCTGGGCAACATCCTGCAGGAGAACGGCCGCGCGGTGCTGTTCGACTGTATCGAGTTCAACGACACCCTCAGCGAGATCGACGTCCTCTACGACCTCGCCTTCCTGCTCATGGACCTGGTCTTCCGCGGCCAGATGGCGGGGGCCAGCCGGGTGCTCAACGGCTATCTCGACGAGGCCGCGCGCAGCTTCGGCGACCAGGCCCTGCGCGGCCTGTCGTGCCTGCCGCTGTTTCTGTCGGTGCGCGCGGCGGTGCGCGCCCATGTCACCGCCCACCAGGGCGATGTCGCGCGGGCCAAGGCCTATGTGCGGGCGGCCCACAAACATCTGACCTGGCCCGAGCCTACTCTGTATGTCATCGGCGGCCTGTCCGGTTCGGGCAAGTCGACCCTGTCGCGAAGCCTGGCCCCGGAACTCGGGGCTCCGCCGGGCGCGGTGATCCTGCGTTCGGACGAGATCAGGAAACGCCTGTGGGGCCGCGGCCCCCGCGAGGCTCTGCCGCCGGAAGCCTATGCCGAGGGCCAGAGCGAGCGGGTCTATGACCGCATGATGCAGGACGCCGCCCTGGTGCTCGCCGCCGGCTCCTCCGCGATCATGGACGCCGTTTTCCTCAAGCCCGAGGAGCGGGCCCTGGCCGAGGCTCTGGGAACCGAAACCGGGGCCGGTTTGCGCGGCGTCTGGCTCGAGGCGCCGGCGCCGCTGATGACCGCGCGCTTGCGGGCGCGGACCGGAGACGCCTCCGATGCCGGGATCGAGGTGCTCGAGGAGCAGCTCCAGCGCGATCCTGGACCCATGACTTGGAAACGCGTGCAGGCCGAGTGAGCCTGCCCGACACAGGGGAGAAACCATGACATCGAAACTGCTTTGGTTGGCCGCCGCCGCCGTCCTGCTGGCCCACCCCGCCACCGCCCAGGTCCCGGGCAGCCCGCCGCCGCCCAAGGAAACCCCCCACATCGTACCGCCGCCGGTCCCGGGCACGGAAGCCTCCGCCACGGCCCGCCCGCGCTTCCCGCAGTTGAAGCTGGAGCAACTCACCCCCGAGCAGAAGCCGCTCGGCGAGGACGTCCTCAAGGTCTCCAGCGTCGGCCTCGGCGGGCCCTACAACATCCTCCTGCGCAGCCCGATCCTCGAAAAGCGCATGTTCGACATGCTCTACTACCTGCGCTGGCAGACCTCGGTCCCGACCCGGCTCAACGAGTTCGCCATCCTGGTCATCAGCCGCCCGTGGAAGTCGCAGGTGGAATGGTACGCCCACGCGCCTCTGGCCGAGAAGGCCGGGCTGTCGCCCAAGATCGTCGCCGAGCTCAAGGAGACCGGCAAGCGCCCCAGCGGCATGGCCGAGGACGAGGCCGTGACCTACGACTTCATCACCGAGCTGCTGGCCGACAAGAAGCTGTCCGACGCCACCTTCGCCCGCGCGAAAAAGGTGTTCACTGACCAGCAGATCGTCGACCTGACCGGGGTCGCCGGCCAGTACCACATGCTGGCGATGCTGTTGGCCATGGGCGAGCAGAGCATACCGCCGGGGCGAGTGGAGCCGTTCAAGGCGAGCGACAAATAGGGCGGATCAGTTGGCCAGGGCGAAGCTGCTTTCCCGCCCTGGCCGGCCGTCGCTGACCACCTTGCCAACCCGGATGAGGTGGAACAGGTGCGCCAGCACCGACGCCGCCGCGGCGCGCTGCAGCCGCGGATCCAGCCCGACGTAGATTTCCCCGACCAGCGCATCGATCATCGCCGGACCGCGCCCCAGCACCCCGACGATCTGCGCCTCGCGCTCCAGCCGGTGCGCCAGATAGGCCTGCAGGAACGGTCCCGGCTCGGTCACCGGCGGCCCATGGGTCGGCCACAGCGTGCGGAAGTCCTCGCCGATCACCTTCCTCAGGCTGGCGTAATAGTCGGTCATGTTCCCGTCCGGCGGCGCCACTACCGTGGTTGACCAGCCCATCACATGGTCGCCGCTGAACAGGGCGTGCTCCTGCTCCAGGGCGAAACAGATGTGGTTGGCGGTGTGCCCGGGCGTGGTCACGGCGCGCAGGGCCCAGCCGGGCCCGCGCACCACGTCGCCGTCGAACGGCGTGCGGTCAGGGCGATAGAGCCGGTCCAGCCCTTCCTCGACCCCCATCGGCGGACTCTGCGCATCCGGATGCGGGGCGCAGCCGATGATCTTCGCGCCCGAGACCTCGGCCAGCGATTGGGCCAGGGGCGCGTGGTCGGCGTGGTCGTGGGTCACCAGGATCGCCGTGATCGTCTCGCCCGCCGTCGCCCGCAGGATCGCCCGCAGGTGGTTGTCGTCGCGCGGACCGGGATCGATCACCGCCACCTCGCCCTGGCCGACGATGTAGGTCCCCGTGCCCTTAAACGTGAACGGTCCGGGGTTGTTGGCCACCACCCGGCGGATCAGGGGCGAAATCTGCTGGGCCACGCCGTAGGCGAAGTCCATCTCCCGGACGTAGGGGATCATCGCGTTGGCCTAGGGCAGCACGCCCGACAGGTCGTATCCGGCGGCGGCGCCCAGAGCCTTGAGGTCGTCCGCCTGGCGCTGGCCGCTCTGGTACTGGCCCACCGACCAGGTCACGATCGAGCGGGTGCCCGAGCGGCAGAAGGCCAGCACCGGGCCGGGGTGAGCCTCGATATAGCCCTGCTCCTCGTCGATCTGGTCCTGGGTCGGCATGCCGCGCACCGGCACATGGCGGTAGTCGAGGCCCGCCTTGCGCACCTCCTTCTCCACCAGCTCGCTGCTCGGCTGGTCCGGCGACTCGCCATCAGGACGGTTGTTGATGATCAGGGTGAAGCCGGCGGCGGCGGCGGCGGCGATGTCGCCGAGCTCGAGCTGCGGCGCGACTGAAAACTGGTCAGTCACCTTGCGGAAATCGGTCATCGGCCGGCCACTCTTTCGGAGACGCTCGCCCAAGGACGCCGGGCGGGCTGGTTTCATTGACAACATCGGGGACGGGTGAAACTTTCGCAACCGGTTCGCCAGGGGACCGTGCGGACTCCTCATGCTGCGGTTCCTTCTGCGACGCCTTCTGATCGCCATCCCGACCATGTTCATCGTGGTCACCCTGGCCTTCTTCATGATGCGCGCGGCGCCCGGCAGCCCGTTCGTCAACGAGCGCCACCTGTCCCCCGAGGTCGAGGCCAACGTCATGGCCAAGTACGGCATGGATCGGCCGCTAGTGGTGCAGTACGCCAACTACGTCGGTGGGGTGCTGCACGGCGATCTCGGCCCCTCGCTGAAGTACAAGGACAAGACCGTCCTCAGGATCATCTCCGAGGGCTTCCCCAACAGCCTGCTGATCGGCGGCATGGCCATGGGCATCGCGGTGATCCTCGGCGTCAGCCTCGGCGTGATCGGGGCGCTGCGCCAGAACGGTCCGGCCGACTACACCGCCATGGGGGTGGCGGTGCTGGGAGTCTGCATCCCGACCTTCGTCACCGCCCCCATGCTGGTCCTGCTGTTCGCCTCCAACCTGGGAGTGCTGCCGACCGGCGGCTGGCCCACGGCGACCCAGCCGTTCAGCTCTGCCTGGCGCTATTTCGTGCTGCCGGTGGTGGTGCTTTCCCTGCCGCAGATCGCCATCATCTCGCGCCTGACCCGGGCCGGGATGATCGAGGTGCTGCGGTCCAACTATGTGCGAACCGCCCGGGCAAAGGGCTTGCCCGAGCACAGCATCGTCCTGCGCCACGCCCTGCGCGGCGCCATCCTGCCTTTGGTCAGCTATCTCGGCCCGGCGACCGCCGGGGTCATCACCGGCTCGCTGGTGGTGGAGCGGATCTTCTCCCTGCCCGGCATCGGCAAGGCCTTCGTCGCCTCGGCCCTGATGCGCGACTACACCGTGGTGATGGGGGTGGTGATCCTCTACGCCGGACTGATCCTGTTCCTCAATCTGGTGGCCGACGTCCTCTACGCCGCCCTCGATCCGCGCGTGCGGTTGTCGTGAGCAGCATCCTCGTTCCCGGTTCGCGCAAGGGCGCTGACGCCATGGAGAGCGCGGTGCTCAAGGGCCGCAGCCTGTGGGACGACGCCCGCCGACGCCTGTTGCGCAACCGCGCGGCGGTGACCAGCATGGTGGTGCTGGCGCTGCTGGTGGTCGTGGCCGTCGTCGGCCCCTACCTCGCCCCGTTCCCGTTCGACCAGATCAACAAGAACGACGTCTGGATGAAGCCGCTGACCGGCGGCCATCTGCTGGGCTCAGACGCGCTGGGGCGGGACCTGCTGGCACGGCTGATGATCGGCCTGCGGGTATCCCTGGCCGTGGGCGTGGTGGCGACCTTCGTCTCGCTGGTGATCGGCGTCATATGGGGGGCGGCGGCCGGCTATATCGGCGGGCGCGCGGACGAGATCATGATGCGCGTGGTCGATATCCTCTATTCCCTGCCGTTCATCTTCTTCGTGATCCTGCTGATGGTTACCTTCGGCCGCAATTTCATCCTGATGTTCTTGGCCATCGGCGCGGTCGAATGGCTGACTATGGCCCGGATCGTGCGCGGTCAGACCCTCAGCCTGAAGCAGCGCGAGTTCATCGAGGCGGCGCGAGCCGCGGGGCTGTCGCGCCGCGCCATCGTCGCCCGCCACATCGTGCCCAACCTGCTGGGGCCGGTGGTGGTCTATGTGACTCTTACGATTCCGGGGGTGATCCTGGCCGAGAGCTTCCTCAGCTTCCTCGGCCTGGGGGTGCAGGAGCCGATGACCTCTCTGGGCTCGCTGATCTCCAAAGGCGCCCAGGATATGGAGCTGGCGCCCTGGCTGCTGATCTTCCCCTCTATCGTCATGGTGGTGACCCTGATGGCGTTCAACTTCATCGGCGACGGATTGCGCGACGCCATCGATCCCAAGGACCGCTGATGAAAGCGTGGCGGACATGGGCGCTGGCGGGCGCGGCGCTGGGCGGTCTGCTGGCGGCCGGTTGCCAACCCGGGGCCAGCCGGGCGGCCTGCGACGCCGGCAAGCTCTGCTACGAGCGCGGCAACGTCAGCGATCCCCTGACCCTCGACCCGGCCAAGTCCACCACGATCGGCGAGCAGCACATCCTTGGCGACATGTTCACCCCCCTGGTCCAGTACAATGCGGCCAGCGAACCTGTGCCCGGCATCGCCACCTCCTGGGACACCTCGGCCGACGGCCTTACCTGGACCTTCCATCTGCGCGAGTCCAAGTGGTCGGACGGCGCGCCCCTGACCAGCGCCGACTTTCTGTTCTCGCTGCGCCGGCTGATGGACCCCAAGCTGGCGTCCGAATACGCCTACCTGCTCTATTTCATCGTCAACGCCGAGGCGATCAACGGCGGGAAGATGCCGCTCACCGCCCTCGGGGTCGAAGCGCCGGATCCGCGGACCCTGGTCATTCACCTGACCCACCCGATCCCCTATCTGCTGCGGGTGGCGACCCACTCGACCATGTATCCGGTCCCCAAACACATCATCGACAAGTACGGAGAGAAGTGGACCGACCCCAACCGCTGGGTGTCCAACGGCGCCTACATCATCAAGTCCTGGACCCTGGGCGACCGCATCCATGCGGTGCGCAACCCCAACTTCTACGACGCCAAGTCGGTGTGCATCGACGAGGTCAACTTCCACCCCGGCAGCGACGCCATCGCCGTGGAGCGCAGCGTGCGCCGGGGCGAACTGGATTCCGCCAACGACATCCAGTCCAACCGCATCTCCTATCTGCGCCAGCCCGACCAGATTCCCGACTACGTCCATGTTGGCACCTGGCTTGGGACCACCTTCATCGGCTTCAACCCGGCCATCCCCGCGTTCAAGGACGTGCGGGTGCGCCAGGCCCTGACCATGGCCATCGACCGCGACTTCATCACCCAGAAGCTGATGCGCGGGGGCCAGAAGCCGGCCTACACCTTCGTCCCGCCCGGCGTGGCCAGCTTCGGCCAGCCCAAGCCGCCGCATTGGGCCGGCTGGTCCCTGGAACGGCGCCAGGCTGAGGCCCGGCGTCTGCTGACGGAGGCCGGCTACACCAAAGATCGTCCGCTCAAGTTCGAGCTGAAGATGCGCAACACCAACGATCCGCAGCTGATCTATCCGGCGGTCCAGGCCGACTGGCGCGCGGTCGGAGCCAAAGCCAGCCTGTTCCCCGAGGAATCGCAGATCGCCTATTCCGACTACAGCGCCCGCAATTTCCAGGCCGCCGACATCGCCTGGATCGCCGACTACAACGACCCGATGACCTTCCTCTATCTGATGAAATCGACCACCGGCCCGCAGAACTATTCGGACTACAAGAACCCGGCCTACGACGCCCTGATGGACAAGGCCGACCACGAGGTCGATCTGGTCAAGCGCGGCCAGTACCTGGTCGAGGCCGAGCATATGGCGATGGAGGATGCGACGGTCTCACCCCTGTATTTCTACGTCAGCAAGAACCTGGTCAGCCCCAAGCTGACCGGCTGGAAGGACAGCCTCTCGGACTGGCACCTGACCCGCTACATGTGTTTCGCCGGGCACAAGGCGGCCGAGCCGTTCGACTGAGCGGAGATCAGCGAACCGGGGTCGGCGCCAGCACCAGGGCTCCGCTTTGGCGCACTCGGGCGGTGTTGATCTGGCCGATCAAGCTCTGCACCTTCGGATCGCCCATCACCGCTCCGATCGTGGCCAGGGCGCGCACCCCGTCTTCGCCCAGACCCAGCGCCTTGCCGAACGCCCCGAACGGCGTGCCGTTGGCGCGGATGCGCTTCAGCCGCACCGCCTTGCCCGACAGCCCAGACAGGCTCTTGGCTTTGTCCACCGCCTCGTAGAAGCCGCCGATCTCATCCACCAGCCCCAATTGCTTGGCCTGGGCCCCGGTCCACACCCGGCCCTTGGCGATCTCGCGCACCTTGTCGAACGGCATGTGCCGCCCGTCCGCCACCCGGGCGATGAAGCCGCCATAGGTGTCGTCGATGGATTTGGCGAAGGCGGCCTTCTGGCGCGCGTTCATCGGCTGGCCGATACCGTAAGCCGAGGCGAAGTCGCCGCCGACCCCGACCTGGCGCACATCCACGCCGAACCGGGCCAGGGCCTCGCCCACCGCGAACTTGCCGCCATAGACGCCGATCGATCCGGTCAGGGTGGTGGGCTGGGCGACGATGGCGCTGGCCTGCGACGAGATCCAATAGCCGCCCGAGGCGCCGTAGGTGCCCATCGACACCACCACTGGCTTGCCCGACGCCTTGGCCGTGCGCACGGCGCCGAGGATCTGCTCGGACGCGGTGTCGCCGCCGCCGGGCGAGGACACCCGGAACACGATCGCCTTCACGGTCTTGTCCCTGGCCGCCTTGTACAGCGCGTTGGAGACGTCGTCGGAATAGATGTTGGCGGTGGCCCCGAACAGGTCCTCGCCGCCGGTGCCGGTCTGGATCGGGCCCTCGGCCTCCACCACCGCGATCACCGGATCGGTGGCCGCGCCGTCGGGCTGGCCGCGCAAGGAGCTCTTGTAGTCGTCCAGGTCGATCAGCTTGGCCCCGGGGCCCGAGGCGGCCAGGGCGGTGGTCTCGGCGTCGTGCACCTGGCCGATCTTGTCCACCAGGCGCCGCGTCTGGGCTTCCTCGGCGGTATAGGGCCCGGCCTCGACCGCCAGCTTCATCGCTTCCGGGGTCATCTTGCGGTCGGCTGCGGCCGTCGCCAGGGTCGTCTGATAGATCGAGCCCATCCACGACAGGTCCGATTCCCGGTGCGCCGGGGTGAAGTCGTCATGCAGGTACGGGTTGACCGCGGTCTTGTACTCGTAGCGCTGCTCGAAGTCGGGACGGACCGCGTATTTGTCGAAGAAGCGCTTGAAGAACATCTCCTCGCTGGCCAGGCCCGTCGCCTGGAACGGGGCGCCCGGCTGCATCCAGAACTCGTCGCCCGAGGAGCCCAGCATATAGGTCGAGGTGACGATGCCCGAGGCGTACAGGCCCTGGCTGTGGACATAGACCTTCTTGCCCGATCCCCTGAAATGCTTGAACGCCAGGCGCAGCTCGTCGGCCGCGGCGGGGGCGATGCCGCCTTCGGGCAGGCGAACGAATAGCGCCTTGACCTTCTCGTCGGACTCCGCGCGGCGCAGGGTCTGTTCGATGGCCAGGACGGACGGGGCATGGGCGCGAAGCGCGGTGATGGCGCTGCCGGGGTCCTGGTCGGGCAGGGCGCCGCGCAGATCCAGCTGCAAGACGCTGATCGCCGGGGCGGCGGCGGGGCGGGCGGCCCCGGCCAGCATGGCGATCGCCAGCATCGGCAGGCCGACAAAGAACAGCAGCAGCCCGACGAACACGCCGGCCACGGTCAAGACAAACTGCTTCATTCAGGAATTTCCAACGCCGCCTCGGCCTTGCCGATTTCGGCTCCGCCCACGCAATCTAGGCCCCGGCTGGCCAGGGTCAAATGGTCATGAAATTTCGGGCGTGGACGGGGGCGGGAAATTTGGTCGGAGTAGCAGGATTTGAACCTGCGACCCCCGCCTCCCGAAGACGGTGCTCTACCAGACTGAGCTATACTCCGACGTGAGGCGCGCCTTATAGAGCAGGCCCCCCACCCCCGCAAGCGACGTCGGCGCCGGATTCGGCGGGCCGTTTGCAGGGCTCAAGAAGCGCGAAGCGGACGTTGCAATGCCCTGGGGCTTGCGCTATCTCCACCGCCTTCGTGGCCCCGGCCGCGGGCGTCCCGTTGGGGGATGGTGTAATGGTAACACTGCGGTTTTTGGTACCGTCATTCTAGGTTCGAGTCCTAGTCCCCCAGCCAAAAAAGCCCAATTAAATCATTATCTTACGGCGTTTCTGGCGGCTTTTTGCTTTGTCGCTCGGCTGTAAACGCCACGCGGCCGTCGGTAAACGGTCTTAGCTAACGCCTTGATTTTACAGGTAACGCGACGGTTTCAGGAACCGCCCGTTTGCCGGCAGGGCTTTCGAGAAACCGCTTCAAGGCTGCTTCGGGGGTGTCTAGTCCCCCAGCCAGCTTTCGGATGCCGCGCTAAAGATCGATGCCGCCGCCTGTGGGCGCGCTCGCCGCTCCGCCGTTCAGCGCCTTTTGCATCAGCACCACGTCCAGCCAGCGGCCGTGCTTGTAGCCGACGTCGGGCAGCTCCCCGGCCGGCTCGAAGCCCAGCGCCGCATGCAGGCCTACCGATCCGGCGTTGGCCGAATCGCCGATCACCGCCACCAGCTGGCGCAGGCCCAGCGCCTCGCAGCGCGCGATCACCTCGGCCAGCACCGCCCGCCCGGCGCCCCGGCGCATGGCGTCCGGCGCCACATAGACACTGTCCTCCGCGGTGTAGCGGTAGGCGGCGCGGGTGCGGTAGGGCGCGGCATAGGCGAAGGCCAGCACCCGGCCATTGTCGTCGGCCACCACCCACGGCATCCCCCGCTCCTGCACGGCGGCGAGGCGCGCGGCCATGTCGGTAACGCTCGGCGGCGCTTCCTCGAAGGTGCCGGTCCCGTGCACGGCGTCGTGGCCGTAGATCGCGGCCATGGCCTCAGCGTCCGCCGCTGTGGCGTCGCGCACGATCACGGCTGGGCCCATCCCTTGTCCGCCGCCCAGACAGCGAAGGCGTAGTCGAGGGCGATCTCCTTGAGGAAATCGAACCGACCCGAGGCCCCGCCGTGCCCGGCTTCCATATTGATCTTAAGCAGCACCGGATTGTCGCTGGTGGTCTCGCGGCGCAGTCGCGCGACCCACTTGGCCGGCTCCCAATAGGTGACGCGTGGGTCCGACAGTCCCCCGGTGGCCAGGACCGCCGGATAGGGCATGGGCGCGACGTTGTCGTAGGGGCTGTAGCCGGCGATGTAGTCGTAGGCCGCCTCATCCTCCAGCGGATTGCCCCACTCCGGCCATTCCGGCGGGGTCAGGGGCAGGGAGGTGTCGCTCATGGTGTTGAGCACGTCGACGAACGGCACCGCCCCGATGATCCCGGCCCACATGTCGGGCCTCATGTTGGCGATGGCGCCCATCAGCATCCCGCCGGCCGATCCGCCATAAGCGACGATGCGCCCGGCGCTGCCGTAGCCGTCCTCGGTCAGATGTTCGGCGCAGGCGATGAAGTCGGTGAAGGTATTGCGCTTGTTGAACCGCCGCCCGTCCTGGAACCAGCCCCAGCCCTTTTCCGAGCCGCCGCGGATATGAGCCGTCGCCCAGATCCAGCCCCGGTCCACCAAAGACAGGTTGCGGATCGAGAACGACGGCTCCATCGCCATCCCATAGGAGCCGTAGCCGTACAGCAGCAGGGGCGCCGAGCCGTCCAGCGGCGTCCCTGCCTTCATCAGCACCGTGATCGGAACCTGGGCGCCATCCGGGGCCGTCGCATAGAGCCGGCGGGTGACATAGGCGGCCGGGTCGTGGCCGGAGGGGATTTCCTGGGTCTTGCGCAGGGTCCGCGTCCGGTTGGCCATGTCGTAGTCGAACCATTGCCGGGGCGTGGTCGGCGACTGGTAGACGAAGCGCAGCACGGCGGTGTCGTACTCGTAGCCGCCTTCCAGATTGAGGGCGTAGGCCTCCTCGTCGAAGTCGATGGCGTGCTCGGCCAGGGATCCGGCCTCAGTGATCACGATCCGGTTGTTGGCGTCGACGCGTTCCAACCGGGCCAGGTGGCCCTTGAACGTCGTCATGCCGGCGATGAAGCGCCCCGGCTGGTGCGGGACCAGGTCGCGCCAGGTGCGCCGCGAGGGATCATCCTCGCTGGCCAGCACCAGCTTGAAGTCGGTGGCCTCGTCGGCGTTGGTCCGGATCACGAAATGGTCGTTCCAGTGATCGACCTCGTAGCGCAGGCCGTCGGTGCGCGGCTCGACGATGAACGGGTCCAGCGTCGGGTCCGAAGCCGGGATCAGCCGCGCTTCGCTGGTCTCCTGGTTGCCGAGCCCCAGCGCGATATAGGCCCGCGACGAGGTCACCCCGACGCCCATGAAGAAGCCGTCGTCCGGCTCGTCATAGACCAGCAAGTCCTCGCCGCCCCGCGCCGGACGGCGGTACAGGCGGGCCGGGCGGCCCTCCGCGTCGCGCCAGATCCAGAACAGCCATTGCGAGCAGGGCGAGAACACGAAGTCGCCGGTCGAGCTCTCCACAGGGCCCGGCAGCACGGCCCCTGTCGCCAGGTCCTTCACATAGATGCGGCAGACCTCGGAGCCCTGCTCGTCCACCGCATAGCCATAGAGGGCGTGGTCCGGACTGTGTTCGGCGCCGTTGACCTGGAAGAAGGCCTTGCCCTTGGCCTCGGCGTCCGCGTCCAACAGCACCTGTTCGCCGTCTTCAGAGCCGCGCGGCCGGCGGGCGTGGACCGGGTGCTGGGCGCCGGGAACGTAGCGCGCATAGTAGTCCCAGGGCCCGTCGGGGGCGGGGACCGAGGAGTCATCCTCCTTGATGCGGCCCTTCATCTCGCCGAACATCTGCGCCTGCAGCGCTTCGGTCGAGGCCAGCATGGCCTTGGTGTAGGCGTTCTCGGCCTGCAGATAGCCCTTCACGTCGGCCTTGATCACGGACGGATCGCGCAGCACCTCGCGCCAGTTGTCGTCCTTCATCCAGGCGTAGTCGTCGGTGCGGGTGCGCCCGAGCTGCTCGTGGCGGACGGGCTCGATCTTGGCGACGGGGGGAACGGGGGCGCTGGTCATCTCTCCGTTCTGGAAGGGGATCGCCGCTCAGGCAAGGCGCCTTGTGCGCGCCGCATCCGGCTGTGATCAATGAGGTCTCGCCAGAGAGCGCCAATGCCCTTCGATTTCACGACTGCGATGATCCAGGCCACGGTCCCGGTGGCTCAGAACCCGGGTGGCCAGACGACCACCGGCACGGGCGTCCTGGTCAGCGATCCGACGCCCGACGGGACCCCGCGCGTCGTCCTCGTCACCGCCCGCCATGTGATCCAGAACATCGGCGGCTCGGAAGTGCAGATCCTGCTGCGCCTGCGCAATCCCGACGGCTCGTGGCGGCGCGAATGGCGGGCCGAGCCGACGCTGGACGGGGAAAAGCCGATCTGGGCCAAACATGCCAACTATGACGTCGCCGTCCTGCCGGTCAGCGTGCCGGCCGAAGTCGCCGCCACCGCGATCCCGGTCTCCTGGTTCGCCGACGCCAACACCTTCGACCAGCAGCAGACCCTGCCCGGCGCGACCATGCAGGCCCTGGGCTATCCCGGCGGCTATGCCTCGGACGGGCGCGGCTTCCCGATCCTGCGCGTGGGCCATCTGGCCTCCTATCCCCTGACTCCGGCCACCGAAGGCACCTTCCTGCTCGACTCGCCGGTGGTGCAGGGCAATTCCGGCGGACCCGTTTTCATCAGCCGCCGCGTCGGCGACAGGCCGCCCCTGGTCGGCGCCGAGGGTCCGCAGCCCGACGAGTTCATCGCCGGCATCGTTTCCGGCCAGATCGTACCCGCCGGCCAGCCGATCAGCCTCGGTCTGATCGTCCACGCCATGTATGTGCGCCAGGTCCTTCAGCAGCTGGATGCGCCGGCGGCTGTCCCGGATTCGATTCCGAACAACTGAGTCTTCGCAAGGCCGCGCTCGCCGTCGCCGTCCCTGTTCGGCCTTGGATTGAAACGCGCGGACAAATGTCCAGCATCCACAGAAGCTTATGTTGCAGCAGCGCAATCGATCTCCTTCGACGCCTTCATGATTTCCTGAAGATCGCCGGAGTTGATCGTTTGTTGAGCGGTTAGGCCATGATGATTTTACCCGCAGAGACCGCCGTTTCTTGCTTTTGACTGTTGTCGGTCGAAACGAACATCGCTATGCACCTGATCTTGATCTGGCGCAGTAACAGGTATCCCCCCATGGACGATCGAGCCGACGTTATCGAAATGACCGCGGACATCGTGTCCGCCTATGTGGGCGCCAATACCCTGACGGCGGCCGAGCTTCCCAGCCTGATCCAGGCGGTGCACCGCGCTCTGGCCGGCGTGTCCGGCGAAGCCGAGGCGGTCGAGGCCGCGCCGCAGGAGCCGGCGGTGCCGGTCAAGCGCTCGATCACCCCGGAATTCCTGATCTGCCTTGAGGATGGCCGCAAGTTCAAGTCGCTCAAGCGCCACCTGCGCACCAAGTACAACATGAGCCCCGAGGACTATCGCGCCAAGTGGGGCCTGGCCAAGGATTACCCGATGGTCGCGCCCAACTACGCCAAGGCCCGCTCCGACCTCGCCAAGCAGATGGGTCTGGGCCAGGGCGGACGCCAGGCTGCGCGTAAACGCTAGACTCTGACTCTACTTTCACTACTACGCCCGCCGGTCCTCCGGCGGGCGTTTTGATTCATGCTCGACTCGAGTCTGCGGATTCGCCTGCGACCGATTGACTCTGTTCGCATTTTTATGACTCGGCCCCGCGAATAACGCTTGCCACCGATTCGTTGGTTAAGAGATAGTGAATCAAGTGATTCCAATAGCTTGCTCAGGAATCCAGAGGGGTCGATGCAAATAGGTACGCCGGTCAGCGCGGTGCGGGCGCATGAGGAGATGTTCGCCTACTGGGCTTCGCGCCGTCAGGGTGGACGTCTGCCTGGCCGCGACGCCATCAGCCCGGACCATTTCAAGCGTCACCTGCCGACCATCAGCCTGATCGACGTGCTGCCGGGTCAGAATCAATACCGTCTGCGTCTCGCCGGCACCGGCCTTTACGGCGTCTACGGCCGCGAAATCACTGGCTCCAAGCTGGAAGACGTCTACGCCGCCCCGGCCGCCGGCTATTGGCGTACGGAACTGGACAAGATCGTCGAGACCCGCCGGGCCGGCGTCGGCGTACACAACCTGGCTTGGCGCGGCGCCTCGCACCTGTCGATCCTGTGGCTGCGCATGCCGCTGGCCACCAACGGCGTCGATGTCGACATGATTCTCGGCTTCGACGTGGTCATCGGCCAGCAGAGCGAAAGCACCGGCATCCGCGCGGCCTAGTTGCTCGCGGCCTGCACGGCCATCGCGTCCCTGCGGATGCGCTCGATCATCGAGAACAACCCGTTGGACCGTTGGGTCGACAGGGCCCCGGCCAAGCCCAGCTTGTCGAACGCCGCGCGCGGATCGAAGGCCATGATCTCGTCCGGCGCCCGTCCGCTATAGAGCCGCACCACGATGGCGATCAGGCCGCGCACGATGTGGGCGTCGGAATCGCCGCGGAACACCAGGGTCCCGTCCGGCCCGGCCTCGGTCACCAGCCATACCTGACTGGCGCAGCCGCGCACCTTGTTGCTTTCAGAGCGCTCGACGTCCGACAGCGGCTCCAGTTCGCGCCCCAGGTCGATGACATAGCGATAGCGCTCCTCCCAATCGCCCATCAGGTCGAATTCGGCGGCCAGGTCTTGCAGCTCTTGGGTCATCGTCGCGGACATGGCGCAGCACTTAAGAGGCCGGCGCGGCTATGGCAACGCGCGTTCAGGCGGCGGTCAGGGCGATCATGGCGGTCAGGCCCGCGCCGGAAGAGGTGCGGACCACCAGGTTTCCACCCATGGCCTCGGTCAGCAGCTTGGCGATCGGCAGGCCAAGGCCGGCGCCGTCGCCGGCGCGGGTCAAGGTGTGCTCGCCCTGCTCGAACGGGCGCATCAGCCGCGGCAGGTCCTGCGGGTCCAGGCCGGGGCCGTGGTCCTGGATCTCGATCATCACCAGTCCGCCGGCCCGGTAGGCGCGCACCCGCACCGCGTCGCCCCTCGGCGAATGCGACAGGCCGTTCTGCATCAGGTTCAGCAGCACCGTGCGCAGCGCCCGCGCATCGGCCAGAACCGTGGGCATGTCGTCGAGGCCCTCGACCGTCAGGCGCACGCCCAGGGCCTGGGACTCCGCAGCCAGGGTCTGGATCGCTTCGCCGATGGCAAGGTCGAGCGGCTCGGCCGCAAGGTCCATCGCCTCCGCCTGGCTTTCCAGGCGCACGATCTCGACGATCTGGTTCACCAGCCGCAGCATCTTGTGGCCGCTCTCGCTGATGAAGGCGGCGTAGTCCTTGTACTGCTCCGAACCGAGCGGCCCGCACAGCTCCTGGCGCAGCACTTCGGAGAAGCCGATGATCGAATTGAGCGGCGTGCGCAGCTCATGGCTGATCATGCGCAGGAACGAGCGCTTAGCCTCGTCGTCGAGGCGACCCGGAATCGGCTGGGCCGAAAGGGGAGGCAGATCGGGGGAAGCCAGCGCGTTAGCCATGCCGGCAATCTGGACTGCCCCGCTTACCAATCGGTTATCCCCAAACCACCCCCGCCTGATATCACGCAGTCTTGCTCATGCGCTGGAGCCGGGGCGTGGGGCGGAGTAGACTCCGAATCCCCGCCACCCGTGATCGGATCCCTTGGCCTCTGCCGCCTCCAACGTCCGTGCAGACGCCGCCCGCCGCAGCGTGGGCGCCGGGCGCGTGGCGGCGATGTGGTGCCTCGGCTGGCTGACCGCTCTAGCGGCTGGAACGGGCGCCCTTTGGCTGACCCAGGGCCGGCCCCCCGTCGAGGTCCTCGCCGCCGCCGCCCTGGCCGGCGCGCCCGCCGTCCTCTCCCTGCTGCTGGCCTGGCGCGACAGTCCCGCCGCGCGCAGTCTGCTGCTGATCCTGTGGACCGCCGCCGGCGCCGGGGCCTGCGCCCTGACCGGCGGCCTGTCCGGTCCCCTGACCCCGTGGTGCCTGCTGCCCCTGGCCTTCGCCGCCCTGCTCGGGCCAGGCCTATGGATGGCCCAGGCTGCCGCCCTGGCGGTGCTTGGCGTCGCCGTCGCCGCCCTGGGCCAGGTCGCCGGGTTCGAGCCGGCCGCCCCTGCCGAACCCCTGAGATTTCTGCTCGGCCTTTACGCCCTGGTGTCCCTTGGCATGTCGATCGCCACCGGCCTGGCCCGCTCGCGCCGCACCGCGCCCGCCGTGTCCGGCGTCGAGGTCGAGCGCCTGCTGGTGGAACAGCCGCATCTGCTGCTGGCCCTGGACGAGGCCGGGCGTGTGCTGTCGGCCTTCGGCTTCGCCCCCAAAGGCGTGGCGCACAAGGCGCTGCTCAGCGGCGGCCTCGAAGGCGTGGTGGCGGACGACGACCGTCCGCGCCTGGCCGAAGCCCTCGCCGCCGCCATGGTCACGGGTCAGGCCGAGGCGATGCTGGCGCCCGCCGGCCAGACCGGCGGGGTTGTCGCTCTCAGCCTGCGGCGGGCCCAGGACGGACGCCTCTATGGCGTGATGCGCGACGCGACCCAGCAGCACGCCCATGAACTCAAGCTGGTGGAGGCCAAGACCGCCGCCGAGGCGCTCAACAGCGGCAAGTCGCGCTTCCTGGCCAACATGAGCCATGAGCTGCGCACCCCGCTCAACACCATCATGGGCTTCTCCGACATCATGCGCGCGCGCCTGTTCGGGCCCCTGCCGACCAAATACGCCGAATACGCCGAGCTGATCCACGAGTCCGGCCGCCACCTGCTCGACCTGATCAACGACCTGCTCGACATGTCCAAGATCGAGGCCGAGCGCTTCCAGCTGCAGGTCGAGATGCTCGACGCCCGCGAGCCGATCTCCGCGGCCCTGCGCCTGATGCGGGTTCAGGCCGACGACGCCGGCCTGTCTCTTCGCGCGACCCTGCCGCCCGAGCCCCTGGAGATCGAGGCCGATCCCCGCGCCCTCAAGCAGATCGTGCTGAACCTTTTGTCCAACGCCCTGAAGTTCACCCCGCGCGGCGGTCAGGTGACCCTGACCCTGGCCAGCCAGGCCGACGCCTTGGAGCTGTCTGTGGCCGACACCGGCATGGGCATCTCGGCCGAGGACCTCAAGCGCCTGGGCTGCCCCTACGAGCAGGCCGGCGATTCCATGCAGCGCTCGCTCGGCACCGGCCTTGGCTTGTCCCTGGTGCGCGGCTTCGCCGAACTGCACGGCGGTGAGATGATCATCGAAAGCACCCTGGGCGAAGGCACCTCGGTGCTGGTGCGCCTGCCCGGCCTGGTCCAGGCAGACGCCGAGGACCGCCCCTCGGCCAAGGTCATCGCCTTCAACCCGACGCGCTAGCGGGCGAACAGAGCGGCCACGAACGCGGCCAGCAAGCCGATGGTCCCGGCGATCGGGAACGCCCAGTTCAGGATGATCTCGCGGATGCGGTCGGCGCGCCTGCGTCTGTTCATGGCTCGGCCGTATGCGGGGCCGAGGCCGACATGCCCTTGACCAGGGCCGGCCGCTCCTCCTCGCCAAGCAGCTCCCAGGCCGGAGCATATTCGTCAGGCACGGCGCACAGGCGCGTCTTCACCAGCAGACGGCTGAACCCGCGCCCTGCGGTGACGCAGGCGAACGGGATAGCCAGCAGACAGGGGAAGATGGTCAGGGCGGCCCAGAAGATCGCGGCGGGCACGGTCAGGGCAAGGACAGTCACGGTCAGCAGGCCAAAGGCGAACTGCGGCCACAGGCCCTGGATCGCTTCGCCCAGGGTCACCGAACGGTCGGCCCGGTTCTGGGCGTCCCACATCACCTTCTTACCGAAGCACAGTCCGCCGATGAACACCGTCTGGGCGATCATCATCACCGGCCCGACAAGGAAACTGAAGGCGAAGTCGAGCACGCAGCCGGTCAGCATCCTGGGCGCCCCGCCATAAAGCCGCGCCCGGCCGCTCAGCAGGGTGTCCAGCACGCCCAGCAGGCGCGGGGCGAAGCCGAGGAACAGGGCCATGGCGTACAGCCCGAAGGCCATGCTGGTGGCCAGGTCCGGCGGATTGGGCGTCACGGCGATGGTCAGGCCGGCGATCAGCATCAGCAGGTTCATCGGCGCGCCGGCGTACATCATGATCGCGTTGATCAGCTGGAAGCGGCCCATAGGCTTCAGCCCCGGCATCTTCAAAAGGCCCAGGTACTGCAGGTTGCCCTGGCACCAGCGCAGGTCGCGCTTGATGAAGTCGGGCAGGTTGGTTGGGTTCTCTTCCCAGCTCTCGTATTCATCGGGCGTCACCCGCACGTCCCAGCCAGCCCCGCGCATCAGCGCCGCCTCGACCTGATCGTGGCTCAGCACCCAGCCGCCCATCGGCGCCTTGCCCGGCAGGGTCGGCAGCTTGCAGTGCTCGACGAACGGATCGATGCGGATGATGGCGTTGTGGCCCCAGTAGGGTCCCGCCGATCCCTGCCACCAGGCCCCGCCGGTGGTCTGCGCGCGCATCCCGTGGCGCATGCCGAACTGGAAGATGCGGGTGAAGCCGCTCTCGGCCGGCCGCCCCACCACCAGGGTCTGCAATATGCCCAGCGTGGGATTGGCCTGCATCGCCCGCACCAGCCGCAGCATGGAGCCGCCCGACATCACGCTGTCGGCGTCCAGCACGACCATGTGGTCGTACTGCCCCTGCGCGCGGGCGGCGAATTCCTCGAGGTTGCCGGCCTTGTAGCCGGTGTTCTCGCGCCGCCGCCGGTAGCGCAGGCCGGTCCGCGCATATTCCACCTGCAGCCGCAGGAACATCACCTCCTCCAGGGCGCCGATCTCGAAGTCGGAGGTGTCGCTCAGCACATGGAAGTCGAAGTGCTCGCCGTGGCCGGTGGCTAGGACGCTGTCGATCATGGTCCGCAGACGACCGAAGGCGGCGGCGACTTCCTCGTTGCGCAGGCATAGGCAGACGGCGGTGCGCGTCGTGATCGGGCTCGACGGCGGGGTCGCGGCCAGGGCCGGATTGACGTAGCCGGCCGGATCCTTGACCACGCGCAGAATGATGAAGCCGAACACCGAATTCCAGAACCCCAACAGGGTCCACGGCAGGCCGATCAGGTAGATCACCAGGAAGGTCACGGTCGGCGCCGACCAGCCGCGGCTGTCCAGAACCTTGCCCATGGCCCAGGCGAGACCGGCCATGCTGGCCAGGCACAGGCCCAGCACCAGCCAGCGACGCCGGGCAAGGACGGCGTCTTCACGCTCGAATATCGATTTGTGGATTTGGTCCATGGGCCGACGTGTTAAGGGCGCGGGGTGAACGCGGCCAACGAAATCTCTCGCAGCCATGCGCTTTGGACGGCGGCGCCCGGCCGCGCTGAGCTGCGCTCCGGCGTGCTCGGACCCCTGGCGCCGGGCCATGTCCGCGTCCGCGCCCTGGTCAGCGGGATCAGCAAGGGCACCGAAGGCTTGGTGTTCAAAGGCCAGGTCCCCGAGAGCGAATGGGAGCGCATGCGCTGCCCGTTCCAGGAGGGCGCTTTCCCGCATCCGGTGAAGTACGGCTACGCCATGGTCGGCGAGAGCGGCGGGCGGCGGGTGTTCAGCCTGCATCCGCACCAGAGCCTGTTCGACATTCCCGCGGGCTCCGCGATCCCCGTGCCCGACGCCGTGCCGACGGAGCGCGCCGTGCTCGCCCCGCAGATGGAGACCGCCCTCAACGCCACTTGGGACGCGGACGTCCAGCCGGGCCAACGCATCGCCGTGATCGGCGCCGGCGTCATCGGCCTGCTCACCGCATACCTTTGCGCCCGCGAGGGGGCTGAGGTGACGGTGACCGACATCAACCCCGCCCGCGCCGCCGTGGCCCAGGCGCTGGGGCTGGCCTTCGCCGCCCCCGATCAGGCGCCCGGCGACCGCGATCTGGTGTTCCACGCCTCGGCCAGCGCGGCGGGCCTCAACCTCGCCCTGTCCCTGGCCCGCTTCGAAGGAACGGTGATCGAGCTCAGCTGGTACGGCGATCAGCCCGTCTCCGTGAACCTCGGCGCCGCCTTCCACAGCCGGCGTCTGACCCTGAAGGCCTCGCAGGTCGGCCATGTCGCCCCCAGCCGCCGCGCCACCTACGACTACACCCGCCGCCTCACCGAGGCCCTGGCGCTCTGCGCCGATCCGCGCCTCGATATCCTGGTCGCCGCTCGCACGCCTCTTGCCGAGATGCCGTCACGAATGGGCGATATCCTCGCCGACCCCGATACCCTCTGCCACCTGATCCAGTACCCGGAGACTGCCTGAATGTTCGCCGTCGAAGTCCGCGACCACATTATGATTGCCCACAGCCTGCCGGGCGACGTGTTCGGCCCCGCCCAGGGCCTGCATGGCGCCACCTTCGTCGTCGACGTCGCCTTCTTCCGCGACGCGCTCGACCCCGACAACATCGTGGTCGACATCGGCCGCGCCACCGACACCCTCAAGGCCATCCTCAAGCCGATCAACTACGCCAACCTCGACGCCCACGCCCCGTTCAAGGGCAAGGGCGCGACGACCACCGAATTCCTGTCGCGGCACATCTTCGACGAGATGGCCAAGGCCATCAAAGCCGGCGAGCTCGGCCCCCATGCCCCCGGCCTGACCAAGCTGCGCGTCACCCTGGGTGAAAGCCACGTCGCCCGCGCCTGGTACGAGGGCCCCCTTGCCTAGGCTCTATTTCGCCGTTCCCGGAGACATCGAGACCCGCACCGGCGGCACCCTGTACGACCGCCACATCATGGAGGCCCTGCGCGAGGACGGCTGGCGCGTGGAGCTGCTGGCCTGGCCGGGCAGTTTCCCGTTCCCCTCTGAGGCCTGCCGCGACGAGGTCGAGGACAGCCTCGCCGCCGTGCCCGACGGCTCGCTGATCCTGATCGACGGCCTGGCGTTCGGCGTTCTGTCCGGCCTCGCCCGCCAGCACGCCCAGCGGCTGAAGCTGGTCGCCCTGGTCCACCATCCCCTGGCGTTGGAAACGGGCCTGTCGCCCAACATCGCCGCCGAGTTCGCCGCCTCCGAGCGCGAGGCCCTGGCATCAGTCCGCGCGGTGATCGTCACCAGCCAGACCACCGCCGCCATCGTCGAGGCCGCCTTCGGCGTGTCCGGAGAGACGATCACGGTCGCCCCGCCTGGGATCGAGGTCGCGCCTCAGGCGCCGCCCGAGCCGCGCCGTCCCGGCCCGCCGCGTATCTTCGCCTTGGGATCGGTCACGCCGCGCAAGGCGCACGATGTCCTGGTCCAGGCCCTGGCCCGGGTCGCCGACCTCGACTGGACCTGCGTCATCGCCGGCAACATCGACCGCGACCCCGAGACCGCCGAGGCGCTTGGCGCGCTGATCGCGGACCTCGGCCTGACCGACCGCATCGCCCTGGTCGGCGAGGTCACCCAGGCGGAAGCGGCCAGGCTCTACGCCGACGCCGACCTGTTCGCCCTGGCCAGCGTCTACGAAGGCTTTGGCATGGTCTTCTCCGAGGCCCTCGCCTTCGGCCTGCCCATCGTCGCCACCACCGGCGGGGCCATCCCCGAGGCCGTACCGCAGGAGGCGGGTCTGCTGGTCGAACCGGGCGATCCGGATGCGTTCGCGTTGGCCCTGCGCTCGGTGCTCGCCGATCCAGACTTGCGCCTGTCGCTAGCCGAAGGCGCCCGCCGCGCCGGCGAAGCGCTCACCGGCTGGGACGTCACGGCGTCGACCATCTCCGCCGCCCTCGAGCGCCTCTAACGCCCGCGCTAAAACGCCAGATCGAACACCACGTCCTCGCCCAGATGATAGGTCGCGGCTGCCGGCCTCAAGGCGCAGTCCAGCTCGTCGATGGGCGGCAGGTTGATGCCCACCGGCCCCGACCCGATCACCACCGGCGCGATCGACAGGTGCAGCCGGTTCAGCGCCCCCGCCGCCAGGAACGCCGAAACCGTGGTCGCCCCGCCCTCGATCAGGATGCGTTTGAAACCGCGCTCGGCCAGGGACGCGACGATATCGGCCGGAGCGATCGAGCCGCCGGTCGTCGGGACGACGATGGGGGTCACCCCCTCCGGCCGCCCGCGCGCCTCGCTTTGAATCGCGAACATCGCGGACGCCCCGTCGCCGACCATCCGCGCGCAGTCGGGCAGGCGGAAATTGGGGTCGATCACCACGCGGGCGGGGCAGGGGCCCTCGACCTCGCGCACGTTCAGCTGCGGATCGTCGGCGATCACCGTGCCGATCCCCACCACCACCGCGTCCACCAGGGCGCGCAGGCGGTGCAGGTGGCGGATCGCCTCGGGGCCGTTGATGTAGCGTGACTTGCCGGTGGCGGTGGCGACTCGCCCGTCCAGCGACTGGCCAAGCTGGCCGACGACGAAGGCGGGGCCGGCGCTGCCTTGGGCGATGGGCGCGTACAAGCTCCACAGCGGACAGTGCTCGGAGGACGGCGCCTCGCCGCTCGCCCGGCCTGCCGCGAGATCGACCAGCTGCGGCCAAACTTTGTTCAAAGCAGACACGGAATTGCCCTGGTTTTCGCGTTGGCTAAGCAACATATCCCCTTGGCGGCCTTGGCCTGCATCCGGTTTGTACCGCACTGCATTATTAGATACAGCAGGCTGCGTTCATTGAAAGGTCAGGCCCGCGTGGTTCAGGGGTCAGGCCATCTATCCGAACCCGCGGTGCAGTTTTAAGTTCGGTCCACTCGGAGGGATCTTTGAGCGATTTTTCGACCCGTCTGGGCAAGGTGCTGAGCGATGACGCTCACCTGGCCCGCGATCGAGCCGCCGCAGAGCTGCGCGCCGGCCGTCCTTTGCTGATCGAGGCGGCGGGCCGCCTGACGCTGACCGCGGCCCTTGACGGCGCCTCGCCCTCCCTGTTCGCGGTGTTCGCCGGCCTGGACAACGGCGTGCTCGCCCTGACCCCGCAGCGCGCTCGCATGATGGGCCTGGCGGTGGACTATGAAGTGGCCCTGCCCCTGGCGGGCCTCGATCTGCAAACCGCCAAGCACCTGGCCTACGATCCGCGCCTCAAGGCGCCCAAGACCTGGAGCGAGGCCTCGGCCGGCGCCCTGGGCGCCATCGATCTGTGCAAGACCGCCCTGTTGCTCCCGGCCGTCCTGGCCGCGCCCCTGCCGCTGGACGCCGACCTGCCGGCGCGCCTGCAGCGCTACCGTATCGACGGTGTGGCGGGCGAGCCCAACGCCCCCTACGACCTGGAGATCGTGTCCCAGGCCGACGTGCCGCTCGCCAGCGGCATCAAGGGCCGGTTCATGGTGTTCCGCGGCGGCCCGGCTCCGCGCGACCAGGTGGCCATCGTCGTCGGCGATCCGGACCCGGCCAAGCCGGTCCTGGTGCGCCCCCACTCCGCCTGCCTGACCGGCGACCTGTTCGGCTCCCTGCGCTGCGACTGCGGCGATCAGCTGAAGAACGCCATGGCCCGCCTGTCGGAAGAGGGCGGCGGCGTCCTGCTCTATCTCGATCAGGAAGGCCGGGGCATCGGCATCGGCAACAAGATGCGCGCCTACGCCCTGCAGGACGACGGCTTCGACACCATCGACGCCGACGCGGTGCTGGGCTTCTCGGCCGACGAGCGGCGCTACGAATACGCCGCCTCGATCCTGCACACCCTCGGCTACCGCCGGATCACGCTTTTGACCAACAACCCCGAGAAGATCGGCGCCCTGACCCGCGCCGGGATCGAGGTGGTCGGCCGTCAGCCCCTGTTCGGCGCGGTCACCGTGCAGAACAACGGATACCTGCACACCAAGGCGCACCGGGCCCATCACATGCTGCAGGACCTGTTCAGCGACACCGGCGCCGCCTGACGCCCAGGCCTAGCCGAACGGCGAGGGTTCGCGTCCCTGCCCCTTGGCGTAATCCGCGATCAGACCCATGCAGGCGTCCATCGGCGGGAACCTGTCGAAGCTATGCACGGCCGTCGTCGCCGCCCAGGCCAGCGCCTCGGCCCGATAGGTCTCGATGAACGGCTCGAAGCCAGACGGATCGTCCATCAGCGTCGGCCGCACGTTCACGAACGGCATGCCGGGCAGGCGGGTGAACATCCAGCTCATGCACCAGGCGCAGAAGTTGTGCTGCGCCTCGCCGTGCAGTCCGCCGATCACGGTGTCGCCCTGGATCACCTTGAAGGCGGCCGCCGGGATCGCCATGCTCAGCGAGTAGGCGCTGGCGCTCATGCGCTGGCAGCCGGTGCAATGGCAGGCCATGGTCAGCAGCGGCGGCGCCGTCACGCGCATGCGCACCTTGCCGCAACGGCAGCCGCCTTAGGCCGGAATCCGAATCTCGCTCATCCCTATGGCGCCTTGGTCACCTGGGTGAAGATAACCTGCCACTTCTCGCCGCGCTTGGCCCAGACGTCGGCGAAATGCACCTTCACCGAAAACGCCGTCCCATGGTCGGTCCCGCGCAGGGTGGTGACCCCGCCGAGGATGGCGCCGTCGCCCCACACCCGGGTGATCGACTGCTCGACGCTGAACGGGCCCAGCCGGTAGTCCGGATCGGTCAGCTCGGCGATGAACTGGGCCTTGGTCTCGCTGCCGCCGTTGCTGTTGATGAGGACGTAGTCGTCGGCCAGCAGCCGCCCCAGCGCCGCGCCGTTGGCGGTCAGCTGGGCCTGGTCATAGGCCTTGGCCGCCTGGCCGAGGTCGGTAGGCACGGTCTGGGCCAGGGCCGGGCCGCAGGCCAGCAGGGCGATGGTGGTCAGGATCGGGCCGGTCTTGGACATGGAAAAGCGCTCTCGGTTCACTCTCGCATCCCACATCCTACAAGCTGATGGCGCAAGCGAGGCGTAACCCGCACCCTAGGCCCTTGGATTGAAAACCCGGATCAGGTCCTGCAGCTCCGGCTCGTCGACCAGATCGGCGGCCTCCTCCTGGGTGGTCCACAGCTTTTCGCGCTGGTGCTTTTCCGGCCAGGCCATCTGCTCGACGAACACCTCCATGGCGAACACCGAGACCCGCACGTCCTGCACCACGCCGCCCGGCAGGCGCTTGCCGTAGCCGTAGTCTCCGATCGGTTCGGCTTCGGCTTCGCCCAGCACCCCGGCTTCTTCGTAGGCTTCCTGGGCGGCGGCCTCGGACGGCGTGCGGTCCTTCATCGGCCAGCCCTTGGGCAGGACCCAGCGACGGGTCTCGCGCGAGGTGATCACCAGCACCTCGATGCGGCCCCCGGGCCGGCGGCGCCAGGGCAGGGCGGCGAACTGCTCCTCGCCTAGATCTTTGTGTTTGTCAGGCATCGCGCGCTTCAGCTCAGCATCAGATGGGCGCCGCGCGCCAGGAAGTAGAACAGGGCTCCCATCACGGCGGCGATGGGCATGGTGATGACCCAGGCCCAGACGATGCTGGTGGCGACGTTCCAGCGCACCGCCGACACCCGCCGCGCCGCCCCGACGCCGATGATCGCTCCGGTGATGGTGTGGGTGGTGGAGACCGGCACACCAAGATTGGTCGCCAGGAACAGGGTCAGGGCCCCGCCGGTCTCGGCGCAGAACCCCTGCTGCGGCGACAGGCGGGTAATCCGCGATCCCATGGTGTGGACGATCCGCCAGCCGCCGAACAATGTACCCAGCGCCATCGCGCTCTGGCAGCTCAGCACCACCCATAGGGGGACATGGAACTCCCCATTGAGCTTGCCGTGGGCGTAGAGCAGGACCGCGATCACCCCCATGGTTTTCTGCGCGTCGTTGCCGCCGTGGCCCAGGGAATAGAGCGAGGCGGAGACGAACTGCAGCTTGCGGAAGGTCTGATCGGCCATCGCCGGGCGGCTGCGCACGAACAGCCACGACACCAGCAGCACCATCAGCAGGGCCAGGGCGAAACCCACCGCCGGCGACACCACGATGCCCAGCGCGGTCTTGATCACGCCCGACCACACCACCGGCTGCAGCCCGCCCTTGGCGATTCCCGCTCCCACCAGCCCGCCGATCAGGGCGTGCGAACTGGAAGACGGGATGCCCAGCATCCAGGTGGCGACGTTCCAGGTGATCGCCCCGCCGAGCGCGCCGAAGATCACCGCGTCCGAGACGATGCCCGGCTGAATGATGCCCTTGCCCACCGTCTGCGCCACATGCAGGCCGAACACGGTGAAGGCGATGAAGTTGAAAAAGGCCGCCCACAGCACCGCGTATTGCGGCGACAGCACCCGCGTGGAAACGATGGTGGCGATCGAATTGGCCGCGTCGTGCAGGCCGTTCAGGAAGTCGAACAGCAGAGCGACGGCGACCAGCGCGAACAGCAGTAGGGTGGAGGAGTCCAGGCTCATCTACATGTTTTCGATCAGCACGCCGCTGATCCGGTTGGCCACGTCCTCGAACCGATCGACCACCTTCTCCAGGTGATCGTAGATCTCGACGCCGACGATGAACGCCATTGGGTCGGCCTGTCCGCCCTTGTAGAGCGCCGCGACGCCCTTGTCGTAGAGCCGGTCCGACTGTTCCTCCAGCTGCGCCACCTGTTCGGCGATGGTGGTGATGCGGGCGGCGTTGACGCTCAGCGAACGGAGCAACGGCACGGCTTCGGCGGTCAGGTCGGCGGTGCGCACCACCAGCTTGCCCAGGGTCACCATGTCGGGGGTGAAGCTGCGCTGCTCGAACAGCATGATCGCCTTGGCCGTCTTGTGCATCTGGTCGATGGCGTCATCCATCAGGTTGATCAGATCGCTGATGTCGATCCGGTCGAACGGGGTGATGCAGGTGCGCCGCACCGCCGATTGCACATGGCGGGCGATGGCGTCGGCCTCGTTCTCCAGCCGGGCCACCTCGGCGGCGTGGGCCGGTACGCCTTCGCCGCCGTCCAGCAGCAGGCGCAGCTCGCGCGCCCCCGAGCACAGCACCGCCGCATGGGCTTCGAACAGGTCGAAGAACTTCTCCTCCTTGGGAAGGAGCGCCTGGAACCATTTGAGCATCGAGGGAGCGGCCTTGTGGTGAATCACCCCCGATAATGTCCGATTACGGACGGTACCGCGAGGGACCCTAAGGTCGCGGGGTCAGGATCGCGTCTAGCGACGCCTCGCCGGTCCCCACCTTCTCCAGATGCGGATAGCGCAGGCCGTCGTAGTAAGGGATCGAGACCATCCGGTAGTGGTCGCCGTTCTTGACCAGCAGTTCCAGCGGCGCCCGCGCCGTCTTGGCCTTGGTCACGTCCTCCTTCAGCCGGTCGGCGTCATAGGCGATGCCGTTGACCGCGATCAGCCTGGTCCCGAGCGTCAGGCCGGCCTTGAACGCGGGGCTGTCCCAGATCACGGCGCTGAGGGTGTCCTCGCGGCCGACCGCGAACCCCAGCGAGAAGGTGAAGTCCTGGCCCTTGCGCATGGCCAGCAGCTGCTTTTGGTAGTCGCTCGGCGCATCGCGGTAGACCAGCCGGTAGCCGCCGCGCGCCACCCCGTCCAGCGGCACCCCCGGCCCATGCCCGTCCAGCCGAGTGCGCAGGAAACTGGCCCAGTCGTAGGGCTCGACCGCGTTCAGCGCCTTCACAACGTCCTCGAACGCATAGGGCAGGTCGGCGTAGCTGCCGTCGTCGACGCCGAAGAAGCCCTTGGCGAAGTCGTCGAGGGAGCGTTTGCCGCCCGACCGCTCACGGATCAGGGTGTCGGCGTCCAGCCAGATCAGCTCGCCCTCCGAATAGTAGTCCTCGCTGCGCTGCCAGCTGCGCCACGGAACCGGCCGGCGCTGGTTGACGATCGGGTCGTTGGTGGTGTCCAGCAGGCTCTTCCACGCCCGCCCCGGGGTGTTGTCGTAGACCGCGGCGGTCAGGGCGATGGCGTCCAGCGCCTGCGCCTTGCTGATCAGCCCCGAGCGCGCGCCCAGCACATAGCCCCAGTACTGCGTCTGGCCCTCGTAGACCCACAGCAGCGAATTGCGCATCGGCACGTCGTAGTTGGGCGTGAACAGGTCGGCCGGCCGCCGGAACTTGCCGTTCCAGCTGTGGGTGAACTCGTGCGGCAGCAGGTCCCGGTACGGCACGGTCTTGTCCCAGTCGGTGAAATAGTCGTCGCCGACCCCGTCCTCGCTCGAACGGTGATGCTCCAGCCCGATCCCGCTCATGCGGTCGGTGACCGACAGCAGGAAGTCGTAGTGGTCGTAGTGGCGCGAGTTGAACAGCTTGTAGGCCTGCTGCACCAAGGCCTGGTGCGCCTTCAACTGGTCGGGCTTGATCTCCAGCGCCTCGGGCCGGTCGGCCACCACGTTCATGTGCACCGGGACCGCGGCGCCGGGATCGAGGTCCAGCCGCTTGAAGAACCGCCCGGCGAACATCGGCGAGTCCACCAGGGTCTCGTAGGGCGTGGTCTTGAACTGGGTGGTCGCGCCGGCCTGCGAGGCCGTCTCCATCGCCGTGCCGAAGCTCCAGCCCGCCGGCAGGGTCACGCTGGCCTCGACCGGAATCCGGCGGGTGAAATAGCCGGCCGGATAGAGCGACACCGAATCCCACTGCAGGTTCAGCATCTCCGGCGTCATCACGATCCGGCCCTGGTCGCGCTCGGTGGCCGAAACGAACTGGAACTCCACCTCGATGCTCTTGGCCCCCTTGGGCGGGGTGATGTGGAAGGCCGACACCGTCACCGGGTCGCGCGTCCATTCGACACGCTGGCCGTCGGCCTTGACCGTCAGCCCCGCCACGTCGGCCAGGGGCGCTGTCGGCGAGTGATGGCCCGGCAGCCACATCGGATAGAGCAGGGTGATCCGCTTGCCGCCCTCCACCGGAACGGTCTCGCGCACCCGGAAGATGCGCCGCTGAAGGTCGGTGGCGTCGACGTGCAGCTTGATCACCCCAGGAAAGGCCACGTCCTTCGGCGCCGGCATCCCCGGCGGCATGGCGGTCGGCTGGGCCAGGGGCGAGGCGGCGTGACTGGCCCCGGCAAGGGCGGTGACGGCGAGCAGGGATAGAAGGATGGAGCGCACGGGCAGGGTCCTTGTCATCGGACGCCACCGTCCGTCACGGCGGCGCGCTCCGCAAGACCGGCGCGGTCAAGGCCATGCCCGGCTTGCAACATCGTCCCGGCGGCGGCATTGAGAACCAGCAATTGCGGACCCCTCATGCAAATTCACCTGGATCCCGTTGGGGGCGTCGCCGGCGATATGTTCATCGCTGCGCTCCTCGGCGCGTTTCCCGAGCTGCAGGACGGGGTCGTTCGCGCCATCCGCCGCGCCGCGCCCCAGGTCGATTGCAGGCTGATCCGCCACAATGACGGCGTCCTCGACGGCCAACGCTTCGCCGTCGGCCTCAAGGTCCACGCCTGCGGCCACGACCACAGTCACGACGACGGCCACCATCACCACGATCACGGCCACGACCACGGCGGCCATCGCCCGTGGCGAGACATCCGCGCACACCTTCAGTCCTGCGCCCTCGCCCCAGACGTCGCCCGCCACGCCATCGGCATCTTCGAGGGCCTCGCCGAGGCCGAGGGCCGGGTCCATGGCATCCCCGCCGTCGAGGTAGAGTTCCACGAGGTCGGCGCCTGGGACTCCATCGCCGACGTCGTCGGCGCCGCCTACATCATCGCCACCCTGGGCGCCGAGCGCTGGACCTGCGGACCGCTGCCGCTGGGCTCCGGTAGGGTGCAGACCGCCCACGGCTTCCTGCCGATCCCGGCTCCCGCCACCGCCATCCTGATGGAGGGCCTTGCCACCATCGACGACGGCGTCTCCGGCGAGCGCGTCACCCCGACCGGCGCGGCGATCATCCGCTACCTCTGCCGCGACCCGGCGCCGCCCGCCGGCCCGCGCACCCTGACCGGCTCCGGCGTCGGCTTCGGGACCCGCGTCCTGCCCGGCATGAGCAACTGCCTGCGCGTCCTGACGTTCGAAGCCGCCGAAACCGGCCCCGCCGCCCGCGAGCTCGCCGTGATCGAGTTCGAGATCGACGACCAGTCGGCCGAGGACATCGCCACCGGCCTCGACCGCCTGCGCGCCCACCGCTGCGTGATCGACGCCGTGCAGTCGCCCGTGATCGGCAAGAAGGGCCGCGTCATGACCGCCGTGCGCCTGCTGGCCGAGCCGCAGGGTCTGGACGCCGTGGTCGCCGCCGTGTTCGACGAAACCGCCACCATCGGCCTGCGCCACCGGATCATGGCCGGCGCCGTCCTGCCCCGCCGCATGGCCGAGGTCGAGGTCGAGGGCCACCGCTTCCGCGTCAAGATCGTGCAGCGCCCAGGCGGCGCCACCGCCAAGACCGAGTCCGACGACATCGCCGCCCACGAGGGCCACGCCCGCCGCGCCCAGCTGCGCCGCCTCGCCGAGGCCAAGGCGCTCAGCGATGAGTAGAGCCAAACTCGAAGCCGTCCTGCGGGACATCGGCCCGCTCGCGGTCGCCGTCTCCGGCGGCGTCGACAGCCTGACCCTGGCGGTGCTCGCCCACCCCCTGCTCGGCAAAGGCCGCGCCCTGATGGCCCACGCCGTCTCCCCCGCCGTCCAGCCCGAGGGCACCGACCGCGTCCGCCTCCACGCCGCACGCGAGGACTGGGACCTGACCGTCGTCCAGGCCGGTGAATTCGACGATCCCGACTACCGGGCCAATCCGGTTAACCGCTGCTTCTTCTGCAAGATGAACCTCTACGCCGTGGTCGCCGCCCATACCGACCGGCCGATCGTCTCCGGCGCCAACCTCGACGACCTCGGCGAGTACCGCCCCGGCCTCGACGCCGCCCAGAAGCACGCCGTCCGCCACCCCTACGTCGAGGCTGGATTCGATAAGGCCGCCGTCCGCGCCCTGGCCCGCGAGCTTGGCCTCGCCGATGTCGCCGACCTCGCCGCATCGCCCTGCCTGTCCAGCCGCGTGGAGACCGGCATCCGCATCGAGGCCGACACCCTGGCCTTCGTCCACGCCGCCGAACAGCTGGTCCAGACCGCGCTCCAGCCGAACACCGTCCGCTGCCGCGTGCGCGGGGAGGGCGTGGTGATCGAGCTCGACGCCGCCGCCCACGACCGCCTGTCGCCCGAGGACGCCCAGGGCCTCACCGCCCGCATCCGCGCCGCCGCCCCGCCCCGCGTCGACGCATCGAGCCTCCGCTTCGCCCCCTACCGCGTCGGCAGCGCCTTCCTGGTCCACGCCCGATGACCGACGAGGTGGTGCTCGACTTCGGCCGCCAGGAGCGGATCGGTATGGAGGAAGCGGTCTATTGCGCCGGCAAGTCGGCCGAGCAGATCGTCGCCATCCTCGACCTCGCCTCAGCCAAGGGCGCGCCCCTGCTGCTGACCCGCCTCGACCCCGGCAAGTTCGCCGCCCTGACGCGGCAAGACCAGATCGACTACTGCCCCGTCTCACGCACCGCCTTCTTCGGTCAGCTGCGCCCCCTCGTCGGGCCGGCCCAGGTCGCCATCGTCGCCGCCGGAACCTCCGACGTCCCGGTCGCCCGCGAGGCCGAGCGGACCCTGCGCTACCACGGCCACGCCTCCAGCCTGTTCCTCGACATCGGGGTGGCGGGCCTGTGGCGTCTGACCGAGCGCCTGCCCGACCTGCGCGCCCATCCCATCGCCATCGTCGCCGCCGGCATGGACGCGGCCCTGCCCAGCGTGCTCGGCGGTCTGCTCTCCGGCCCGATCATCGCGGTCCCCACCTCGGTCGGCTACGGCGTGGCGGAGGGCGGCCACACGGCGCTGAACGCGGTCCTGGCCAGTTGCGCCCCCGGCGTGCTGGTGGTGAACATCGACAACGGCTACGGCGCCGCCAGCGCCGCCCTACGCTTCATCCACGCTGCACCCAAGTTGGCCAAATGAGCATCCTCGAAAACCTGCAGGCCATCATCGGCGACCGCGCCATCGCCTGCGACGCCATCGAGGGCGACCGCCGTGGCGGCGACTTCATGACCCGCGGCCACGCGCCCCTGGCGGTGGTCTACCCGACCTCCACCGAAGAGTTGTCCAAGGTCATGGCCCTGTGCAACGAGGCCCGACAGCCGGTCGTCCCGCAAGGCGGCCTCACCGGCCTGTCGGGCGGCGCCACCCCCGGCTCGGCCGGCATGGTCGTCGTCTCCATGGACCGCATGCGCGCCATCGAGGAGATCGACGTCGACGCCCAGACCATCACCGTCCAGGCCGGCGCCGTGCTGCAGACCGTGCAGGAGGAAGCCGACGCGGCGGGCATGTTCTTCCCGCTCGATCTCGGCGGCCGCGGCTCGGCCCAGGTCGGCGGCCTGATCTCCACCAACGCCGGCGGCAACCGCGTCCTGCGCTACGGCATGATGCGCGACCTGGTGATGGGCATCGAAGCGGTGCTGCCCGACGGGCGGATCATCTCGTCGCTCAACAAGATGCTGAAAAACAACACCGGCTACGACCTCAAGCAGCTGTTCGTCGGGGCCGAGGGCACGCTGGGCGTGATCACCCGCGCCAACCTCAAGCTCTATCCCAAGCCCGCCTCGACGGTGACCGCCTTCTGCGGCCTGCCCGACTACGCCGCCGCCCTGGCCTTCCTGCGGCGCGCCCGCTCCGCGCTGGGCGGCACCCTGTCGGCGTTCGAGGCGATGTGGGCGGATTTCTACGAGCTGGCCACCCAGGAAGCCCGTCGCCCTCTGGAAGGCCGCTATCCGATCTACGTCCTGCTCGACGCCCTGGGTTCGGACCCGGACGCCGACGCCGCGAGGTTTGAGCTGATGATCGCCTCGGCCATCGAGGCCGGCGAGGTCGAGGACGCGGTGATCGCCCAATCGACCCGCGAGACCCTGGATTTCTGGAAGATCCGCGAGCTGCCGGCCGAGTTCAACCGGGTGTTCGCCCCTCACATCCCGTTCGACGTCTCCACTCCGACCGGCTCCATCGGCGCCTTCCGCGACGACGTCGACGCGCGGCTGAAGGCGGCTTTCCCCACCCTCGGCGCCATCTATTTCGGCCACATCGCCGACGCCAACCTGCACATCGGCATCCAGGCCGCTCACGGCGAGGACCCGGCGGCGGTCAAGTCGGTGGTCTACGACACGGTGCGCGACTGGAACGGCTCGGTCTCCGCCGAACACGGTATCGGCACGGAAAAGCGCAAATACCTCGGCTTCTCGCGCAGCCCAGACGAGCTCGGTCTGATGGCCGCCATCAAACTGGCGCTCGATCCCAACGGCATCCTCAACCCCGGCAAGGTGCTCTAGCGCCCTTAGCGCTTGCGCCGGGCTCCGGTTCGTAACAGGTTTCGTCAAAACCAAGATCCGGCCGTCACGGCCGGCATAGGGAGACACCTGTCTGATGAGCATCCGTTCACGCCTGGCCATGACCGCCGCCGTCCTGGCCGCCGCCGCCTTCACAAGCAGCGCCGCCTTGGCCGCCGTGGCCCCGCTGAACCCCGCCGCGATCACCATCACCCCCTTCGACAAGCTGAAGTTCGAGGGCGGCCCGCACGATCCCCTGGTCTACAAGGTCTACGGCGACCCCGCGAAAGCCGGCCCCTACGCCATCATCATCCGTTGGCGCGCCCATGACGGCAGCCACCCGCACCTGCACCCGCAAGATCGCTACATCACCGTGCTGGAAGGCACCTGGTGGGTTTCGACCGGGCCCAAGTTCGATCCCGCCAGCGCCACCCCGGTGAAGCCCGGCGAACTGGTCGTGCACAAGGCCAATGAGATCCACTATGACGGCGCCCGCGACGAGGACGCGGTGATCCTGATCACCGGGATGGGCCCCGCGCCGACCATCGACAAGGAAGTGAAATAAGCTCTGCCCTGGGGCGGCCTTCGGGCCGCCTCCAACACCATGAGGAGCGGGTATCGACCCGCGCCCACATCGGCCGGGAGGCTGCGGACATGGCAATGATGAGGCACGGATTCCCGTCGCGCCGCTCTGTCGCCGTGATCCTGGCGAGCCTGCCCTTCGCCGCGAAGGCCTTCGCCCAAACGCCGCCCCAAACATCACCCCTTCCGCCGGGCTACCTACCGCGCACCGCCCCGCCGCCGACCGGCTCCGCGCCGGGCATGAGGGTGCAGGAGTTCGCGCCGGGCGCCGGCAAGACCTACAAGGTGACCATGCGGCCGGGGGATGAGATCCTCGCCGGCCTCTACCGCTTCGCCGCCGCCCGGCCGATGGTCCAGGCGCAGATGACCGGCGTTGGCGGAGTGCTGTCGGCCCGCCTGGCCTGGTTCGATCCCAAGGCCCTGGCCTTCAAGCCGATCACGGTCGACGAGAAGTGCGAAATCTCAGGCTTCACCGGCACGATCATTACCGACGCCGCGGGCAAGCTGACCGTCCACGCCCATCTGGTCCTGACCCGCACCGACGGCTCGACCGTCTCGGGCCACCTGATTTCGGCCGTCGTCAACCCGATCCTGGAGGTGTTCGTCACCGATCTGGGGCCGGGCAGGGAGGTCGCCATTCCATGACCAATTCCATCGAACGGGCGGGGAGGCCCTGTCGCGCATGAAGATCGTCAAGCTGATGATGGGAGCGATTCTCGCCGCCGCGGCCTGCGGCGCGGCCCTGGCCGCCTCCAAAGCCCCTGCGACCGGCGTCGCCGCCAAACACATCATCGCCGCCGCGCCCGGCGAGTGGCTGGGCTACGGCCGCGACTATCACGAACAGCGCTTCAGCCCCCTGGCACAGGTCTCCACCGCCACCGTCAAGCATCTGGGTCTGGCCTGGCATTTCGACTTCGGCGACCGTCAGGGGCTGGAATCCACGCCCATCGTCCACAACAGCGTCATCTATGTGTCGACCGATTTCGCCGAAGTGTTCGCCTTCGACGCGCGCACCGGCCGGAAGCTGTGGAACTACGATCCGGGCACACGCGCCTGGCAGATCAACACCTGCTGCTCCCCAGCCAATCGCGGCGTCGCCATCTGGGGCGACAAGGTCTTCGTCGGGGCGCTGGACGGCCGCCTGATCGCGCTCAATGCCAAGACCGGCAAGGTGGCCTGGTCGACCCAGACCTTCCCCAAGACCACCCGTCTTTCGATCACCGGCGCGCCGCGCGTGATCAAGGGCGTCGTGGTCATCGGCAACGGCGGCGCCGAGCTCGGCGTGCGCGGCTTCGTGGCCGGCTATGACGCGGATACCGGCAAGCGCAAGTGGCGCTTCTGGATGGTGCCCGGCAAGACCGCCCAGGACGGAGACGTCTCCGACAAGGCCATGAAGGAGGTCGCCTACAAGACCTGGCATGGCGAGTGGTGGAAGCTCGGCGGCGGCGGCACGCCGTGGGACGGCATGGCCTACGATCCCGAGCTCGACCTGCTCTACGTCGGCGGCGGCAACGGCTCGCCCTGGAACGCGGCCATGCGCAGCCCCGGCGGCGGCGACAACCTGTTCCTCGGTTCGATCGTCGCCCTGCGGCCCTCGACCGGCCAGTACGTCTGGCACTTCCAGGAAACGCCCGGCGACAACTGGGACTACACCTCGACCCAGCCGATCATCCTGGCCGACCTGACCATCGACGGGAAAAAGCGCAAGACCCTGCTGCACGCGCCTAAGAACGGCTTCTTCTATGTGCTGGACCGCGCCACCGGAAAGTTCATCCAGGGGACCAACTACGCCCCCGTGAACTGGGCCTCGGGCCTGGACAAGACCGGCCGTCCGATCGAAACCCCCGGCGCCCGCTATGGCGACACCGGCAAGCCGTTCGTCTCCATGCCCGGCCCCGGCGGCGCCCACAACTGGCAGCCGATGTCCTACAGCGCCCGAACGGGCCTGGTTTACATCCCCGTGGCCGAGGGCAGCTATCCCTACAAGAACGACCCCACCGAGGGCGGCACGGGCCGCAGCAAGCTCGGCTTCAACACCGGCGCCGGCGCCTTCTCGGCCACCGTCCCGACCCCCACCGCGGCCAACGTCAACCTGGCCGGCTACGACACCGCCTTCGGTCACCGCGACGCCTATCTGCTGGCCTGGGACCCGGTGAAAGGCAAAGCCGCCTGGAAGTCGCCGCAGATCAAGAACTTCAACGGCGGGACCCTATCGACAGCCGGCGGCCTGGTCTTCGAAGGCTCCCAGACCAACGACTTCTCCGCCTACAAGGACGACACCGGCCAGAAGCTGTGGACCTTCGACGCCCAGACCGGGGTCATCGCCGGGCCGGCGTCCTACGAACTGGACGGCGTCCAGTATGTGGCGATCATGGCCGGCTGGGGCGGCACCACCGCGCCCTATTCCGCCCATTCGGACTCCAACGGCCCGGCGCGCCTGCTGGTGTTCAAGATCGGCGGCACGGACAAGCTGCCGCCCAAGCCGGCCTACGAGCCGCCGCCGCTGGATCCCCCTGCCCAGACCGAAAGCCAGCAGACCGTGGGCCGGGGCGAGGGCCTCTATGTCCGCTACTGCACGCGCTGCCACGGCGGCGGGGCGGCGGGCGGCGGGCTCGGCGCCACCGGCCCGGCGGACCTGCGCCGCACGCCTTTCATCCAGGCTCAGGACGCGTTTGACCAGGTGGTGATCAAGGGCCTGCTTCAGCACCAGGGCATGGCGCCATTCGGCGAGGAGGTCGACGCCGATAAGGCCAAAGCCATCCGCGCCTACATCGTCTATCAGGCTACCGAGGCGAAGAAGGCGGGCGTCAAATAGGCGTCCCAATACGCGCAGGAGGCTCCGTCATGTACACCGCCAGCACCGCCTTCCTGGAGGCTCTGCAGGAGGCCGGCGTGGCCTTCATCTTCGGCAACTTCGGCAGCGACCATCCGGCCCTGCTGGAAGCCATCGCCGAAGCGCGCGCCCATGGCCGGCCGATTCCCGAGGTGATCACCTGCCCGTTCGAGATGGTCGGGCTGCACGCCGCCCAGGGTTATGCCCAGGTCACCGGCAAGCCGCAGGCGGTTGTGGTCCACGTCGACTCAGGCACCCTGACGCTCGGCGGCGCCCTGCACAACGTGGCCAAGGGCCGGGCTCCGGTGCTGATCTTCGCCGGCCTGCCGCCCTACACCCAGGAAGGCGAGCGCACCGGCAGCCGCAACGAGTTCATCATGTGGCTGCAGGACGTGGCCGACCAGCGCGGCATCGTGCGCGGCTATGTGAAGTACGAGGCCGAACTGCGGACCGGCGCCAACGTCAAGCAGATGGTCCTGCGCGCCCTGCAGTTCGCCTCGAGCGACCCCAAGGGCCCGGTCTATCTGACCGGCGCGCGCGAGGTGATGGAGCAGAAGTCCAAGCCGGTGAAGGCCTCGCCCGCCGCCTTCGCGCCCCTGCAGCCGACCGCCTTGACGCAAGGCGCTATCGACGCGGTGCTGGACGATCTGCTCAAGGCCAAGCGTCCCCTCATCGCCACCTCTTATGTCGGCCGCCAGCCCGAAGCGGTCGGCGAACTGGTCAAGCTGTGCGAGCGCATCGGCGCCGGAGTCTACGAATCCTGCCCCTCGACCCTCAACTTCCCCCAGGATCACGACCTCTACACCGGCACTCAATGGAACCAGCCGTTCCAGAATCAGGCGCTCGGTGAGGCCGACATGGTGCTGGTGCTCGACAGCGACGTGCCATGGATTCCGACGATTTCGAAGCCCAACGCCCGCGCCATCATTCGTCACATCGACGTCGATCCGCTGAAGACCGACATCCCCCTCTGGTACATCCCGGCCGTATCCTCGCACCAGGCCGACAGCCTGACCGCTCTGCGCCAGCTCAACGCCGCCCTCGACAAACGCCGGATCAACGCGGCCAAGGTCGAGGCCCGCCGCGCCCACTGGTCGGCCCGCTCCGCCGAGCGCCGCGCCAAACTTGCGGCCGCCGAGGCCGAGCCCCGCGGCGCCATCACCATGCCCTGGCTGATCGCCTGCCTGCGCCGCCAGTTGGAAGACGACGCCATTTGCCTCAACGAAGGCATCACCAACTACCAGCCGATCTGCGACCACCTGATCCGCACCCGGCCGGGAACCCTGTTCACCAGTGGCGCCGGCTCATTGGGCTGGAGCGGCGGCGCCGCCATCGGGGCCAAGCTGGCGGCGCCGGACCGCACCGTGGTCGCCATCAGCGGCGACGGCTCCTACATGTTCGGCGTGCCCTCGTCGGTGCAGTGGATGGCGAGGCGTTACGAGACGCCCTACCTGCACATCGTGCTCAATAACCGCGGCTGGAACGCCCCGCGCTTCTCGGCCCTGTCGGTCCATCCCGACGGCTACGCCAGCCGCGCCAACACCCTCGACATCAGCTTCGATCCCTCGCCCGACTACGCCGGCATCGCCGCCGCCGCGGGGGGCGCCTATGCCGGCCGGGTCGCCGCGCCGGATGAGGTCGAAGAAGCCATCGCCGCCGCCCTCAAGGCGGTGCGCGAGGAGAAGCGCGCGGCGGTACTCGAGGTGTGGCTGCCCTAACCCACCCAACTGCGCATCAAAGCCAGGTCCGCCACCCCCGCATGCTGCGCGGCCACCTTGCCGCTCTTGAATAGGAACAGCGCCGGAATCCCCTTGATCCCGTAGTGCTGCGACAGCCCAGGCTCCGCATCGACGTCGATCTTGATGAACCGGGCCTTGGGCTCCAGCTCCGCCGCGGCCCGGTCGAACACCGGCGCCATCGCCCGGCAGGGCCCGCACCAGGCGGCCCAGAAATCCACCACCAGCGGCACGTCGCTTGACGCCAGCTGCTTTTTAAACTGCTCGGTGGTCAGCGAAACCGGCGCGCCCGAGAACAGCGGCTTTTTACAGCGCCCGCACTTGGCCGCCTTGGCGTCACGGTCGATGGGCAGGCGGTTGACGCCGTTGCACGCCGCACAGACGACCTGGATCGTATCGCTCATCGGTTTCGCCTTGGCCTGGACTGAAAACGCCGGGCCGGATCATACGCTCCAGGCTAGCCCAGTTTTTCGACCTCGGCCGGGCCGCCGACGGTGACGCCCAGGTCGTTGATCAGGCCGGTGTGCAGCGAATAGACCCAGCCGTGCACGCAGATCGTCTGGCCGCGCGCCCAGGCATCCTGCACGAACACATCTGAGGCGACGTTCTTCACCTGGCGGATCACGTTCAGTTCGGTCAGCCGGTCCATGCGGTCGCGCTCGGCCGGGATCGCGTCCAGCTCGTGCTTGTGCTCATGCGCCACTTCGCGGATCGGGTGCAGCCAGTGATCCACCAGCCCCCGGCGCTTGCCGTCGACGGCGGCGGCGATGCCTCCGCAGCCGTAGTGGCCCACCACCATGATGTGCTTCACCTTGATCACGTCCACGGCGAACTGCAGCACGCTCAGGTAGTTGGCGTCCTGAGGCGGGGCGAGGTTGGCGACGTTGCGGTGGACGAACAGCTCGCCGGGATCCAGATCGACGATCTCGTTGGCCGGCACCCGGCTGTCCGAGCAGCCGATCCACAGGTATTCGGGCGCCTGCTGGCCCTCCAGGCGCTGAAAGAATCCGGCGTCGGCGGCGATCTTGCGCGCGGCCCAGGCCCGGTTGTTGTCTTTCAGATGATCGAGCATGACCCCGCGATATGCCCAACCGCGCCGGTGGACAACCCCAAACCGACGCCTAGGCGCAGCCGCGTCGAGGGATTAGAGTGGTCAGGTCAACACGGCCCGACTCTCGCCAGGCGGGACCGCAAAAGAATATCGGGAATGGAAGAGTGAACGTGAAAACGAACATCCGCCTAGGCGCCGCCTTGGCGTCAGTGGCGCTACTGGCCGTGGCCGCCGCCGCCTTCGCTCAAGGCAGCCAATCGCCGGCCCAGGCGCCCACCGCCGACCAGCTGAAGAACCGGCCCAGGACCCTCAACAACAGCGGCGATCCCACTCTCGCCCTCACTGGGCCCCTGCGCGGCGCGACCGAAGCCCCTGCCGGCTCGGCGCCGCCCAATCCCGATCCGAAGAACTTCGAGGGCGTGTGGTGGCTGAAGGGCTACGAATATCTGCTCGGCCCCGGGCCCGGCGTGCAGGCCCCGCTGAAGCCTAAGTACCAGCGCCTGCTGGAACAGCGCATCCGCGACAAGAACGCCGGCAAACCGGAGGCCGACGCCTCCACCCAATGCTTCCCGCACGGCCTGCCGCGCCTGACCGAGAGCCCCTATCCGATCGAGATCGTGCAGACGCCCAAGCGGATGACCATCCTGCACGAGGTCGCCCACAACGTCCGCCGCTTCTACATCGGCGGCAAACACCCCAAGAACCCGGGCCACACCTTCCTCGGCCACTCGGTGGCCCACTGGGAAGGCGACACCCTGGTCGTGGACACTGTTGGCCTCAACGACCGCACCTTCATCGACGACGAGGGCGACGCCCACTCCGACCAGGAACGGATCGTCGAGCGCTACCGTAAGATCGACGGCGGCAAGAACCTGGAGATGGTCATCACCGTGATCGACCCGGTGACGCTGGAGCACCCCTACAGCTACTACCGCATCTACCACTGGCGGCCGGACATTCGCCGCACCGAGTACGTCTGCGAAGAGAACAACAGAAACGCGCCGGTCAACGGCGTGACGGTGGCCCAATAATGAAACTGTTCGCCAAACTCGCCATCCTGGCCGCCCTCGCGCTTCCCGCCGCCGCCCACGCCGCGCCCGATCTTTCGGGCATCTGGTCGATCACGGGTTACCGCCCCGGCCTCAAGACCCTGGATGGCAAGGCCCCGCCGCTGAAACCCGCAGCCCAGGCGGTCTACGCCAAGCACCTCGCCGCCGCCGCCAAGGGCGACAAGAGCTATGACGAGGTCGAGGCCTGCCTGCCCGAAGGCCTGCCCCGGCTGATGCTGGGCCCCAAGCCGTTCGAGATCATCCAGCGCCCGCGCGGGGTGTTCTTCGTCCACCAGAACCGCCTGGTCCACACCGCCTATTTCAACGAGCAGCTGCCGACCGACGCCGATCCGTTCTACCTCGGCTTTTCGGTGGCCCGGTGGGACGGCGACGCCCTCGTGGTCGACTCCTCGGGCTTTCGCGACACCACCCTGCTCGACGACAAGGGCCTGCCCCATTCCGAAGCCCTGCGCCTGACCGAGCGCTACACCCTGGGCAAGGGCGGCAAGACCCTCTCCGTGCGCACCACGGTCACCGATCCCAACACCTTCACCGCGCCCTGGAGCTTCCGCGCCACCTACGCCAGGAAACCGGCCGGCTTCCAGATGCCGGAGGAGATCTGCGCCGAAAAACTCTATGCGAAGAAGGCAAAAGGCTGATCGGCCGCACCCAAACGGTTGACCCGCCTTCAGACTAGGCGGAAACTTGTTCGATAAACGGCCAGCCAAGCTGGACCTGCCGGTGGGCGTTATGGATCGCGCGATCAACATGAACGAGGCTTCGGAGTTCATCCGGAGGCCTTCGGTGGGCACCAAGATTTCCGCCCGGCTCGGCTCCCTGGCCGGCTCGGTGGTGACCACGGCCAGCGCCACCTACGCCCGCATCGGCATCGGCTCGGTCGAGGCCAAGGTCCTGTTCGTCCTCGACGAAGGCCCGATGACCGCGGCCCGCATCTCCAAGGCGCTCGGCATGGACCGCGCGGCGATCAGCCGGACGCTCAAGGCTCTGGTGGCCCGCCGTCTGCTCGAGCGCTCGTCCGGCCCGATCGCCTCCCTGTCTCTGACGCCCAAGGGATTGATCATGCATGGCGCGGTCAAATGCATATCCGAGGAGCGCGAACGGCGCCTGCTGACCAACTTCACCGACAACGAGCGCATCCTGCTGGTCGACTACCTGCAGCGCCTGGCGGTCAATGTGCCGGACCTGTCCAAACTGGCCGACGAAATGGCCGGTCCGGGCAAGCTGGAACTCTAGCTTCCGCCACTATGTAAGGCGTCCGACGCTGGGCCGGAACCGCCTGCGCCTCTGCGGGTTGCTGTGTCCGAACTCAACCTTCGGAGATACGCTCATGGCCGACACCCAGAAATCCACCGCGACCAAGGCCCGCCGCACCCGCCGCACCGGCAAGCGCGATCCCCTGGCCATCACCTTGCTCAAGAAGGACCACCGCGAAGTCGCTGCCTGGTTCGAGGAATACGAGCAGCTGGAAGCCGAGTCCGAGAAGCTGGCCCTGTTCAACAAGATCGCCCTGGCGCTCAAGGTCCACACCCAGATCGAGGAAGAGATCCTCTATCCGGAAGAACGCGGCGACGTCGAAGACGACATGCTCGATGAGGCCTATGTCGAACACGCGGGCGCCAAGAACCTGATCGCCGAGATCGAGACTATGAAGCCCTCCGACGATTTCTACGACGCCAAGGTCAAGGTGCTCGGCGAATATATCGCCCACCACGTCAAGGAAGAGGAACAGCCCGGCGGCATCTTCGCCCAGGCCAAGAAGGGCGACGAGGACCTCGAGGAAATGGGCCAGCGCATGAAGGCCCGCAAGGAACAACTGATGGCCGAAATGGCCGGCAAGCGTCCGTCCTGATCAAATAACGGCCAGGGCCTCTCGTCCGCGAGGGGCCCTGATCGGCCTTCGAGAATTGCTGGGTTCCAAGCCGGGCCCCGGCGCCGCACTCTATGACCATGGCCGAAACCTTCGCTCCCCATCGCCTGTCCGCCGACAAGGCCGCCCGCTACGCCGAGCTGGCGGTCGAGATCGCCGCCGTGCTGGACGGCGAGAGCGACCGCACCGCGCGCATGGCCACCGTCGCCGCGATGTTGAAATCGAGCTTCGATCACTTCTTCTGGGCCGGCTTCTACGTGGTCGATCCGGAAAACCCGCAGGAGCTGGTGGTCGGCCCCTATCAGGGCACGCTCGGCTGCCTGCGCATCGCCTTCGGCCGCGGGGTCTGCGGCGCCGCCGCCTCCAGCCGCCGCACCCAGATCGTCGAGGACGTCCACGCCTTCCCCGGCCACATCGCCTGCGACAGCCGCTCGCTCAGCGAAATCGTGGTGCCGGTGCTGGACGGGCTCGGCCGCCTGATCGCGGTGTTCGATGTCGACGCCGCCGAGCTGGCCGCCTTCGACCGCACCGACGCCGACGGCCTCGAACGCATCCTGACCACGACCTTCAGCGACCTATGACGCTGCGCCTCGCCCTGGCCCTGCTGGCCGCGTCCGCCGGCGCCGCCCACGCTCAGGATCTGTTCGGTATCCCCATGGGCGGCCCGGCCTCGCAGCTCGGCGCCAAGCCGTTCAAGCCCGGCTGGTATCAGGTCACCCCGCCCCAGCCCGATCCCCAGTTCGAGAAGTTCGCCGTGGAGGCCTACCGCGCCACCGGCGTCTGCGTGATCCAGGGCGTCAGCGCCCTGATCGTCGCCGATCCGGAAGGGGTCAAGGTGCGCGCCGCCATCGACCGCCTGGCCGAGGCCTACAGCCCGGCGCTCGGCGCGCCCGAGAAACTCGATACCTGCAGAAGCATGATCTGCGCCCCCGAGTTCTGGGGCGTCGACATGGCCACCGGCGAGCGCCGCTACGGCTATCGCTGGCGGATCAAGAGCGGCGGGGCGCTCAAGAAGGTGCGCGAGGTGTCGGTGGTGGCCCTGGCCCGCAGCGCGTCCAGCTTCACCTATCTGGTGGAGTATCAGAGCGACGCGGTCACCGCCTGCACCACCCAGGAGCTGGCCGCGGGCGGCGGCTAGGCGACGGCCCGCCGCATCGGCCCGGATTTTGACCGCCTCGGCCCGCCCCTGCGGCATGACCGCGCCAGTGATTGACTTGCCTCTACAACCCGGCCAGACCGTGGCGCGTCCGATCCACACGGCGAGGCGGTCTTGAGTTTGTCTATTCGATCCAAAGCTCCCGCCCTGGCCATTGCGTCCCTCGCCCTGGTCCTGACCGCCTGTGGCGGCAAGAAGACCCCGCCGCCCAGGCCCCCGCCCGAGGTTGGGATCGTGGTCATGAAGGTCGAGGCGGTGCCCCTGCCGACCGAGCTGCCCGGCCGCACCTCGCCGTTCGCCATCGCCCAGGTCCGTCCCCAGATCGGCGGGATCATCCAGGCGCGCCAGTTCCAGGAAGGCGCCGTCGTGCGCGCCGGCCAGGTGCTCTATCGCATCGACCCGGCACCCTACCGCGCGGCCGCCGACCAGGCCAGGGCCGTGCTCGCCAGCGCCCAAGCCGCCGCCGTCACCCAGAAGCTGAAGGCCGAACGCCTGGCCCAGCTGCTCAAGAGCGACTCCATCGCCCGCCAGGATGTGGACGACGCCCAGGCCGTCTACGGCCAGGCCCAGGCCTCTGTGCTCCAGGCCCGCGCCGCCCTGCGCGCCGCCGAGATCAGCCTCGGCTACACCGAGATCAAGGCCCCGATCTCCGGCCGCATCGGCGCCTCCGCCTTCACCCAGGGCGGGCTGGTCATCGCCGGTCAGGCGGACGCCCTGGCGGTGATCCAGACCCTGGATCCGATCTATGTCGATCTGACCCAGTCCACCACCGAACTGCTGCGCCTGCAGCGCTCGGTCGCCTCCGGTCAGGTGCAGAAGGGGGCGCTCACCGCCCGGGCGCGCCTGCTGCTGGAGGACGGCTCGGCCTATCCGCTGGACGGCAGGCTGCAGTTCACCGACGTCACCGTCGATCCGGCCTCGGGCGCGGTCAAACTGCGCGCCCTGTTCGCCAACCCCAAGGGCACCTTGCTGCCCGGCATGTTCGTGCGCGCCCAGATCGTCGAGGCGGTCGACCAGAACGGCATCCTGGTCCCGTAACAGGGCGTCACCCGCGATCCCAAGGGCGGCGCCACCGTGCTGGTGGTCAACGCCCAGAACAAGGCCGAGACGCGGCCGATCGAGATTGGCCAGTCGGTCGGCGCCGCCTGGCTGGTGACCAAGGGGCTCGCGGCCGGCGACAAGGTCATCACCGAAGGCCTGCAAAAGGTGAAGCCCGACGACACGGTGCGCGCCGTGCCCGCCGGCTCGCCGCCCAGAAGCGCTCCGGGCCCCGGCGGTCCTCCCGGCGGGGGCCAGCCGGGCCGCAGGCCCTAGCCGATGTCACGCTTCTTCATCGACCGGCCGATCTTCGCCTGGGTCATCGCCATCGTCATCATGCTGGCGGGCGCCCTGGCGATCACTCAGCTGCCGATCGCCCAGTACCCGGACATCGCCCCGCCCCAGGTCAACATCAATGCCAACTACCCCGGCACCTCGCCCGAGACGGTGGAGGCCTCGGTCGTCCAGATCATCGAGCAGCAGCTCACCGGCCTGGACGGCCTGATCTATTTCTCGTCCAGCAGCGACTCCAACGGCGGCGCCAACATCAGCGTCACCTTCAAGGCCGGCACCAATCCCGACATCGCCCAGGTGCAGGTGCAGAACAAGGTCCAGCTGGCGGTCTCGCGCCTGCCGCAGGAAGTCCAGCGCAGCGGCATCTTCGTCAACAAGGCGCAGGGCGGCTTCCTGATGATCGCCGCCCTCTACGACGAGAGCGGCAAACTCGCCACCAGCGACATCGGCGACTATGTCGGCAGCCGCCTGCAAGACCCGATCAGCCGCATCACCGGCGTCGGCCAGGCCCAGATTTTCGGCGGCCAGTACGCCATGCGCATCTGGCTGGATCCGCTCAAGCTCAACACCTACAGCCTCACCACCGAGGACATCAGCGCCGCCATCGTGGCGCAGAACGCCCAGGTCTCCGCCGGCCAGATCGGCGCTCAGCCGGCGATCGCGGGCCAGCAGCTCAACGCCACCGTCACCGCTCAGTCGCGACTGCATACGCCTGAGGAATTCCGCAACATCGTGGTCAAGGGCTCGGCCACCGGCGCGGTCATCCGTCTCAGCGACGTGGCGCGGGTCGAGCTCGGCAACGAGAACTACAACTTCCTGGCCCGCCTCAACGGCAAGCCCGCCGCCGGCCTCGCCATCAGCCTGGCGCCCGGCTCCAACGCCCTGCAGACTTCCGAGGACGTCAAGGCCAAGATCACCGAGCTGTCGGCCGCCTTCCCGCCGGGGATGAAGGTCGCCTATCCGTTCGACTCCACGCCCTTCATCAAGATCTCGATCCATGAGGTCATCAAGACCCTGATCGAGGCCATCGTCCTCGTCGTGGTGGTGATGTTCGTGTTCCTGCAGAACTGGCGCGCCACCCTGATCCCGGCCATCGCCGTGCCGGTGGTGCTGCTGGGCACCTTCGGCGTGCTCAGCCTGGCCGGCTACTCGATCAACACCCTGACCATGTTCGGCATGGTCCTGGCCATCGGCCTATTGGTCGACGACGCCATCGTCGTGGTCGAGAACGTCGAGCGGATCATGACCGAGGAGGGGCTGTCGCCTAAGGAAGCGACCCGCAAGTCGATGGACGAGATCACCGGCGCCCTGATCGGCATCGCCCTGGTGCTGACCGCCGTGGTCACGCCCATGGCCTCCACCGCCCCATGGATCAGGTCGCGGTTCAGGTCCCCGGCCAGGGACGAGGTCAGCTTCGGATAGGCCAGCCACAGGATCGCGCCCGGCTTCAGCGCCTTGATCGCATCCGGCAGCAGCAGGTCGAACTCGGCCCGGTCGCGCACGAACAGCACGATCACATCGGCTTCCTCGGCGGGGGTGCGCCGCTCGCCGGCCAGGCTGTCTCCGATGGCCAGGGGCGCGTTCAGCGCCGACAGGGTGCGCGGCGGCTTGGCCTGCAGGCGTTCGACGACCGATTTGGTCGAGACGGGCGCGGCCATCTCTAGGGCGCCGGCGGGGCAGGGGGGCGGGCCAGGGCCACGGCGGCGGGTTTCTTGTCCATCACCGGGTTTTCCTCGTCCTTCAGCCCGGCCGATTTCATGGCGTCCTTGATCGTCGCCTGCGAGGCGCCGTCCTTGGTCGAGAACTGCAGCAGCAGGGGCTGGGCCCTCTGGTTGGCCTGATTTTCGAATCCCCCGTCGCCCTCACCGTTCATCTGGATCGCGAACTTGCCGTTGGCCCCAACGGTGCACAGAAGGACGAAGGTCTTCTCGTTGGCCAGCAGGCGCGGCCGCGCCAGACACGAAGGATAGCGGTCGTCTCCGCCCCGGTCGAAGCGCCAGCTCTCGGGGTTCATGCGCTGGTCGAAGGTGAGCTTGAGCACCAGGGCGCCCGGGGCCACGACGTCGCCGGCCGCCGGATAGGTGCTGACGATAGAGGGCAGGGTCCTGCTCGGCGCGGACACCACCACGCCGCTCAGCGGCACGGCGCCGCCGGGTACGGGGCTGGACGCGCCGGGGGGCAGCGGATTGGCGTCGATCGGGGCGGCGAGGGCGGGCCTAGCCAACAGGCCGACGCTCACGATCAGGACGGCGGAACAGCGGCGCACGGCGGACTTTCTCGGCATCGGCGGATCATAGGCTCCGCAGGCGGCGGATGTATGGCCGCAGTGTTTCCGCATCGAACCCGTCCGTGTCCGACGCCGCAAGACTTTTCGCGTCGGCGCTCAGGGTGGCGGTGGCCTTGGTCCCCCGGCGCGGATGAAAACCTGGCCGGTGGCATAGGACAGCCACAGGCTGCGGGTGCGCAGGTAGTCCATGCCCAGCAGCATGTCGAAGGCGCCGAAATCGGAGTCCTGCACGGCGATCTGCGGTCCGGCGAAGGTGGTCGACCCGACGATCAGGCTGGCGAAGCGGTGCCGGTGCGAGACGACCGGAACGCCCTGGATTCCGGTGGCCGAGCCCGCTGGGTCGGCCTTGAGCATGGCGGCGTCCACCCCCACCGACCGCGCCGCCGTCCGGCTCAGGCTCGACGCATTGGCCCCGGTGTCCAGCAGCGCCCTGATCTTGCGGCCGTTGAGCGCCACCTCGACGATGAACAGGTTTCGCGGCGCATCGAGCGTGATCAGGGCCTCGTACCCGCCGCGGTTGGGAACGACCGGGCCCACGCAGCCGGTGACCGAATAGAGCCGCATGACGCGGGCGGGAAAATCCAGCTCCACGTCGAACGACGACATCATGTCCGCGCCGACGATGCCGACCGGCGCCAGGGGATCGCCGGGCCCCGGCGGCGGCAGGCCGTTGACGGTCGATATGGCGTAGCGCGGCCAGACCACGGGGCCGAAACGCATCTGTCCCACCAGCCGGGGATTTTCCGGCAGGCTCGAGCCGCCGACCCCGTTGGCGCGGAAGCTCTGACTGGAGTCCATCGGCAGGCCGAGCTTGTCGGCCATCTGCCGCGTCAGGGCCGCGCGCTGGGCCCCGCTGTCCACCAGCATCTGCAGGTCCTGCCCGTCCAGATTGACCGGCGCCGACGCCCTGCCGCGGCTGAAACTCAGCGGCAGCTGGGCCTGCACGGCCACGCGGCAGTCCGCACCGACCGGCTGCGCCTGGGCGACGCCCGCCGCCAGCGCCAGCATCAGACCCGCGATGACCCCGCGCCGTTTCACCCCGCCTCCCACATTGCCGCCCGCTTCTGACTATAGGACTTTGGTGCTTCAGGCCTTAGGCGGAATGACGATGGCGCAGCAACTCTGGACACTCTATGGCGCGCCTGGCTGGGGTTCGGTGCTGGCCGAGGCCATGCTGACTTGGTGCGGCGTCCCCTTCGCGTTCGAGGACGTCGACGGCTTCGACACGCCCGGTCCCGCCCGGGACCGCCTGCTGGCCGCCAACCCCCTGGCCCAGGTCCCGACCGTGGTCTTGCCGGACGGCCAGGTCATGGCCGAAAGCGCGGCCATCGCCCTGCTGCTATCGGAGATGTATCCTGAGGCCGGCCTCGCCCCGCCGCCTGGCCACCCCGACCGTCCCGCCTTCCTGCGCTGGCTGGTGTGGCTGGTGGCCGCCGTCTATCCGACCTTCACCTACGCCGACTATCCGGACCGCTGGGTCGCCTCCGAACCCGACGCCTTCAAGGCCCGCGTGGACGGCCATCGCCAGGACCTGTGGCTTACGTTCGAAGCCCAGCTCGGCCCCGGCCCGTTCGCCCTCGGCGAACGGTTCAGCGCCCTGGATATCTACCTCTGCGCCATGGTCCGCTGGCGTCCGCGCCGCGCATGGTTCGAAAGCTGCTGCCCGAAGATCGCCGCCATCGCCCGCCGCGTCGACGGCATCCACACGCTTCAGCCGGTGTGGCGGCGCAACTACGGCGATCAATAACCGTCCGTCAGGCGTCACGGTGACGGTTCATCTTGATTGTACGCCCGCCGATGTTAAATGCCTTTGCATGGGATCAAGACGCTCGCCCAACAAACCGACGGCGATAGCTCTGATCGCGCTGATCTACGCTGCGCAGCCCATGGGCGCCTGGGCGGCGACGCCCGACGACCCCTACGAGGGCATGAACCGCGCGTTCTACGCCTTCCACCGCGCCCTCGACGCCGCCATCTTCGGCCCCGCCGCGCGCGCCTATAAGGCCGTCTTGCCCGAGCAGCTGCGCAAAGGCTTCCGCAACGTCATCACCAATCTTAAAGAGCCCAGCATCGCGGCCAACGACCTGCTGCAGGCGCACCCGGACCGCACCGCCAAGACCGTCGCCCGGTTCGTGATCAACTCGACCGTCGGCATAGCCGGCGTGTTCGACTTCGCTCACGACATGGGCTTCGTGCACCACGACAACGGCTTCGGCGCCACCGCCGGCCGCTACAACGTGCAGCCCGGCCCCTATCTGTTCATCCCCCTGGTGGGCCCGACCAACTTCCGCGACTTCCTCGGTTACATCGCCGACGCCGTCACCGACCCCCTGGCGTTCCAGCCGTTCCACGACGGCCAGGTGATCTATGCCCGGGCCCTGGTCGACGGGCTGGATCAGCGGGCCCAGGCCGACGAGCAGCTGCGCGCCATCGACGACATGTCGACCGACCCCTACGCCAGCCTGCGCTCCCTGTTCGAGCAGAACCGCGCGGGTCAGATTCAAGACGCCGTCACCGGCCGGACCGGCTCGGCCGAGCCGGTGTTCCAGGACTTCGACGATCCCGGCGCCGCCCCCGTCTCGGCCCCGCCGCCGCCCGAGGTCAAGCCCAGCGCCGTCATCGACAGCATCGTCAACGCCCGTCTGAACAAGCCCCTGCGGCTGATGGCGCCCGACATGGTCACCGGCGAACTGGTCCCCGTGTTCGTGGAGTCCCCGCAGGCCGGGTGACAGGGAGCGGCGTGATTTGAGCGCAGACCGGGTTCTGGTGACCGGAGCCACCGGCTTCGTCGGCTCGGCCGTGGCCCGCCTGCTGCTGGCGCGGGGATGCCAGGTCGTGGTCCTGGCCCGCCGCACCAGCCCCTCCACCAACCTCGACGGCCTCGACGTCGAGATCGCCTATGGCGACATGACCGATCAGGCCAGCATGGAGGCCGCCGCCAAGGGCGCCCGCCACCTGTTCCACGTCGCCGCCGACTACCGCCTGTGGGCCCGCGACCCCGAAGACATCGTTCGCGCCAACCGCCAGGGGACCCAGGCGGTGATGAACGCCGCACTCAAGGCGGGTGTCGAGCGCGTCGTCTACACCTCCTCCGTCGCCACCCTCGGCATACCGCCCGGCCAGGACCGCATGGCCCCCGCCGACGAGAGCGCGCCCCTTACCGAGCAGACCGCCATCGGCGCCTACAAGCGCTCCAAGGTGATCGCCGAACGGCTGGTCGAACAGATGGTCGCCGAGCACGGCCTGCCCGCCGTGATCGTCAATCCCTCGACCCCGATCGGCCCGCGCGACGTCAAGCCGACCCCCACCGGCCGCATCATCGTCGAGGCCGCCGCCGGCAAGGTGCCCGCCTTCGTCGATACCGGCCTCAACCTCGCCCACGTCGACGACGTCGCCCGCGGCCACCTGCTGGCGCTCGACAAGGGCCGCATCGGCCAGCGCTACATCCTCGGCGGTCAGGACGTCACCCTGCGCCAGATGCTGGCCGACATCGCCGCCCTGGCCGGGCGCAAGCCCCCCACCGTCAACCTGCCGCGCGGCCCGCTCTATCCCCTGGCCTCGCTGTTCGAAGCCGTCGCCCAGATCACCGGCAAGGAGCCGATGCTGACCCGCGACGCCCTGACCATGTCCAAGCGGCACATGTTCTTCACCTCGGCCAAGGCGCAGGCCGAGCTGGGCTACACGGCGCGCCCGTACAAAGAAGCCATCGCCGACGCCATGAGCTGGTTCCGCGAGCACGGCTACCTCTGATGACCCTGCTGCTCGGCGTCATCCCCCTCATCATCTGGCTCGGCCTGCTGCTGGCCCACGGCGGCTTCTGGAAAGCCGACCAGCGCGACGACCTGGTCCCGCCGCTGCATCCCGCCGTCTGGCCCTCCGTGATCGCTGTTGTCCCCGCCCGCGATGAGGCCGACGTCATCGGCCGCTCGGTCGGCTCCTTGCTAGCCCAGGACTATCCCGGCGACTTCAAGGTGATCCTGGTCGACGATAGCTCCTCCGACGGAACCGCCGCCGCCGCCCGCGCCGAGGCCGACCGTCTCGGCCGCCCCCATCGCCTGGACATCCTCACCGGCGCGCCCCTGCCATCCGGCTGGACCGGCAAGCTGTGGGCCGTGCATCAGGGCGCGCTGCGGGCCGAGGAGACCGAGCCCAAATACCTGCTCCTCACCGACGCCGACATCGGCCACACACCCGACAACCTGCGCAACCTCGTTTGCCGCGCCGAACAGGAAAAGCTCGTCCTCACCTCCCTGATGGCCCAGCTGCACTGCCAGACCCGGGCCGAGCGCTTCCTGATCCCCGCCTTCGTCTTCTTCTTCCAGATGGTCTACCCGTTCCCCAAGGTGAACCGCCCCGGCCCCACCGCCGCGGCCGCCGGCGGCGTCATGCTGGCCGAGCGCGAGGCGCTCAAGCGGGCAGGGGGCATCGCCGCCATCCGCGCGGCCCTGATCGACGACTGCGCCCTGGGCGCCCTCATGAAACAGCAGGGCCCGATCTGGCTCGGCCTGACCCATCGCGCCACCTCCCTGCGCCCCTACCAGACGGTGGCCGAGATCGGCCGCATGGTCTCCCGCTCTGCCTACGCCCAGCTCGACTACAGCCCGCTGAAGCTGGTTAGCGTGGTCTTGGGCATGCTGCTGGTCTACATCGCCCCGGTGGCGGCGATTCTGTGTGGCCCGCCCCTCGATGGGATTGGCCTGATCACCTGGCTGCTGATGGCGCTGTCGTTCCAACCCATGCTGAAGTTCTACAAGGTCTCGCCGCTATGGGGCCTGGCCCTGCCGGCGATCGGCGCGGCCTATACCCTGTTCACCGTGCAGTCGGCGGTGCAGATGTGGCGCGGCAAGGGCGGGCTCTGGAAGGGCCGCGCCCAGGCCATAACGTGAGTTGAGGGCCGCATGGACAATCCAATGACCCTGGCCGCCGAGGACCTGGCGTCCGGCAAGGGCTCGACCAACGAGAACTTCCCCGTCGCCTCGGCCCTGATCGCCCCGCGTCACCGTCCGGTAGTGATGGCCTTCTACCGCTTCGCCCGCGCCGCCGACGACGTGGCCGACAACGCCCTGGCCGAGCCCGGCACCAAGCTGGAGATGCTGGAGGCCCTTCGCGCCAGCCTGCAAGGCGAGACCCGCGAAGCGCCCGAGGGCCGCGACCTGCGCGCCGCGCTTATTGAGCGGGACCTGTCGGCCCAGCATGGGCTCGATTTGCTCGAAGCCTTCCGCCGCGACGTCACCAAGCTGCGCTACGACGACTGGGCCGACCTGATGGACTACTGCCGCTACTCCGCGGCCCCGGTCGGCCGCTTCGTCCTCGACGTCCACGGCGAGAGCCGCGACCTGTGGCCGATGAACGACGCCCTGTGCGCCGCGCTCCAGGTCATCAATCACCTGCAGGACTGCGGCAAGGACCGCCGCGAGATCGACCGCATCTACATCCCGCTCGACCGTCTGCACGCCGCCGGCCTGGGGGTCGAGGCGCTCGACGCCGACGCCGCCTCGCCCGCCCTGCGCGGCGTGATCATCGGCCTGACCCGCCAGACCATGGACCTGCTCGACGTCTCGCGGCCCTTCGCCCGCGCGATCAAGGACGGCCGCCTGGCGCTGGAGGTCGGCGTGATCCAGGCCCTGGCGGACGACCTGTGCAAGCTGCTGCTGACCCGCGATCCCCTCAGCCAGGAGATGCACCACGACAAGATGCGCATGGCGACCCTGGGCCTCTCGGCCATGGTCCGCACCCTGGTCACCCGCATGGGCAAGAAGGCGTGAGCGCCGGGCCCGACATGGCGGCGCTCGAAGCCAAGGTCGCCAAGAGCTCGTTCTATGCGGCCATGAAGATGATGCCGCCCAAGGGCCGGGCCGGCATGTTCGCCATCTACGCCTTCTGCCGCGCGGTCGACGACATCGCCGACGATCAGCAGGGCTCGCGCCCGCAGCGCGCCGCCGCCCTCGACCAATGGCGCGCCGACCTCGACGCCCTCTACGCCGGCGGCGACCCCGGCCAGGCCGCCTTCCTGGTGGAGCCCGTCCGAGACTTCGATCTCGAAAAGCCCGACTTCGTCGCCGTGATCGACGGCATGGCCATGGACGTGGCCGGCGACATCGTGGCCCCCGACGCGGCCACCCTCGACCTCTACTGCGACCGCGTGGCCAGCGCCGTCGGCCGCCTCTCGGTCAAGGTGTTCGGCATGGAGCGCCAGCAGGGTATCGAGCTTTCCCACCACCTTGGCCGCGCCCTGCAGCTGACCAACATCCTGCGCGATTTCGACGAGGACGCCGGCATAGGCCGCCTCTACGTCTCCAGCGACGCCCTGGCCGTCGCCGGCATCCCCGTCTCCGACCCGGCGACCATCATCGCCGACCCGCGCATCGACGCCGCCGCGCGGGTGCTGGCCCAGGCGGCGAGGGGCCACTACGCCGCCGCCGACCGGGTCATGAACGCCTCGCGCCAGGGCTCCATCAAGGCCCCGCGCCTGATGCGCGCCGCCTACGGCAAGATCCTCGAGCACATGCTGGTCCAGGGCTGGGCCCCGCCCCGCACCCGCGTCAGCCTCAGCAAGGCCGAGAAGCTGTGGGTCCTGCTGCGCTACGGCCTCCTGCCGTGACGGGCGTCGTCCATGTTGTGGGCGCCGGCCTCGCGGGCCTGTCCGCCGCCACCCTCCTGGCCGGGCGCGGCGAGCGCGTGATCTTGTCCGAAGCCGCCGCCCAGGCCGGCGGCCGCTGCCGCTCCTACTTCGATCCTCAGCTCGGCATGACCATCGACAACGGCAACCACCTCGTCCTGTCTGGCAACCGCGCGGTGCAGGACTACCTCGCCCGCATCGGCGCCTCGGACCGGCTGGCCGGGCCGGACAAGGCCGACTTCACCTTCTTCGACATCCGCGACGGCGCCCGCTGGCGCATGCGCCCCAGCGACGGCCGCATCCCCTGGTGGATCTTCGACAAGACGCGACGCGTCCCCGGCACAACCGCCCTCGACTACGCCGTCCTCGCCAAGTTCATGACCCGCCATCCCGGCAAGCGCATGGACCAGGTCATCGCCTGCTCGGGCCCGCTCTGGGAAAAGATGCTGCGGCCGGTCATGCTGGCGGTGCTCAACACCGACCCCGCCATCGGCTCCATGGACCTCGCAGGCGCCGTGGTGCGCGAAAGCCTGGCCCTGGGCGGCATGGCCAGCCGCCCCCGTATCGCCGAACCGACCCTGGCCGCTGCCTTCGTCGAACCGGCGCTGGAGTATCTGAAGACCAAGGGCGTCGAAGTCCGCCTGCGCCGCTCGCTCAAGGCCATCGCTCAGGCGGACGGCCGCGCCACATCCCTGACCTTCGCCGACGGCGATGTCGCCCTGACGCCTGACGACAAGGTGATCCTCGCCGTCGCCCCGGCCCCGGCCCAGGGCCTGCTGCCGGGCCTCGACGCTCCCGACGACTTCCGCGCCATCGTCAACGCCCACTTCGCCCTGCCGCCGGGCTTCGACTACCGCGCCCACGCCCCCATGACCGGCGTCATCGGCGCCGTCGCCGAATGGGTATTCGTCTTCCACGACCGCATCTCCGTCACCGTCTCCGGCGCCGACGCCATCGTCGACCGCGACCGCGAGGACTTGGCCCGCACCCTCTGGGCCGATGTCGCCGCCACCCTCAACCTCGGCGACGCGGCCTTGCCCGCCTGGCAGATCGTCAAGGAAAAGCGCGCCACCTTCGCCGCGACGCCCGAGCAGGACGCCAAGCGTCCCCCGGCCAGGACCGCGCTCGCCAACCTGGTCCTCGCCGGCGACTGGACCGCCACCGGCCTGCCCGCCACAATCGAAGGCGCGCTGCGCTCGGGCGAGACGGCGGCGGGCCTGACCCTGCGCTGATTGGCCGGCCCGACCGGGCGCAAGGTGGCGAGCGGACATCACCTCCCCCGTTGCCGCCAGCGAAATGGCGGGAGGGGACCGCCAAGCGTCAGCAAAACCCTTTCTTGATGACGTCGCGAAGCCGCCACGGCGTGGCGACGACCTCTAAGTGCCTCTTGTAGTCGAGGCAGGCGGCTTGATCGGCGGCGACCGTGTCCAGGGCGGCGTGCTTCCCGGTGTCCAGCCGCGCCAACGGTCCGGACGTTGGGCTGGTGCCCCAGCTTGCGCTTGCGGCCGGCTGGTACAAGCGCCCGTCCTACACCTACGGCCCCTATAACCTGGGCGAGAACTCCAGCCTGTCGCCCTATGCGCCGCGCTCCTACGACACCTCGACCCAGAACGACGTCGCCTCCCTGACCCTCGACTACCAGGCCGGCGAATACGCCCTGAAGTCGGTCACCTCCTACCTGCACGACCGCACCGTGGGCCTGACCGACGAAGGCTACGACATCCTGCGCACCCAGCCGACGCTGGAAAATCCCGGCCGCACCGGCCTGCCGCTGTGGGCCGGCAACCTGCAATACGCGGGCGTGTTCGACGCCAAGAACGAACGCTCCGGCATTGAGCAGGAATTCCGCCTGTCCTCGCCGGCCGAGAAGCGCTTCAGCTTCGTCGCGGGCGTGTTCATATCCAGCGTCCAGACCAAGTACGATTGGCAGGTCAAGGGCAACTACAACGCCGACTACCTGCTGTTCGACGGCCTGACCGCCTCGCAGCGTTACGCGGGTCAGAACTTCGCCACCCCCGGCGTCATGTCGGAACTGCACGCCACCACCACCGACACCGAAACCGCGCTGCTGGGCGAAGGCAACTACAAGGTCACCGACAAGCTGAAGCTGACCCTTGGCCTGCGCATCTCGCAGACCAACTTCCACTTCCAGCAGGCCAACTACGGCTTCTACAACGTCGGCCGTAACTTCCTGACCTCGCCGGGCGCCTATATCGACGGCACCATCAAGTCGACGCCGGTGACCCCCAAGGTCAACGTCCAGTACGACTTCACCTCCGACAAGATGGCCTACTTCACCGTCGCCAAGGGCTACCGCTCCGGCGGCCTGAACTCGCCGCTGAACCCGGCCTGCGCCCCCGGCCTGGCCATCTACGGCCTGACCGTCAACGACATCCCCACCGTCTATAACCAGGACTCGGTGGTCAGCTACGAGCTCGGCACGAAGCTGCGCCTGCTCGACAACAAGATGCAGCTGAACGCCGCGGCCTTCCAGATCGACTGGAGCAACATCCAGGTCGCTCAGACGGTCACCGGCTGCCCGGGCTGGCAACAGAACGGCGGCACCGCGACCTCCAAGGGCGTCGACCTGCAGGTCGACTACCGCCCGGTTTCCGGCTGGCTGGTCTCTCTGTCGGCCGGTTACGACAAGGCCAACTACACCCAGAACGTGCTGGGTCCGGTCGGTAACGGCCAGGCGGTCATCGCCTTCAATGCCGGCGACCCGATCGCGGTCCCGAACATCCAGGGCACCCTGGGCGTGCGCTACGACTTCGCCCTGTCCGATCAGCCGGTCTTCATCCGCGCCGACTGGAACTTCGTCGGTCGCTACCAGCAGGGCTCCAGCTTCGGCGCGGTGAACTACTCGCCCTCGACGCGCAACATCCCGGCCAGCAACATCTTGAACCTGCGGGCCGGCGTGACCTTCGGCAAGGTGGACCTGACCGCCTACTCGACCAACGTCCTGGGCAGCCGCCAGCTGACCGCCAACCTGTTCGGCAACGGCCAGGCCTCCTGCACCACCGCCGGCAGTCCCGCCTGTACCGCTTACGGCACCTTCAACCCGTTCGTGCAGGAACAGTACCAGCGTCCGCGGGTGATCGGCATGCAAGCCAGCTACCGCTTCTAATACCGGCAACGTCCGGCGCTCTCGGCTTTGGCCGCGGTTGGGGTATCCCACCGCGGCCAAAATCGTCTAGACCCCAGCCATGGACGACGCTTCTTCCATCGCCGCCCCCTCTCTCGACGCCGTCGAGCGGCTGGTGGCGCGCGCCACGGACGCCTTGCTGGCGCTGCAGAAGCCCGACGGCCACTTCGTCTTCGAGCTGGAAGCCGACGCCACCATCCCCTCGGAGTTCGTGCTCCTGAAGCACTACCTCGGCGAGCCCGAGGACCTGGAGCTGGAGCGCAAGATCGGCGTCTACCTGCGCCGCATCCAGGGCGAGCACGGCGGCTGGCCCCTCTATCACGGCGGCGCCTTCGACATCTCCGCCAGCGTGAAGGCCTACTTCTGCCTCAAGATGATCGGCGAGCCGCTCGACGGTGAGGTGATGACCCGCGCCCGCGCCGCGATCCGCGCCAACGGCGGGGCCATGGCCGTCAACGTCTTCACCCGCATCCAGCTGGCCCTCTACGGCGACATGGACTGGGCCGAGATCCCGGTGATGCCGCCCGAGATCATCATGCTGCCGCGCTGGTTCCCGATCACCCTGGGCAAGATGAGCTACTGGGCCCGCACGGTGATCGTGCCCCTGCTGGTGCTGCAGGCGCTGAAGCCCATGGCCGTAAACCGCCGCGGCGTCCACGTCCCCGAGCTGTTCGAACAGGTCACCCCTGTCCCACGCGCGTCCAAGGGCGCCAACCTTAAGAAAGCCTGGATCGTCGGCTTCAACGCCATCGATGTCGTGCTCAAAGCCCTCCAACCCATCTGGCCCAAGGGCCTGCGCCGCCGCGCCCTTGACCGCTGCCGCGACTGGGTGGTGGAGCGCCTCAACGGCGAGGACGGCCTGGGCGCCATCTACCCGGCCATGGCCAACAGCGTGATGATGTTCGCCGTGCTCGGCTATTCCGAAGACCATCCCCACCGCGCCATCGCCCGCAAGTCGGTGGAGAACCTGCTGGTGGTCAAGGACCACGAGACCTACTGCCAGCCCTGCGTCTCGCCGGTGTGGGACACGGCGCTCGCCGCCCACGCCCTGATGGAAGCCGGCGGCCCCGTCGCCGAGCAAAAGGCCAAGGACGCCCTGGCCTGGCTGGCCCCGCTGCAGGTGCTCGACGTCAAGGGCGACTGGGCCGATGAGAAGCCGGACGTACGGCCCGGCGGCTGGGCCTTCCAGTACCGCAACGACCACTACCCCGATCTCGACGACACCGCCGTGGTGGCCATGGCCATGGACCGGGCCCGCACTCGCCTCGGCTCGGGCGACGTCTACGACGAGGCGATCGACCGCTCCGTCGAATGGACCGCGGGCCTGCAATCGAAGAACGGCGGCTGGGCCGCGTTCGACGCCGACAACACCTACCACTACCTCAACAACATCCCCTTCGCCGACCACGGCGCCTTGCTCGACCCGCCGACGGTGGACGTGGCCGCGCGCTGCGTCTCCCTGCTGGCGCAGTTGGGCGAAAAGCCCGAAACCTCCGACCGCCTCAAGCGCGCGCTGGACTACCTCGAAGCCGAGCAGGAGCAGGACGGCAGCTTCTGGGGCCGCTGGGGCGTGAACTACGTCTACGGCACATGGTCGGCCCTGTGCGCCTTCAACGCCGCCGGCCTGACCGGGCAGGCGCCTGTCGTGGCCAAGGCCTGCGACTGGCTGGTCGCCATCCAGAACCCGGACGGCGGCTGGGGCGAGAGCTGCGACAGCTACGACCTCGCCTACAAGGGCTATCAGCCGGCCCCCTCGACCGCCTCGCAGACCGCCTGGGCCCTGCTCGGGCTGATGGCGGCGGGCCAGGTCGATCATCCGGCGGTGGCGCGCGGCGTCGCCTGGCTGTCCGAGACGCAGGGCGCGGACGGGCTGTGGCCCGAGGAGTACTTCACCGGCGGCGGTTTCCCGCGGGTGTTCTACCTGCGCTACCACGGCTATCGGAAGTTCTTCCCCCTGTGGGCGGTGGCGCGCTACCGCAACCTGATCAAGGCCAATTCCCCCGTCGTCGCGTTCGGCATGTAGCGATGATCCTCGCGGCGGTCGGCATGCTCAAGGAGGCCAAGCTCATCGCCGGCGCCGGCGTGCGCGCGGTGGCGGGCGGCGGCCGCTCGGACCTGCTGGAGCAGCGGCTCAAGGCGGCGCTGGATGGCGCGACCGCGATCATTTCCATCGGCATCGGCGGCGCCCTCGATCAGTCCCTGAACGTCGGCGACATCGTGGTCGGCTCCGAGGTGCTGCGCCCGCGCGGCCGATGGGAGACCGATCCCGCCTGGACCCAGCGGATCATGGCCCGGCTGCCCGGCGCCAAGCTGGCCGCCGTCTACGGCTCCGACGACATGGTCCTGCACGCCCTGGACAAGGCCAAGCTTCGGGCCAAGGGCGGGGCCGCCCTCGCCGACATGGAAAGCCACGTCGCCGCCAGGCTGGCCAAGGCCAAGGGACTGCCCTTCGCCTTGGTGCGGGTGGTCTCCGACACCGCCGGCATGAGCCTGCCCAGCGCGGTCCTGGCCGGCATGAAGCCCGACGGCGGCATGAACCTGATCGGCGTGCTGGCCGCCCTGGCCGCAAACCCCGGCCAACTTCAGGCCCTGATGCGGGTCGGCCGCGACGCCGAAACAGCGTTCAAGGCGCTGAAGACCGTGCGCGCGGCGCTGGGCCCCGAGCTGGGGTTGATCTAGGGTTGACCGGCACGCCGCGCCCGCGCGGCCAATGACAAAAGCAGGGCGGATCATGCAGCGCAGAGCGTTCTTCGCAGCGGCGGCCGGCGCGACGCTGGCGCCCAGCGCCTTCGCCCAGGCCCGCAAGACCTCGCGCATCAAGCAGGGCCTGTGGAAGATAAACTTCGGCCCGAAGCCGGACCTGACCTTCGACCAGATGTGCGCCGTGGCGGCGCGGCTGGGGGCGCGCGGCTTCGATGTGATACCCCCGGCCGACTGGCCGACCTTGCGCAAGTATGGGCTGGATCCCCTGATGGTCGGGCCGGGCAAGACCGACTACCTGACCGGCCTGGTCCATCCGGAGGTCCACGACCAAGTGCTGGCCGGCATCGGCGAGCAGATCGACCTCTGCTCGAAGAACGACGTCCGCCGCATCGGCCTGACCGCGGGCCAGCGCCGGGGCCTCGCTTACGGCGTCGCCGCCGATAACGCCGTGGCCATCTGCAAGCGCCTGGCGCCGAAGCTGGAGGCGGGCGGCGTCACCCTGGTGATCGAGAACGTCAACGACCGGCGCGGCACCGACGCCGACCTGGCCCGTCAGGACATGGTGTTCGGCCACTGGGACTGGGGCTTGGAGGTGATCGAGCGGGTCGGCTCGCCCAACGTCAAACTGCTGTGCGACATCTACCATCTGCAGGTGATGGACGGCGACGTCACCACCCGCATCCGCCGCGACATCGCGCACATCGGCCATATCCATGTGGCGGGGGCGCCTTCGCGCAAGGAGATCGACGGGCGCCAGGAGCTCAATTACCGCATGATCGCGGGGGTCATCGCCGACACTGGCTACGACGGCTACGTCTGCCACGAATGGCGGCCGACCCCAGGCAGCGATCCGGTCAAGGACATCGCCGAGGCTATGGCGATCCTCGACGTCTAGCATCCTCCGCCACCCGCGCCTGGGCGTCGGCGACCGAGAACGGGACGAAGGCGTGGGCAGCGATCCTGGCCAGGGTGTGCTCCAAGCCCGCCCGCACGGCCTGCAGGTCTCCCGCCGCCGCCGCCGCGTCGAACATGCCGTTGAGCAGGGCGATGGCGTTGAGGGTTCCCGGCGGTCCGGACCCGGACAGATAGACCGCGCAGCCGGCCCCGATCAGCCGGGCGATCAGCTCGGGGTAGGGCGCCGCCAGCACCCGCGCCGGATCGCGGAAGGGATGGATGGTGGCGACGTGGGCGTAGCCGGCCGGCGGCGGCTCGACATCGATGTCCACCAACACTCCGGACCGGTCCGGCCGGCCGCGGTCCTCGAACCAGTCGGTGGACAGGTAGGCGCACATATAGGTCCGGCACGGATCCGGCCGGGTCTCGTAGATGACGCAGCCGGACTTGTCGCATTGGGGGCAGTGGAGGCCGGGCGCCTTGATCAGCTCCGCCGCCGCGATCGCCTTGACGGTGCAGCAGGCGGTGCAGGACCCGCAATTGCGACTGTTGACCATCTCAAGCTCCACGCTGGCAAATGACCAAAGACCGACTATAGAATTGCATACAGTTCCGAATTACCGAAGCCGCCGTAGAGCGGGGGAGACTTAATGATGCGCAACCCGACCAAGCTCGCCCTGTGCGTGACCGCCGCCGCTCTGGCGGCCGCTGTGTCGATGCACCACGGGGCCCAGGCCCAGGAAGGCGAGGGCCGCGCCGCAGGCCACGTCCACGCCGGCGATCCCCACGACCTCTCAGGCGTCTACTTCGTCACTGAGGCGGCGCAGCTCAATTCCGACCGTACGGTCAAGTATAACGGCCGCGGCCCCAAGGCCCTGCCGCACAGCCGCGTGCTGTGGACCTCGGACGACAAGGAGCCGCCGTTCACCGCCTGGGGCAAGGCCAAGTTCGACGCCAGCTTCAACGGCGCCATCAACAACGAACCGATCGCCGATCCGTCCACCGACTGCCTGCCCCACGGCATGCCGCGGATCATGATCGCGCCCTATCCGATGCAGATCGTGCAGACCCCGGGCCAGATCACCATGATGTTCGAGGTCAACCACAACGTCCGCTACATCCCGATGAACCGGGTCCTGCCGAGGAACCCGAAAATCACCATGATGGGCGAGTCCTCGGGTCACTGGGAGGGCGACACCCTGGTGATCGAGACCGTCGGCAGCTCGGGCAAGTCGATCTTCGACGAGATCGGCACGCCGCACTCGGACAAGCTGAAGATTACCGAGCGCCTGCGCTGGATCAAGAACAACACCCAGCTCGAGGACCTGATGACCTTCGAAGACCCGATCGCCTACACCAAGCCCTGGGTCGGGCGCGCGGTGCTGGCCTGGCGGCCCGATATCCAGATCACCGAGTACGTCTGCGAAGAGAACAACCGCAACGTCTCCAACGCCGACGGCAAGACCACCGCCCGATAGGATCGCCAATGAAAACCAGCGCACTTTCCGGCGCCGTGCTGGCGCTCGCCCTCGCCACGGTCGCTTCCGCCGCCGAGCCGAACTTCACCGGCATCTGGCGCACGCCGACCTTCATCCCGACGCTGAAGACCGACAAGGGCGCCCTGCCGCCCCTGCGGCCCGAAGCCGCCGCCATCTACAAGAAGCGCGTGGCCGACCGCGCCGCCGGCAAGAAGGTCGACGATCCCCTGGACGAGTGCATGCCGCATGGCGTGCCCCGCTTGATGTACGCGCCCTATCCGATGCTGATCCTGCACACGGCCAAGCAAGTGAACCTGATCCAGGAAGCCAACCACAGCTACCGCATGATCTACATCAATAGCGTCCACCCCGAGGACGGCGATCCCAAGTGGTTCGGCTCGGCCGTCGGCCACTGGGAAGGCGCGACTCTGGTGGTGGAGACCACTCAGTTCAACGACAAGACCTGGCTCGACAAGGCCGGCCTGCCGCATTCGGACCAGCTGAAGGTCACTGAGCGGATCAGCATGGGGGCGGGAGGCAAGACCCTTGTTGACCGCATAACCATTGACGATCCGAAGACCTTCACCGCACCGTGGAGCACCACGGTCCGCTACAACAAACTGCCGGGCATGCGCCTGACGGAAACCGCCTGTACGCGCGACCACAAGATGTGAGGAGGCCGCGCGATGGCTGACCAGGTTTCGCTGACCGTCGACGGGAAGAAGCGCAAGGTCGCCGCCGATCCGCGCACGCCTCTGCTCTACATCCTGCGCGACGATCTGGAGCTGAACTCGCCCCACTTCGGCTGCGGGCTGGGCCAATGCGGCGCCTGCACCGTGCAGATCGACGGCAAGCCGGTGCGCTCCTGCGTGACACCGGCGTCCGCCGCCGAGGGCAAGACGGTCACCACCCTCATCGGTCTCGGCACGCCCGAACATCCGCACCCGATCCAGGCCGCCTATATCGAGGAACAGACCCCGCAGTGCGGTTACTGCATCTCCGGCTGGATGATGACCGCCGCAGCCCTGCTCAAGGAAAAGCCGCACCCCACCGACGCCGAAATCCGCGAGGCGCTGGCGGGGCTCAAGTGCCGCTGCGGCACGCATATGGCGATCATGCGCGCGGTCAAACGCGCCGCCGCCATGAACGTCTAGGGGAGGGCAGGGCCATGAACGCACATACCGCCGCTTCCCGCCGTCAGTTGCTCCAGGGCATGGGCGCCCTGGTGGTGTTGATCAGCGCCCCGGCCGAGGTGCTGGCCCAGACCGCCAAGATCACAGACGGCCTGCCGCATCCGGCCGAGCTGGACTCGTGGATCGCCATCGCCGCGGACGGCAAGGTCACCGCCTTCTTCGGCAAGCCGGATGTGGGACTGGGGGTCGAGATGGCCATCGCCCAGATCGTCGCCGAGGAACTGGACGTACCGCTCGACCGGGTGTCGATCGTCATGGCCGACACCAAGCGCACCTGCGACCAGGGCGGGGTGTCCGGCTCGACCGGCGTGCAGCTGGGCGGAGCCATGCTGCGCGGCGCGGCGGCCGAGGCGCGGCGTCTTTTGGTGGAACAGGCTTCGGTGAAGCTCGGCGTCGCAACCGACAAGCTGGAGGTCCGCGACGGCGTGGTCTCGGTGATCGGCGCGCCGCGCAAGAAAGTGACCTACGCCCAGCTGATCAAGGGCGGGCGCTTCGACGCCAAACTCGACTGGAACGGCAAGACCGGCAACACCCTGCTGGCCACAGGCAAGGCCAAGCCCAAGACGCCGGACCAGTACCGTCTGGTGGGAACCTCGCCCAAGCGGCGCGATATCCCGGGCAAGGTGCACGGCACCTACCCCTACGCCGCCGACTACCGCCCGCCGGGCATGCTGCACGGGCGCACGATCCAACCGCCCGTGGCCGGCGCAAAGCCTGTATCGGTGGACGAGGCCAGTATCGCCCGCTTCTCAAGGGCGAAGGTCCTGCGCAAGGGCGACTTCATCGGCGTGGTGGCGCCGCGCGAGTGGGACGCGATCCAGGCCGCGCGGACGCTGAAGGTGACGTGGTCGCAGGGCCCGTCGCCGCTGTTCGATTCCGAGACCCTGTACGATCACATCCGCAAGGCGCCGGTGGTGAAGCGCGAGGTGGTGCAGAATCTCGGCGCGGTGGATGAGACGCTGAAGGGCGGCGGTCTGCTGGTGGAAGCCGAGTACGAATGGCCGTTCCAGACCCACGCCAGCATGGGCCCCGGCTGCGCCGTCGCCGATGTGCGGCCGGACGGGATCACCCTGTGGAATCCGTCGCAGAAGACCTTCGCGACGGCGCAGGGCGTGGCCAAGCTGCTCGGCAGGCCTGTGGAGAGCGTGCACTCGATCTACGTCCAGGGGCCGGGCTCCTACGGCCGCAACGACGCGGGCGACGCCTGCGCCGACGCGGCGGTGATGTCGTCGCTGGCGGGCAAGCCGGTGCGGGTGCAATGGATGCGCGCCGACGGCCACGGCTGGGACCCCAAGGGCGCCGCCTCGATCCACGAGGTGCGCGCGGCGATCGGCGCCGATGGCAAGATGGCCGCCTACGACTACCTGTCCAAGGGCGTCAACCGGATGGACGTCAACACCTTCGAGCAGGACCCGCAGGACTTCCTGGCCGGGCAACGGCTGGGCTTTCCCAATACGCCGACGCCCAACTTCGGCACGCCCGAGGATTCCTATGTGGTGCCCAACCGGCGCATGGCCTGGGAGACGATCCCCAAGCTGATGGAGGGCGCGTCGCCCCTGCGCACCTCCCACCTGCGCGACCCGCTCGGTCCGCAGATCCATTTCGCCAGCGAGTCGTTCATCGACGAATGCGCCGCGGCGGCCAAGGCCGACCCGGTCGCCTTCCGCCTGGCGCACATCCAGGCCCCCCGCCACCGCGCGGTGATCGAAGCGGCGGCCAAGGCGGCCAACTGGAAAGCCGGCCCGCCCGGCGCGCGCCGGGGCGGTTCCGGTTCGACCGTCACCGGCACGGGCTTCGCCTACGCCAACCGTGGACAGACCATCGTGGCGGTGGTGTCGGAGGTCGAGGTCGACAAGACAACCGGCCGGGTGTGGCCCCGCCGCTTCTGGGTCGCCCACGAGTGCGGGCTGGTGATCAACCCTGACAATCTCAAGCTGGTGATCGAGGGCAACGTGGTGCACGGCGCCAGCCGCGCCCTGTTCGAAGAGGTCAAGTTCGACGCCGACAATGTCACCACCACCGACTGGATCAGCTATCCGATCCTGGGTATGGAAGACGCGCCCGAGACCATGGAGATGGTGTTGCTGAACCGGCCGGACCTGCCGCCGTCCGGCGCGGGCGAGCCGTCGACGCGGCCGGTGGCCGCCGCCATCGCCAACGCCATCTACGACGCCACGGGCGCGCGCATGCGCCGCGCGCCGTTCACTCGCCAGCGCATGAAGGCCGCGCTGGCGAAGGCGTGACCGCGCCTACTTCGGCGTGATCTTGAGCAGGCGGGTGTCGTCGGTCAGCAGGTAGAGCGCGCCGTCGTGCCCGACCCGCACGTCGCGGATGCGGGATTTCTCCTCCACCAGCAGGGGCTCCTCGTCGACCACCTTGTCGCCGACCAGGGTCAGGCGGTCGAGCATGGTCCCGCGCAGGCTGCCGACGAACACGCTGTTCTTCCAGGCGGGGAACAGATTGCCCGTATAGAAGGCCAGGCCCGAGGGGGCGATCACCGGATCCCAATAGTAGCGCGGCTGGACCAGGCCCTGCTTCTTGGTCAGGCCCTCGGCGATCAGCTGCCCGGGATAGTCGATGCCGTGCACGATCAGGGGCCAGCCGTAGTTGCTGCCGGCCTTCATCAGGTTCAGCTCGTCGCCGCCGCGCGGCCCGTGCTCGGTTTCCCACAGACGCCCTTGGCCGTCGAAGGCGAGGCCTTCCTGACTGCGGTGGCCGAGGCTCCAGATCTCGGGCAGGGCGCCGGCCTTGCCGATGAAGGGGTTGCCGGGCGCGGGCGCGCCGGTGGGGGTGATGTGGATCACCTTGCCGAGCGTGGTGTCGAGGCGCTGGGCGATCTCCCACGGCGGGGAGCGCGAACGGTCGCCGACGGTCATGTAGAGGGTGCCGTCCTTGGCCACGGCGATACGGCCGCCTTCGTTGGGGCCAAGCGTCTTGGGCAGGATCGGCATGGCGCGGAAGATGACCTTGACGTCCTTCAGGGCGCCGCCGGCCTCGTCGAGGATGCCGCTGGCGATGGCGATGGCGATGGTGCTCTTGTCGGCGCCGACCGGCTGGCTGAACGACAGAAAGATGCGCTTGTTGGCGGCGAACTTGGCGTCGAGCGCCACGTCCAGCAGGCCGACCTGGCCGGCGTAGTTGACCGCCGGCACGCCGGCGACCGGGGCCGAGACATCGCCGGACGGGCTGACGATGCGCAGGGTTCCGGGCTTCTCGGTGACCAGCATCTTGCCGCTGGGCAGGAAGGCCAGGCTCCAGGGCTGCTTCAGCTTCTCGGTGATCGTGGTGACCTTGTAGGGGACGGTCTTCTTGAACGGCGCGCGGGTCTGCCCGGGGAAGGCCGGCTTGTCGGTGGACAGTTCCGGCGTGCGGGTTTCGATCGGTTGGCCGGGGATGGTTTTGGGGTCCGGGAAACCCCTGGAATTCTTGTTCTGCAGGGCGGTGGCGCCGGGCGGCATGCCGGTCAGCGGGAACGGCGGCGGGGCCTGGGCCAGGACGGCGGCGGGAACTGCGGCGACGAACGCCAGGGTGGTCGCCAGCAGCAGGCGCTTCATGCGCGGTTTCCTCAGGTCTCTGTTTGTCGCCGCCAATCAAGGCTGAAATCGGGAGCGGGGTCCAGAACGATGTTCTGGCGGATACGGCCCGCGCAAGCCCCTCCCAAGTTTCGCGGACCGGCCTATAGTGACCGGATAAGCCGCAAGGCGACAGGCGCGTCAGACGCCGAAAACAAAGGTGAGGATATGAGCCGTAATCGCTTTCTCAGCGCCGGCATCGCCGCGCTTATCGCCTGCGCGGCCCCGGCCATGGCCGCCGACAAACCCTATGACCGTCACGACCTGACCGGCTTCTGGAAGCTGGTGGAGGGGCCGTTCCAGGACGCCGCCGGATTCGAGAAGATGTTGCGGATGAACGATCCGAACACCAAGGGCCCGTTCATCGAACCGCGCACCTTCCTGAACAACCATCCGCCGATCCCGATCCAACTGACCCCCGAGTTCGAGGCGATCCACAAGCGTCTGCAGGCGGAGTTCGACGCCGGACACCCCTACCGCACCGGCTACATGTGCCGGCCCAGCGGCCTGTGGGCGATGATGGCGTGGAACGGGCCGGTGGAAATCTTCCAGAGCGGCGAGCGGATCCTGTTCCAACGCGAGCTGCTGGCCAACAACTACACCGTCTACTTCGGCCGCCCGCACAAGACCGAGTTCCTGGAGTACGGCCTGTACGGCGACAATATCGGCCGCTGGGATGGCGACACCCTGGTGATCGACACCATCAACCTGGGCGGGACCATGGTGCTGCACGAGACCGAGCCGCACAGCCAGTCGCTGCACATCGTCCAGCGGATCAGCCGACCGACCTTCGACACCCTGATCGACGACATGACCGCCGACGATCCGCGCGCCTTCGCCAAGCCGTGGAAGGTGCACCTGCGCTACCAGCTGACCCAGGGCGAGTTCGACGAGCAGCAGTGCGGCAATGACGGCGGCGGCAAGCGCATGGCCGAGGCGCCGGACTGAGTTGAGCCGGTCCGAAAACCGCGAGCCGGGCGGGCGGATGGACCATGATGGGCCTATGTTGCCTGCATGATCCGTTACGCCCTGTTCGATACCGAGATCGGCTGGACCGGCATGGCCTGGGCCGACCAGGGCCTGGTCGGCATGTACCTGCCCGAGGCCAATCCAGAGGCTGCGCGGCGCGGGCTGCTGCGCCAGTTTCCTGAGGCGGTCGAGGCCGGGGTCCCAGAAACGCTGGGGCCGATGGTGGCGGGCGTGCGCGCCCTGATGCGGGGCGAGAAGGCCGACCTGTCGGACGCGCCACTCGACATCGCCCGGGCCCCCGAGTTCAACGCCAAGGTCTACGCCATCGCGCGGGCGATCCCGCCGGGTGAGACCCTCACCTATGGCGAGATCGCCACGATGCTGGGCGATAGGCTGCTCGCGCGCGATGTCGGTACGGCGCTCGGTCAGAATCCCTGGCCGATCGTTGTGCCGTGCCACCGGGTGACGGCGGCGGGCGGCAAGCTCGGCGGGTTTTCGGCGCGGGGTGGGGCGCAGACCAAGCTCAAGCTGCTGACGATAGAGGGCGCGGCCGCCGCGGGGCAAGCGGACCTGTTCGGCTAGCGCGCGGTCTTAGTTCTGCGGAACCGGCTCGGAGTTGGGCGAGCCGCACTTCACGAATTTGCGGGTCTTAGAGTTGATGCAGCGGTTGCCGGCCGGCTGGGTGGTTTCGGCCGGGCACTTGATCGTCTTGCCCTTGGGATCGACGCAGGGCTTGGCGATGGCTTCCCCGCCGCCGAGCATCAGAGCCAAGAGCGTGACGAGGGCGAGGGCTTTCATCTATTCGGCCGCGAAGCGCTTGGAGTCGGGTTGCTGGCCATTGGGCACGCCGCAGCGGGCCAGGACCTCGCGCAGATCGCGGATCGGGGGGAACACCTCGTTGTTCCAGTCAGCGCCCTGATTGTCGTGGGCGTTCTGCTCGAACTCGACGATCTCCTTGTCTTCCTTGAAGATCTGCTCGGTGAACATGGTGATGAACGGCCAGGCGGCGTCGATCAGGCCGGGGATCTTGGGGCGCTTGACCGACAGGTAGCCGAAGGTACGGTTGGTGCGCTGTTCCTTGTCGAGCGGGGTGTATCCCAGCCAGACGTTGAGCACCGGCTCGCCGTCGCCGACCCACACCCGCAGGTTCTGGTAGGGGTAGCCGGTGCGGATGGTCATCAGGTCGGTGTTGTCGCCTTCGCCGCGCTTGCGCATCACGCCGAGGATGGCGGTCTCGCCGACGGTGGAGGTGCCTTCGGTGCGGCTGAAGGTGTAGTCGACCTCGGCCCAGTCGGCGCCGTGACGGCGGCCGAGGCAGGTGGCCTTGATCATGCCCATCTGCTTGCGGTGCAGGAACTGGTGGTTCATGTCGAACAGGTTCTCGTGCATGAACGTGTAGTGGGCGGCGACCTCGCGGTTGAGCTGGCGGGTCTTGTAGGCGCCGTCGGCCTTGGAGCCGAGCGCGGTCGGCAGGCGGCCCTCGGCCAGGGCCGGGTCGCCGGGGAAGATGAAGATCAGGCCGTCGACCTCGGCGCAGGGGTAGGACTTCACGCCGTTAGGCAGGCGCTCCTTGCCCAGGTAGGGCACGTCGATGCAGTCGCCGGACGCGTTGTAGGCCCAGCCGTGATAGCCGCATTTGACGGTGCAGCCCTGGACCACGCCATGCGTGAGCGGCACCTGGCGGTGGGCGCAGCGGTTCTCGAGCGCGAAGAGTTTGCCGTCCTTGCCGCGGACCACGGCGACCGGCTCGCCGGCGTATTCACGCGCCAGCATCTTGCCGGGCTTGACCTGCTCGGACCAGGCGATCGGGTACCAGAAGTCCGGGTGGCAGTCGGTCTTGCGCAGATCGACGCCAGCGGTCAGCCGGGGCGAATGCAAGGCGTCCGACATAAGGCGTCCCCTAGTCCTGGACCGTGACCACGCTCTTGGAAGCGCGCGGCTGGGCGATACGGATTTCCGTCAGCTTCTTCTCGACGTGGCCGGAGAAGACGTAGTCGGCGGGGCGCTGGTTGGCGAGGGAGATGTCGGTGGCCATGGGGCCGTCGGTCTTGATCCCCTTCATGGCCAGCATGGCCACCTTCAACGGGTTCTTGACCGAGTGGGCGACGGCGGTGCCTTCGAAGCCGCAGTGGACCATGCAGTCGGCGCACTTCTCATAGTTGCCGACGCCGTACTTTTCCCACTCGGTGCCTTCCATCAGCTCCTTGAAGGTCTTCACATAGCCTTCGCCGAGCAGGTAGCAGGGCTTCTGCCAGCCGAACACGGTGCGCGCGGGCATCGACCAGGGGCTGCACTCGTAGGCTTCGTTGCCGGCCAGGAAGTTCATGAACAGGCTGGACTGGGTGAAGTCCCAGTCCTTGCCGCCGTTGCCGCGCTTGAGCACGTCGCGGAACAGCTGCTTGGTCTTGGCGCGGTTCAGGAAGTGCTCCTGATCGGGCGCGCGCTCGTAGCTGTAGCCGGGCGAGACGGTGATGCCGTCCAGGCCAAGCGCGGTCATCTCGTCGAAGAACTTGGCCACGCGCTCGGGGTCGGAGCCTTCGAACAGGGTGCAGTTGATCTGGGTGCGGAAGCCCTTGGACTTGGCCAGCAGGATGGCCTCGACGGCCTTCTCGTAGACGCCGTCCTCGCACACCGACTTGTCGTGCATGGCCTGATCGCCGTCCAGGTGGATGGACCAGGTGAAGAAGGGGTTGGGCTTGTACTGGTCGATCTTCTTGGCCAGCAGCAGGGCGTTCGTGCACAGGATCACGAACTTCTTCCGCTTCAGATAGCCCTCGACGATCTTGGGCATGTCACGGTGCAGCAGTGGCTCGCCGCCGGCGATGGAGACGGCGGGGGCGCCGCACTCGTCGATCGCTTCCATGCACTGCTCGTAGGACAGGCGCTGGTTCAGGATCTCGTCGGGATAGTCGATCTTGCCGCAGCCGGCGCAGGCCAGGTTGCAGCGGAACAGAGGCTCCAGCATCAGCACCAGCGGGTAGTGCTTGTTGCCCCGGAGGGTCTGGCCGACGACGTAAGAGCCGATGCGGGCGGCCTGCGCGAAGGGGATACTTTTGCCCATGTCTGGTCCTTAAGCCACTTCCAGGTCGTCGCTAGGTTCGCGAAGTTCCGGAGGCAGGCGGAATTCGATGGTTTCTTCGACGCCGTGCATCGGCACGACATCGACCGGGCCGAACTCGCGCAGGCGCTTGATCACGCCCAGAACGAGTTCTTCAGGCGCCGAGGCGCCGGCGGTGAGGCCGACCGCTTTCTTGCCGTCCAGCCAGGACGGGTCGATCGCCGTGGCGTCGGCGATCAGATAGCTCGGCAGCCCTTCCTCGCGCCCGATTTCGCACAGGCGGTTGGAGTTGGAGCTGTTGGCGGCGCCCACGACCAGGATGATGTCGGACACCTTGCACAGGTCGCGCACAGCCGACTGGCGATGCTGGGTCGCATAGCAAATGTCTGAGGTGTTGGGGCCGGTCAGGTTGGAGAAGCGACGTTGCAGGGCGGCGATCACGCCCTTGGTCTCGTCGACGCTGAGGGTGGTCTGGGTGACGTAGGAGACCGGCGCGTCGTTGCGCAGTTCCAGCCTCTGGACGTCTTCCTCGGTGGAGACCAGCAGCACCGGGCCGTCGACCTGGCCCAGCGTGCCTTCGACCTCCGGGTGGCCGGCGTGGCCGATCAGAATCAGGGTGCGGCCGCGGGCGACGTAGCGTTTGCCCTGGGCATGGACCTTGGACACCAGAGGGCAGGTGGCGTCGAGCACCGGCAGGCCGCGGCCGGCGGCCTCGTCGACCACGCTGCGGGCCACGCCGTGGGCGCTGAAGATGGTGGTGGCGCCGTCGGGAATCTCGGAAATTTCCTCGACGAACACCGCGCCCTTGGCCTTCAGGCTGTCGACGACGTGTTTGTTGTGGACGATCTCATGGCGCACATAGACCGGCGCGCCGAACTTCTCGATGGACTTCTCGACGATGTCGATCGCGCGGACGACTCCTGCACAGAAGCCGCGAGGCTGAGCCAACATCACTCGCATAGAAATATAGCTCCCGCACAGCGCACGCCCGGCGCATCCTCGAAGCGAAACTATCACTTAGGCCGCTTGGCCCGATATGCAAAGTGCGCTGCGGCATTTCTGTGCAGTCGCGGTGGCGGTTACGCTTCCCCTGTGGCCCGAGCGCCCCTATTATTTAGGCATGTCAGCAGATCACACCACCGTTCGTCCCTGGCGCATGATCCAGCGCCGTCCGTCGCGCAAGATTCGCGTGGGCTCGGTCGAGGTTGGGGGCGACGCGCCGATCACGGTGCAGTCGATGACCAACACCCTGACGGCGGACGCCGACGCGACCATCG
>CANJMO010000001.1 GCA_947475845.1 Caulobacteraceae bacterium | reverse complement strand
GGTCTCGACTGCCTCTGCGTCGCCGTCGAGTCGGTTGATGATCCACTCGAGCACCCGCGAGTTCTCGCCGTACCCCGGCCAGATGTAGTCGCCATCGGCGTCCTTGCGGAACCAGTTCACCTGGAAGATGCGCGGCAGCTTCTCGGGGGTAGTGAACCCGCCGACAGTGAGCCAGTGACTCCAGTAGTCGGCCATGTTGTAGCCGCAGAACGGCAGCATCGCGAACGGGTCGCGGCGCAGTTCGCCGACCTTGTTCTCCGCCGCCGCAGTGCCTTCGGAGGCGACGTTGGAGGCCAGGAACACCCCGTGCTGCCAGTCGAAGGCTTCGGTCACCAGCGGCACCGCGGTGGCGCGGCGGCCGCCGAACAGGATGGCGGAGATCGGCACGCCCTTGGGGTCTTCCCATTCCGGCGCGATGGTCGGGCACTGGCCCGCGGGCACCGCGAAGCGGGCGTTGGGGTGGGCGGCGGGCTCCGACGAGTCGGGGGTCCACGGACGGCCCTTCCAGTCGGTCAGGTGCGCCGGCTTGTCCTCGGTTAGGCCTTCCCACCAGACGTCGCCATCCGGGGTCGTCGCCACGTTGGTGTAGACGGTGTTGGCGTAGAGGGTGTCGATGGCGTTCTTGTTGGTGTGGATGCCGGTGCCGGGAGCCACGCCGAAGAAGCCGTATTCGGGGTTGATGGCGTACAGGCGGCCGTCCTCGCCCGGGCGCATCCAGCAAATGTCGTCGCCGATGGTCTCGGCCTTCCAGCCGGGAATGGTCGGCTGCAGCATGGCCATGTTGGTCTTGCCGCAAGCGCTGGGGAAGGCGGCGGCGATGTAGTGCGACTTACCCTCGGGCGAGGTCAGCTTGAGGATCAGCATGTGCTCGGCCAGCCACCCCTCGTCGCGGGCCATCACCGAGGCGATGCGCAGGGCGTAGCACTTCTTGCCGAGCAGGGCGTTGCCGCCATAACCCGATCCGTAGGACCAGATCTCGCGGCTCTCGGGATAGTGGACTATGTACTTGGTGTCGTTGCAGGGCCAGGCGACGTCGGCCTGGCCGGGGGCCAGGGGCGCGCCCAGGGTGTGCACGGCCGGAACGAAGAAGCCGTCCTCGCCCATGGCGTCCAGCGCCGCCTTGCCCATCCGGGTCATGACCCGCATCGAGATGGCGACATAGGCGCTGTCGGTGATCTCGACGCCGAGGGCGGAGATCTTCGAGCCGATCGGGCCCATCGAGAACGGCACCACATACATGGTGCGGCCGCGCATCGAGCCGGTGAACAGCGGCTTGAGGGTGGCGCGCATCTCGTCGGGCGCCATCCAGTTGTTGGTCGGGCCGGCGTCGGCTTCGTTCTGCCAGCAGATGTAGGTGCGGCTCTCGACGCGGGCGACGTCGCGCGGGTCGGAGTTGGCCGAGAACGAGTTGGGACGGGTCTTGGGGTTGAGCGGCTTCAGGGTGCCGGACTTGACCAGCTCGGCGGTCAGACGCTCCCACTCCGCGTCCGAACCGTCGCACCAATAGACGCGGTCAGGCTGTGTCAGGGCCGCGATGTCGCGCACCCACTGGACCAGTTTCTTATGTTTGGTCGGAGCCTTGTCCAAGCCAGGAATGGCGGTGGCGGCGTCGATCACGGGCGTCTCTCCCAAACGACGGGATTCGAGGGCGCAAAGGCGCCGGAATCGGTCCCGTCAGCGGTGCTTTGACTCTTCTGGTAGACACTGGTGACCGCTCAAGCAAGCCCGATCAGGGCCGCTTTTAATCCGCTTCCTCAAGTGGATGGATCAATTCGAAACGTCCGAACGCCGATTTATGCGGTGGGCGGCGCCGGCTCGGTTCCCGCCTTCATCACCGCGCCGAAGGGCGCCCAGACCATGGCGTAGAAGGCTTGGTTGATATCGCTCAGCAGGTCGAGGCCCAGCGCTTCCTCGGCGCGGATCACGGCCAGGGCGTCGTCGGCCTTGGCCAGCCGTTCGAGGTAGCCGCCATAGTCGCGCGAGCAGTGCTCGGCATAGGCGGTGAAGGCGAACGGCCACATCGGAAACGGGTGCGGGGCGGCCTCGCCCGCTTCATCGGGCGGCGCGAAAGAGCGGTTCGAAGTCATTGCAAACCTCCAAAGCCCAGGTGGGACCCTACACCCGTGGGGCTGGCGGCGGACCGGATTCTTCGCCTCAGGGGTGAAAAGTGATCGCCGCCGCAGATGTAGGCGCACTGCCAAGGCATATTGTCGCTGAGGCCCCTCCCCGACTAGGGTCCGGCCGTTTCGAGCGCGAGAGCACAAGATGAAGAATACCCCCAGGTTCGCCATCATCGGCTTCGGCGAGGTCGGGCAGATTCTGGCCCAGGATTTGGTCGCGGCGGGCTGCGAGGTCGCCGGCGTGTTCGATCCCAAGCTGGTCCAGCCGGACAGCATCCCCGCCCTGGCCGCCGTCGGCCCCTATCGCCCGGCCGCCGACGCGTCCGACGCCGTGCGCGGGGCGCAGCTGGTCATCTGTTCGGTGACCGCCGAGCAGGGTCTGCAGGCGGCCCAGTCGGTAGCCGGCGGCATCGCCCCCGGCGCCTTCTTCGTGGATATAAATTCCGTTTCGCCCGGCGTGAAGCGGCAGTCGGCCGAGACGGTGACCGCCGCGGGAGGACGCTATGTCGAGGCGGCGGTGATGACCGCCGTGCCGCCGCACCGGATCAAGAGCCCGATGCTGCTGGGCGGGCCCAACGCCGCCGATTTCCTGGAGCTGGCGAGCGAACTGGGCTTCAACGCCAAGGTCTACTCGACCGAGATCGGCAAGGCCTCGGCGGTGAAGATGTGCCGCAGCGTGATGATCAAGGGCATGGAGGCGCTGATCACCGAAAGCCTGCTCAGCGCCCGGCGCCTGGGCGTCGAGGACGATGTGCTGGCCTCCTTGGGCGAGACCCTGCCGGTGCCCGACTGGGAGGTGTTCGCCCGCTACATGATCACCCGATCGCTGCAACACGGCCGGCGGCGGGCCGAAGAGATGCGCGAGGTTGCGCGCACCGTCTCCGAGGCTCACGTGCAGCCCTTGATGAGCCGCTCGATCGCCGAACGCCAGGACATCGCCGCCGAACTGGGCCAGGGCGTCGACCTGAAGCAGGACCTCGACGGCATTCTCGACGCCCTGCTGGCCAAACTGCCGGGTTAGGACGCTAGGCGTGGGCGTCGGCTGAGATTTCCTCGAGGGTCTCGCCGACCTTCTTGGCGCCGTAGTCCACGGCGATGTCGCCGAGCGACAGGATGCCGGCCATCTTGCCCGACTCGTTCATGACCACCAGGCGGCGTAGTTGATGGTTGGCCATCTGGGCGGCGGCGTCGGCCAGGTTGTCGTCATCCCGGCAGGTCTGCACGTGGTCGCTCATGGCGGCCGAGATCGGGCCCTTCAGGTCGCCGCCCTCGGACACCACGCGCAGGACGATATCGCGGTCGGTGACCAGGCCGATCACCTTGCCGTCGTCGAAGATCGGCACGGCGCCGGTGTCGACTTCACGCATGATCTTGGCGACGGACTGGACGCTGTCGGTGGGTTTGGCCGTCACGACCTGGGCGGTCATGGCTTCGCTGACTTTCACGGTGGAACCTCGCGTCAATTTGTGGGGAGAGCCTAGAGAACCCCTCGCGGCCGCCCCTGTTCCCGTGGTCCGGCCTTGCTGTGGCCACGTACAAGGAAGAATGGTCTAGTCCGACCTGTTCCAAGGAGCGTCCCATGACCCGCCTTCTGGCCCTGACCGCCGCCTTCGCCCTGTCCGCGGGCGCCGCCTTCGCTGAAGCGCCCGCCCCGGCGCCGGTCAAGATCGTGTGGCAGGCCAAGCCGGCGTTCGACCTGTCGGGCCCGTCCATCGCCGGGCGCTATGTGCACGAGCAAGCGGCCATTCCCAAAGGCACGGTGAAGACCTCTATCGACCGCCAGTTCGGTTCGCCCGATGCGGTCGGCTCGCTGGGCTATCTGTGCGGCCTCGCCCCCGGTCCCAACGAGCGGGGCGGGGTGGCCTCCAGCTTCGATCCGGCGGGAACCTTCCTCGGCGGCCAGCTGAAGATCGCCCTGCGCTAGGCAGGCGCTCGAGCAGCGAAGCGGTAGCGCAAACCTCGCGCTCAAGCAGTGAAGCGGTAGCGCAAGCCCCGCGCTAAAGCAGCGAAGCGGTAGCGCAAAAAGTAAGCCGCATACCGACGGATTTGGAAATCCGGCCGTCACGGGCCATGGTTAGCGATGGCTGGCGTCTGCTTTGCGGACGTCCAGTGACCGGAGACGCCGACCATGACTGCCGGACCCCCCGTCGGCGCGTTCCCCAGATCGGCTATCGGCAGGCTGTGGCTGCGCCTGCACAAGGCGATCGGCCTTGGCCTTTTCGTCCTGCTGATCCCCCTGGCCGCCTCGGGGGCCTTGTCGGCGCTCAGCCCGACCATCGACCATTTCGCCCACCCCGAGCGCCGCCCGCACAGCAAGACGCCGCCGGCGCCCTCGTTCAGCGCCTATATGGAGGCGGCCAATAAGGCCTTCGGCGAAGACGGGACGGTGACCTCGCTGGTGATGATCCCCGGTTCCGCCGTGGTCGCCCACGGGGGCGTGCGCCCGCGGCTGGACGAGCATGCCCCGATCGACCGCGGCCCGCCCAGGCGTCTGACCGCCTGGATCGATCCCGGCTCGGCCAAGGTCCTGGCGTTCGAGACCCGGCGCGGACGCGGCGCGGGGTTCATGGCCGAGGTCCGCCGATTCCATGAGCGGCTGATCCTGGGCAACCTCGGCCGCAAGATCGTCGGCGCGATGGGCCTGCTGATGTTGATCGAGGCGCTGACGGGGCTGTTCCTTTGCTGGCCGCCGGCGGCCGCATGCTGGTTCGGGTTGCGTTGGCGGCGCGGCGAGGCCGTGGCCAACCTGCACTATGTGATCGGCTTCTGGACCTGCTTGCCCCTGGCCTTCCTGGCCCTGACCGGAATGGCCCTGTCGTTTCCCCGGGCCACGGTCGAGGCGATCTCGACGGTGGCGCCGGTGCAGCCCCTGCGTCCGCCGGGCCGGACCCTGTTCGCCAGCCGGCTCAACGCCGATCAGGCCGCGACCCTGGCCCTGGCCGGCGAGAACGGGGCGCAGGTGCAGACCCTGGAGGCGCCGACCGACTCCTCGCCCAGCTGGAAATTCGACCTGGTCGGCGGCGGTCATGCGCCGGTGCGGCTGGGCGTCAATGACGACACCGGCGCGGTGCGGGCGATCGGCGAGCGCCGGTCCAGCCTGAGCAATGTCATCCAGAGCAAGATCCGCGAACTGCATACCGCCGACGGGCTCGGCCGCGGCTTGCGGGTGTGGCGCTGGATCACCGTCATCGCCGGCTTCGCACCGGCAATCCTGGCACTGACCGGACTGGCGATGACTTTACGTAAGCGCCCCGTCTAGAACGGATAGTGCGGCTGGCTCTCGATGGTCAGCCATTTCACGTCGGTGAATTCATTGACCCCATAGCGGCCGCCGAAGCGGCCGTAGCCGGAGCCCTTGACCCCGCCGAACGGCATCTGCGCCTCGTCGGCCACGGTCGAGGCGTTGATGTGGCAGATGCCGGCCTGGATGCGCTGGGCCACGCTCAGGGCGCGGTTGATGTCCTGGCTGTAGACCGCCGAGGACAGCCCGTATTCGGTATCGTTGGCGATCGCCACCAGGGCGTCGTCGCCCGAGGCGCGGATCACCGACACCACCGGGCCGAAGCTCTCTTCGTAGTAGATGTCCATGCCCGGCGTCACATGGTCGAGCAAGGCGGCGTCCATGATCGAGCCCTCGCGCTTGCCGCCGGCCACCAGCTTGGCCCCCTTGGCCACGGCATCGGCGATCAGCCGCTCGACCTTGTCGGCGGCCTCGACACTGACCAGCGAACCCAGCACCACATTGCCGCCGCGCGGATCGCCCGCCGGCAGGCTGGCGGCCTTGGCCGCGAACTTGGCGACGAAGGCGTCGGCGACCTTGTCGTCCACCACCAGCCGCTCGGTGGACATGCAGATCTGGCCCTGGTTCATGAAGGCGCCGAAGGCCGCGCCCTTCACCGCGTCGTCGAGGTTGGCGTCGTCCAAAACCAGCATCGGCGCCTTGCCGCCCAGTTCCAGCACCGCCGGCTTGAGGTGACGCCCGCACAGCTCGCCGACGATCTTGCCGACCTTGGTCGAGCCGGTGAAATTGACCCGCCGCACCGCCGGATCGGCGATCATGGCGGCGACCACCTCGGCCGCGTCCGCGGGGGCGTTGGTGATGACGTTGATGGCGCCGTCCGGCAACCCTGAGTCCTGCAGCACGCGGCCGATCAGGCGATGGACGCCGGGGCAGATTTCCGAGGCCTTGAGCACCACCGTGTTGCCGACCGCCAGCGGCACGGCGACGGCGCGCACGCCGAGGATCACCGGGGCGTTCCACGGCGCCATGCCCAGCACCACACCGGCGGGCGAGCGCAGGGCGATGGAGATGCAGCCGGGCTTGTCGGAGGGAATGGTTTCGCCCGACACCTGGGTGGTCATGGCGGCCGCTTCGCGCAGCATGCCTGCTGCCAGGAAGCAGTTGAACCCGGCCCAACCGGCCGTGGCGCCGATCTCGTCGGCCATCAGGGCGATGAATTCCGGCGTGCGCGCCTCGATGGCGTCGGCGGCCTTGATCAGGATCGCGCGGCGGGCGTTGGGGCCGAGCGCCGACCATTTGGGGAAGGCGGCGGCGGCGGCGGCCACGGCGGCCTTGGCGTCGGCAACAGAGGCGGCGGCGGCGGTCGAGGCGACCTGGCCGGTGACCGGATTGTTGCGCGTGAAGGTGGCCCCGCCCGAGGCAGCCACGTCCTTGCCGGCAATCAGAAGCTGGATATCCATGGGTATCTCCCTAGGTCTTGTACTTGGCGGCCAGCGCCTCGGTCCCGCGCGCCAGGATGCCGATGTCGCTGCCGACGGCGGTGAAGGTCGCGCCGAGCGCGGCGCAGCGGGCGATGAAATCTGGGTCCGGCGTCAGGATGCCGGCGGGCTTGCCGATCGCCTTCAGCCGGTTCAGCGCGTCCTCGATGGCCGCGATCACCTTGGGATGCTTCAGCTCGCCGAGATGGCCCAGGCTGGCGGCCAGATCGTTGGGGCCGATGAACACCCCGTCGACGCCGTCGACGCAGGCGATCTCCTCCAGCCGCTCCAGCGCCTCGCCGGTCTCGATCTGGACCAGCAGGCACAGCTCCTGTTCGGCCTTCTGGGCGTAGCCGGCCACGCGGCCGAAGCGGGTGGCGCGGGTCGTGCCGCCGACGCCGCGCACGCCGCGCGGCGGATAGCGCATGGCCTCCACTGCCGAGCGGGCTTCATCGGCGGTCTGAACATAGGGGATCAGCAGGGTCTGGGCGCCGATGTCGAGGTATCGCTTGATCAGGACGGTGTCGTTGGCAGCGGGCCGCACCACCGGCGAGACGGGATAGGTCGCCACCGCCTGTAGCTGGGCTAGGACGCTGTCGACGCCGCCGGGGGAGTGTTCGGTATCGAGCAACAGCCAGTCGAACCCGGAACCCGCCACGATCTCGGCGGCATAGGCGCCTGCCAGGGAAACCCACAGACCCGTCTGCGCCTGCCCGGCCTTCAGCTTCGCCTTGAACTGATTGCGCGGCATATCCATCAGACAATGCCGACATTGATCGAGCCGAGCGGGCCGTAGTCGACCGCGATGGTGTCGCCGGGGGCGATGGTCACCGGACGGGTGAACGAACCGGCCAGGACGATCTCGCCCTTCCTCAGCTTGCCGCCCAGCGGATGCAGCTTGTTGACCAGCCAGGCGATGCCCGCCGCCGGGTGGCCCATCACCGCCGCCGAAACGCCGGACTCCTCGATCACCCCGTTCTTGGCCAGGGTCGCGCCGACCCAGCGGATGTCGATGTCGAACGGGCGCACGGTGCGGCCGCCCACCACCATGGCCCCGGCGGCGGCGTTGTCGGCGATGGTGTCGACGATCTTGCGCGGCACATCGGTGCGATAGTCGATGATCTCCAGCGCCGGGGTCACGAACTCGGTGGCGCGCATCACGTCGTGCACCCGGGCGTCGGGGCCCTCGAGGTCCTCCCCCATGACGAAGGCCAGCTCGACCTCCAGGCGCGGAGCCAGGAAGCGGCCGGCCTCGATCTGCGCCCCGTCGTTGTAGATCATGGTGTCCATCAGGAAGCCGTAGTCGGGCTCGGTGATGTTGGAGGCCATCTGCATGGCGCGCGAGGTTAGGCCGATCTTGGTGCCGACGCGGCGGGCGCCGCCGTCGATCAGCGCCTGCGCCCACAGCCCCTGCACCGCATAGGCGTCCTCCAGGGTCATGTCGGGATAGGTCAGGCTCAGCTGCCTGATCGGCTTGCGGGTGCGGTCGGCGTTCAGCAGGGCCTGGGCCGCGTCCCGCCGTTGTTGGTCGCTCAGCATGCGGACTCCTACTTGATCGGCGGGATGGGCAGGCGGGCGTCGCCCGGCTCCATGACCAGGGTGTAATCCAGCGAATACCACGGCGCCTGGACCTCGGGATGGTCCGGATGCGGCTCATCGTGCTGGACGTAGTCGCCGGTGGTCGCCTCGGTCGCGCCGAACTGCACGTCGGTGTCGTAGTAGGGATCCTGGCGCACATAGATCTGCGAGATCACCGTCTTGAACCCGTCCTTGTGGGCCAGGGCGTGCATGTGCGCCGGGCGATACGGATGGCGGCCCTGCGCCTCTAGCAGCTGGCCGACCACGCCCGACGTCGGGATCGGATAGGGACCGGGCGTGACCGAGCGGAACCAAATCTTGCCCTGCGCATCCGTGCGGAACTTGCCGCGCAGGTTCATGGCGGCCTGGTCGGGATCCTGCTGTTCGTAGAGACCGACCGGCGAGGACTGCCAGATATCGACCTCCGCATCGGCCACCGGCGCGCCCTTGCCGTCGACGAAGCGCAGGGTGGCGAACAGCTCCGGCCCCGGGGTCGGCGAGCGCACGATCGAGCCGCCGTTCTGCGCCACCGGCTGGTTCAGCCGCCAGAACGGACCCAGCATGTTCTGCGTCGTTTCGTGCGCGCCCATGTCGCCGTTGTTGATCAGGCAGACCAGTTGCGACAGGCCCAGCGATCCGCCCATCAGCACCACTTCGTTGTGCGTATCGGTGCACTGCTGGCCGAGGCGGGCGAGGACGGCGCCGGCGGCGCGGTACTCCGCTTCGGTCAGGTTCACCTCGCGGACGAAGCCATGTAGGCGCCGGGCCAGGGACGTCATGATCTCGCGCAGGCGCGGATCGCGAGTCTGGCCCATCACCGCCAGCACCGCCGCGGTGACGTCGTCAGGACTGCGGATGATCACGGCCATCAGAAGCCCCAGCCCAGTTCCTTGCCGTCGGGGGTGATGACCTTCTTGATGTTGCCGCCCCGGCCGCCGTCGCGCAGGGGGTTGAACTCCATGACGATCTTGTCGCCGGGCTTGAGCGTGGCCGATGTCCAGCCGCTGCGGCCCATCACGCCGGGGCTGGAGCCGGCGATGCTCCACAGGCCGTCGACCGCCTCGCCCGGATTGGCGATGACGTCGATGCTGATGTGGGGGTTGTTCCAATTGAAGGCCTTCACCGTGCCCGTCATCTTCATGAGCTTGCCGGAGTCGTACATCGCTCCGGAGTGGTGGGCGTGGGCGGCGGAGGCCGACAGAGCGGCGATGGCGACCACGATGGCGGCGTTGCGAACGAGGGTCATGGGATGTGTCCTGATCGAACCTGAATGAAGTCGACTTAAGGCTGAGCGCGGATCGAACCGTCCGCGTTGGTCTTGATGGGGATGAACACGTCGTGGCCGTTCTTGTCCTTGCCGGGGGTGTGCATGCCTTCGACGCACTGGCCCTCGACGATGTCGTTCTCGGCGCCGCGCAGACGCTTGAACAGGCGGGTGGTCTTCCACGGCCGAGTCAGGACCTTGGGCGCCGTGATCTCGAGATCGTCCGCCAGGATGTCGGGACCGGCGAGGTGGATGCGCTCGGTCACATGGATGTCGCCATCGTTGGGCACGCCGATCGCTTCGGAGACGGCGATATAGGCCTGGGGCCAGATGCCGACGGTGTCGACCACCAGTGTCTGGCCTTCCCAGTGGCCGATAGAGTGGCCATGGGCGGTGGGCTGTACGTCCACGGGGTGCTTGCGCCCGTCGGTATAGATACGGCGCAGGCGGTTGCCGTCGCTTTCGCCGAGGATGGTGACGCGATCGGGGGTGAACATGACCTCGATGGCGTTGTGGGTGATCAGCATGAAGCTGGGCATGGCGTGGGCGAAGCAGCCGCTCAGCACCAGGAACGGCCTGCCGGCCTTTTCTTCGGCTTCCAGATTGGCCATCTCAGCGGCGATCTTTGGGGTCCAGGGCGTGGGATCGTCCTTGATCCGCCGGTTCTGGTCACGGACGTCGGGCACCCAGGTGCCGCGGAAATCGGGCAGCTTGGCCAGGGCCGCGTAATCGGCCGGCTTCACCGCCGGCGCGGGCGCGGGTGCCTGCGAGGCGGCCGGTCGCGACGCGAAAGCCAGCAGCAGCGAAGCGCCGAGCAGCCCCGCGCGCATTCGGTTTCGGATCATCAAAGCTTTCCTCCGTCTTTTCGTTGACGGGAGGCTGACCGTGGGCCGGGGCGGCGGTCAAGCCTCAAAGCGTCAAAGATCAAAGAGTCCGGGCGGCTTCGATCAGCAGACGCGACAGCCAGGCCACCGCCGGATCGGCCAGGCGGTCGTCGCGGAACACGGCGCCGATCTCCAGGACTATGGGAGGCAGCACCTCCGGCAGGACCACCACCCGCCCGGCGGCGCCCGCGCCGAGGGCGAGGCGGTGGGGGACCAGGGCGGCCATGTCCGAGCGGCTGGCGATGGCCAGGGCGGAGGTCGAATCCGGCGTCACCACCGCCACCTTGCGGGCGGCGGGGCGGCGGGTCAGTTCGGACGCCTCGTGCCGGTCCCAGCCGGGACGGGATTTGAGGCCGGGTGCCACGGCCCCGGAGCCGGGATCGAAGGGATCCTCCATGCCCGACACCAGGATATGCGGCGTCTCGGCGAGCCGCTCCAGGGTCAGGGCGCCCTGGGTCAGGTCGTGACCGGCGCGCACGACCCAGATCATGGTTTCGGAGAACAGCGGCAGAAAGCGGAAACGGCGGCCCGGCGAGCCGATGCCCATGATGGCCGCGTCGTTACGACCGGCGTCCAGGCCCTCCAGCGTGCCTTCGCCATAGGCGGCGATGTGCAGGGTCGAGCCCGGCGCCCGCTCCTGCAGCAACTGCACCACCTGCGGGATCAGCACGGCGCAGCCGTAGGGACCGGCGGCGATGGTGAAGCGGCGCTCGGTGGTGGCCGGATCGAAACCCGCGGGCGCCAAGGCGGCCTGCATCTGCAGCAGGGCGGTGTGCAGGGCCGGTCCGATTTCAAGCGCGCGCGGGGTCGGTTCCATGCCCGACGACCGGCGCACGAACAGCTCGTCGTCCAGCGTCAGGCGCAGGCGCCCAAGCGCGTGGCTGACCGCCGACTGGCTGAGGCCCAGGCGGTCCCCGGCGCGGGTCACGCTGCGCTCGTCGAGCAGGGCGTCGAACACCCGCAGCAGATTGAGGTCCAGCTGATTGAAATGAATTTCGCTCATGATGCATGTGATAACATATCATTTGGATCATGGGGCAACCCACCCTACATCCAGCCCCGGAAGCGGCCGCCTGGCGTATTTAAGGTCGGCGCTTCCACTTTCCCGACGACCTACCGTCATCCTCCTATGACCGCGGCGCCGAGCGCGCCGGCGGCCGTTTCTGCATTCAAGAGCGATCACATGAGCGAAGGGCTGGGGAGCCAATCTACCGAGCGCAGCTTGGGCGACCGCGTGCGTTGGCCGCTGCTGATCGGCGGCCCGGTCATCGTCCTGGCCATCGTCGCCTACTTCCTTTTGACCGGCGGCCGCTACCAGGTCACCGACGACGCCTATGTGATGTCGGCGCGCACCCCGATCAGCGCCAATGTCTCGGCCCGGGTGGTCGAGCTGGCCGTGCGTGACAACCAGAAGGTCAAGAAAGGGCAGCTGCTGTTCCGCCTCGACGACCGCGACTTCAAGGCCTCCCTGGCCCAGGCCGAAGCGCAATTGGCCACCGCGCGTCTGCAGGTGCGCACCCAGCGCGCCACCGCCAGCCAGCAGAGCGCCGGGGTGACCGAGGCTCAGGCCTCGCTCGACTACGCCCAGCGCGATCTCGCCCGGCAGAAGGTCCTGGTCGGCGGCGGCGTCGCCTCGCAGCAGCAGCTTGATCTGGCCGCCAATGCCGTCAACACCGCCCGCGCCCATCTGCAGGCCGTGCAGCAGGCGGCGGTCGCCGCCCACACCGCCGCCGGCGCCGACAACACCTCCATCGACGCTCAGCCGGTGGTGATGCAGGCCCTGGCGACCTTGCAGCGCGCCCAGCTGGCCATGGGCTACACCACCATCGTCGCACCCCAGGACGGCGTCGTGACCAAGGTCGAGCAAATCCAGCTCGGCAGCTACATCACCGCCGCCCAGCCGCTGTTCTGGCTGGTCTCGGGCCGCCCCTACATCGAGGCCGCGTTCAAGGAGAACCAGCTGGCCAAGATGAAGATCGGTCAGCCGGCCGAGCTCGATATCGACGCCGCCAAGGGGACCAAGCTGAAGGGCCGCGTCGCCAGCTTCAGCCCGGGCGCGGGCTCGACCTTCTCGATCCTTCCCGCCCAGAACGCCACCGGCAACTGGGTCAAGGTGGTGCAGCGCCTGCCCGTGCGCATCGAGTTCGATCAGCCGCCTCCGGAGATGGCCTCGCACGCCGGCCTCAGCGCCACCGTCAAGGTCGACACCCAGGCGGCCGGCGCCGCCGGCTAAAGCCATGCTGGCCCGAGCCGACAGCGGAGCGCCCAACAAGTGGGCCATCACCATCAGCATCATGCTGGCCACGGTGATGAACTCGCTGGACACCACCATCGCCAACGTCGCCCTGCCGCACATCCAGGGCAGCGTCTCGGCGTCCCAGGACCAGATCACCTGGGTGCTGACCTCCTATATCGTCGCCGCCACCATCATGACGCCGATGACCGGCTGGCTGGCGGGGCGGATCGGCAGGAAGCTCCTGTTCCTGGTGTCTATCGCCGGGTTCACCGTGGCCTCGGTCCTGTGCGGCATCTCCGGCAGCCTGGCCGAGATCGTCGGCTTCCGCCTGCTGCAAGGCCTGTTCGGCGCCGCCCTGATCCCGCTGTCGCAGGCGGTGCTGCTGGATATCTGGCCCAAGGAGAAGCAGGGCCAGGCCATGGCCATCTGGGGGGCCGGTGCCATCCTCGGTCCGATCATGGGCCCGGCCCTGGGTGGCTGGCTGACCGACAACCTGACCTGGCGCTGGGTGTTCTTCATCAACGTGCCGATTGGCCTTCTGGCCTACACCGGCGTGTGGATGTTCATCTCCAACAACAAGCACGACATCCCCAAGAAGTTCGACTTCTTCGGCTTCGGCATGCTGACCGTGTTCATCGGCGCCTTTCAGCTGATGCTCGACCGCGGCCCGACCCAGGACTGGCTGAACTCCAGGGAAATCTGGACCGAGATGGTGGTCGCGGGCCTGGCGCTCTACCTGTTCACCGTCCACGCGATCACGGCCAAGAACCCGTTCTTCGACCGGGCGCTGGCGCGCGACCGCAGCTTCGTGGTGGCTACGGTGGTCGGCTTCTTCCTCGGCATATTGCTCTATTCCAGCATGGCCCTGTTGCCCTCGATGCTGGAGGTGCTGATGGGCTATCCGGTGGTCACCACCGGCCTGGTCATGATGCCCCGGGGCCTGGGCGCTTTCGCCGCCATGTTCATCGTCGGCCAGCTGGTCGGGCGGGTGGACTCGCGCCTGCTGGTGGCGTTCGGCCTGTTCCTGTCGGGCTGGGCGGCGTGGATGATGAGCCGCTTCTCGCTGGACATGACGGCGGGGCCGTTGATCATCAGCGCCCTGATCCAGGGCCTGGGCACCGGCCTGATCTTCGTGCCCCTGACCACCCTGGCCTTCGCCACCATCAGCCCGATCTACCGCGCGGAAGGGTCGTCGGTGTTCACCCTAGTGCGCAACCTCGGCTCGTCGGCCGGCATCTCGATCGTGGTGGCGCTGCAGACCAACAACGTCGAGACCGTCCATTCGGGCCTGGTCGGCCACATCAACGCCGGCGATCCGAACCTGGCCATGCAACTGGCCGGATCGGCGCTCAATCCCTCGACCGTGGCCGGCGCCGCCGCCCTCAACGGCGAGATCACCCGCCAGTCGGCGATGGTCGCCTATGTCGACGACTTCTGGCTGATGGTGCTGATCACCGTCGCTGTCGTGCCCCTGCTGTTTCTGATGAAGGCGCCTCGCGCTGCCGCCGCCAAGCCGGACCCCGCCAATGTTGTCCATGAATAGACCCCGCCTCTTCGCCACGGCCGCCCTGGCCGCCCTGACCCTGTCTGCCTGCGCCACGGTCGGACCGGAATTCCAGGTCCCCGCCGTCCCGACCACGGCCGGCTACGCCATGCAGGGCGACGCCGCGTCCAAGGTCCCGCAGATCAGCGCCAGCGCCGATGACGCCGGCGGCTGGTGGCAGGCGTTTGGCTCGACCGATCTGGACCGGGTGGTGCGCCAGGCCCTGACCGACAGCCCGACCCTGGTGCAGGCCGACGCGGCCCTGACCCAGGCGATGGAGGCCGCCGGCGCCGCAAAAGGCGCGCTCCAACCCGATGCGCAACTGAACGCCTTCGGCCAGCGCACCAAGATCAACGCCGCCGCCTTTGGCTTCGAGGGCTTCCCCAGTCCGACCATCAACCAGTACTCGATCGGCGGCACGGTCTCCTATGACCTGGACCTGTTCGGCGGCCGCCACCGCGCGCTGGAGGACGCCCAAGCCAAGGCCCAGGCCGAGGCCTGGCGCGCCAAGGCCGTCTACCTGACCCTGACCGGCAATGTCGCCATGCAGGCGGTGCAGATCGCCACCCTGCGCGCCCAGATCGCGGCGGTGCAAAGCGTGATCGAGGAAGACCGCAAGAACCTGGGGTTCGTGCGCAAGCTGGAGCAGGGCGGCGGCGCCGCGCCGGCCGCCCAGGTCAGCGCCCGCGCCCAGATGGTCGAGGACCAGGCCCTGCTGCCGGACCTCAATCGCCGCCTGTCCGAAGCCCGCCACGCCCTGGCTTTGCTGGTCGGCCACGCTCCGGCCGACTGGTCGGCCCCGGACTTCGACCTCGCCGCCCTGCGCCTGCCCGCCGCCATTCCGGTGGAGCTGCCGTCGCAGCTGGTCCGCCGCCGTCCCGACATCCTGGCCGCCGAGGCGGACCTGCACGCCGCCACCGCCAACATCGGGGTGCAGGAGGCCAAGCTCTATCCCGACATCAAGCTCAACGCCGGCCTGACCCAGACCTCGCTGACCCCGGAAAAAATCTTCGACTACGATTTCAGCGGCTGGAACATCGGCCCCTCGGTCAGCGTGCCGATCCTCGGCCGCAAACAGCTCAAGGCGCAGCAGCGCTCAGCCGTGGCCGCCGCCAAGGCCTCCGCCGCCCGCTACCAGCAGACCGTGCTGACCGCCTTCACCCAGGTGGCCGACGCCCTGCAGGCCCTGGCCAGCGACGAGCAGGCCCTGGCCGCCCAGGATGAGGCGCGCCGCGTGGCCGAGGCCGATTTGAAGAATACCCAGTTCGCCTATCAGAACGGCGGCGGCGCCCTGATGGAAGTCACCCAGTCGCAGCGGCGCCTCTCGGAAACCCGGCAGGCCTACGCCCTGGCCCAGGGGCGGCGCTATGCGGATGCGGTGCGGCTCTATGTGGCGACGGCGGCGGACTGACGTCCGGCCGCCGAACAGGCGTCCCGTTAGGTCTTCAGCCGATAGCCGGTGGTGAACAGCCGCCAGGTGACCAGCAGCAGCACCAGAGACAGCACCGCGACGAAGGCGCCGCCGAACAGCAGCGGGCCCTCAGAGCGGCCGATGAAGCCGTATCGGAAGCCGTCGATCAGATAGAAGAACGGGTTGAAGCGGGTGAAGCTGCGGAACGGCTCAGGCAGGCGGTCCACCGAATAAAAGGTGCCCGACAGGAAGGTCAGGGGCAGGACCACGAAGTTGGTCACCGTGGCCAGGTGGTCGAACTTGACCGCCCACAACGCCGCCATCACCCCCATCGAGGCCATCACCACGCAGGCGGCGACGCCGTAGTAGGCGATCGCCCACAGGTGCGGCGCCCCCAGGTGCGAGAATGGCATCACCGCCGCCCAGGTCACCAGACCCACCAGGATCCCGCGGGTCATGGCCCCGAGGATGAAGCCGGCGGTCAGCTCGCCAGGCGACAGCGGCGGGGTCAGGATGTCCTGCGTCAGCCCCTGCATCTTCAGCCCCAGCAGGGACGAGGACGAGTTGGCGAAGGCGTTGTTGAGCACGGTCATCATGATCAGGCCCGGCGCGACGAAGGCCACGAACGGCACGCCGCCGATCTGCGGCCGGGCGCCGGACGTCGCCACCGCGAACACCAGCATATAGAGCAGGCTCGACAGCACCGGGGCGCCGACGGTCTGCATGCCCACCTTCCAGAAGCGGCGGACCTCCTTGAGATACAGGGCCTTCAGGCCGATCCAGTTGGGGCCCGGATAACGCCGCGGCTGAGGCGGGCTGATGCTGTCGGCGGCGTCGCGCATGATGCGTGATGTGCGCCCGGTCGCGGGGTTTCGCAAGTCCGCCGCGGTCAAGTCTATCCCCATCTAGATATTGATCCTGTGGACAGACCAGAGGGCGCCTATTGTGTGCCGTTAGGTTTTTGTTACTGTATGTTGTGGGTGGCCAACGAGAGGCGGCCCACAGGACGCAACATCTAGCGTCTCGGGTGACGCGACGTCCGAAACGGGGTCTTGGAGGGGATGATATGGGCTGGACAGACGAACGGGTCGAGACGTTGAAGAAGCTGTGGCTTGACGGGCTCAGCGCCAGTCAGATCGCCAAACAGCTAGGCGGGGTGACCCGCAACGCCGTGATCGGCAAGGTGCACCGCCTGGGCCTGTCGGGCCGCGCGACACCCTCGCAACCCCAGCGCACCGTATTCAAGGCCCCGCGCGCGCCGCGCCCCGCGGTGTCCACCGCTCCGGCCCCGCGCCGGACCATCGAGCCGTCGATGGCCTCCAGCCAGCCGATCCAGCCCTACGTCGCCGAAGAGCCGGGTTCGGCCACGGTGCTGACCCTGGGCGCGCACATGTGCAAGTGGCCGATCGGCGACCCGTCGTCCGACGGCTTCACCTTCTGCGGCCGCCGCTCGGACCGTGAAGGCCCCTACTGCATGGACCACGCGCGGGTAGCTTATCAGCCGCAGCAGAAGAAGGCCGGCCGCACCGGTGCGACGGAGCTGGCGCGCTCGCTGCGCCGCTACATCTAGAGGCTCAGCCTCTCGTCAGGCTGTAGAGGCGAACGAACCGTTCGACCTCGTCTAGGGCGGTGGCCCGGTAGCGCAGCTGCCGGGTCAGCCCTAATCTGTCGCCCAACTTGGGATAGTGAATTTCGGCCACCTGACCGCCGACCGTGCGCAAGGCGCGGGCCAGGCGGTTGGTGTGCCCCGGATTCACATGGTCCCGCTGGCCGGCGATCAGCAGCATCGGCGGCGCCGACGGATCGGCGTGATCGGCCGGAGCCCCCGCCGGCTGGGCGTCGTAGATGCCGGAAATGCCGATGGCCCCGCGCAGATCGTCAGGGGTCATGCCCACCGCGCCCAGCCCCGCGGGATCCAACGCCAGCATGGCCGCGCAGTGCGCCCCACCGGCATGGCCCATCAGGAACATCCGGCCGGAATCCCCGCCATAGCCCCCGCAATGCGCCTTGGCCCAGGCCGCCGCCAAAGCCAGATCGGCCGTCGAGTCTGTGCATGGCATCCGGGCGTCGCCGCGTAGGTTCGGGATCACGGTGACGAAGCCGCGCATGGCCAGGGTCTGGCCGACGAAGCGGAACGCATGGCGCCGGGCGCCGGGCCTGCGGCCGAAGTCGGCGAACACCACCACCGGTGGCCTCGCCATCGGCGCCGATCGGCGCATAGACGTCCAGCCTCGCTCCAGGCCGTGTCCCGTAGGCAAGGTTACGCGTGGCGCGGGCCCGCACCGCAGCCCCCATCGCCATCAGAAAACTCAGCAGCATCCCCACGCTACAACCCCGCTTCAGAGCCGAAACCCGGCTCAAACCCCGATGAACGGCTGGATCAGCCGCAGCAGCCCATTGGCCCTGATGCCGCCCCGGCCTGAGATCAGACACACACAGGCCTCATCGCCGTGAACCGCCTGATGATGTTCGTGACCTTCGCCGCTCTCGGCGAAATCGCCTGCCGCGTGGACGATTGCGTCTTCGACGAAGGCGCCCTCCAGGACGACGGTTAACTCAGGCCCGTTGTGGCCGTGCTGCGGCACCGATCCGCCCCTGGGCATGCGCAGAAGATAGGTGCGCCAGCCGTCGGCGGCGTTGGATCGGACCGGCGCGACCCACAGCCCCGGCGCCACCCAGCGGCGCGGTCCGAATGTGCGGCGCCGCAGGGCGCGGGGCAGGACGATGCCGCCGGGCGGCAGGGGAACGGGCGCGCTGGCGCGGAGCGAAGCCGGTGTCCGCTCGATCCGGGCCAGGGCGCGGGCCAAGGCGCCCTCTTCCAGCCCGGCTTCGGGGACGTCCGTCAAAAGTGCGCCGCCGACCGCCTCGAACAGGCCGACACGGGCGCGGCAAGACGGACAGCGGTCAAGATGAGCGGACACCGTCAGGCTCGGCCCGTCGCCCAAAGCTCCGGAAGCGTAGCCGGCCAGCACCACCTCGGTGGGATGGCGCAAGGCCTGGCCGGACGCCGTCTGCTCACCGGGGCCGCCTGTGCTCGCACCTGTTTCCATACTGCCCGATACGCAGCTTGGCCGTAGTTGGATCACCGGCGGCCTGCGTGCACGGCGGAGTTGTGGCGGCCCTGCGGCGTTTTATCCCTAGCCTCGCGGCCCAAATAGACGGAAATTCAACCGCCGGGGGCTGGACGACCCCCGTTATCAAACAGTTAGTGGCCTCCCGTCAGAATTGCCCATGAGATGGATGGTTCAACCATGCCGCGCGCCCCCCGGCGCAGCCAGACCGCTGACGCCCAGGTAGCCGTGGTTGCCGGGGAGAGCCTTGCCGACTCCGCGACGCCTCGAACGCCCCTGTCCGTAATCGGCGACAACGATTCCGACATGACCATCTTCCAACAGCCCTGGTGGCTGGAGGCAGTGTCGGACAATCGCTACAGCTCGGTGACCGCCGGGGACGGAGACAACGCCTATCTGTGGTAGCCGTTCATGCTTCGCCAATGGTGCGGCTTCTCGCTGCTCGGGTCGCCGATGATGACCCACACCCTCGGCCCGGTGATCCGCCTGCCCGAAGGCAAGGCCGTGTCGCAGGCGTCGCAGAGGCGCAAGCTGATCGAGACCGGCCTGGCCCAGATGCCGCGCGCGTCCGGCTTCCTGCAGGCGCTGGAGCCCGGCAAGCCGCACGCCATGGACTACAACCTCGCCGGGTTCGAAATCGGCGTGCGCTACACCTACCGCCTGGACGCCCGCACTTCGATCGACAATCTCTGGAGCGGACTGAAGGACAAGGCGCGCAACAGCGTGCGCCGAGCCAAGTTGAACCTGACCATCAGTGGGGGCATGCCCTTGATGGAATTCTACGCCCTCTATGAACGCAATCTCGGCCGCGCGGGGCGCTTCAACCACCATGACGGGGCGGTGTACCATCGCCTTAACGAAGCCCTGTCCAAGCGCACGCGGCACCACATCATCGCCGCCACCAACAAGGCCACCGGCAAGACCGTGGCCGCCACCATAGTCGTGTGGGACGCCTATACGCTCTATTATCTTCGCGCGACCCAGGACGGCACGCCCGAGGCGCGGGGCGCCGCCAGCCTGCTGCTGTGGGAAGCCATCCTGCTGGCCCACCGCCTGGGCCTGATGTTCGATTCCGACAGCTATTTCCGGCCGAGCGGGGCCAAATTCATCGAGGCGTTCGGCTGCATTCCGGTGGAGCGCCTGACCATCCGTCGCCGGTCCAGCGCCCTGAAGGCCGCCATGGCCCTCCGCAACCGCATGCCCTTGCCGGGCGGACCAGTCGCCTAGGACGATACCTTCAGCGCTGGTTCAGCTAGGGTGGCGCGATCCTATCGGAACGTCCCTGCGGGAGACCGACATGCGCCTGTCCACCTGGCCCTTCAAAGTCCTCGCCGTGACCGCATTGGCGGCAGCCGCCGCCTGCGCCGACTCCGGCGCTGGTCCTCAGATCCGGACTGCCTCAGCCGAGGGCCGCTCCTGCTTCCGATCCGCCGACGTCACCAGCTGGGCGGCGGGGGACCGCACCACGGTCAACCTGCAAGTCGGCATCCGCGACTACTACCAGATCAAGCTGCTGGCCCCGTGCGGCGACATCGACTTCAGCCAGAGGATCGGCCTGCGCTCGCGCGGCTCGGATTTCATCTGCTCGGGTCTGGACGTCGAGGTGATCGCGCCCAACAACATCGGGGTTCAGAGCTGCCCGGCCGTCTCCCTGCGCCGGCTGACCGCCGAAGAAGTCAGTGCTTTGCCGGGCCGGCAGCGTCCGTGACCTTTTCGTGCGGACCGATGAACCCGGTCGTGCCGTCCGGCAGGATCGGATTGCGCTGGTTTTCCTCGCAGACGTATTCGGTCAAATCCCAGTCCGGGTGCAGCTGAAAGCTGCGTGTCACCAGCCACGGCTTGGTGAAGGCCTTGGGATCCTCGACCACGATCTTGTCCTCGATGACGCCCCCGGGGATGCGGCGGATGCGCTCGCTGACATGTAGCTGGTCGGAATGCGGGGCGCCGGAAACGTCGAAGATGGTGTCGCCGCGCAGGCCGGTCGTGTCGACCACCAGGGTGTCGCCCTCCCAATGGCCGATCGAATGGCCGTTGAAGGTCGGCTCCAGGTCCACCGGGTGCTTACGGCCGTCGGTATAGATGTGGCGCATCTGGCTGTTGGCCTCGAACAGCATCACCACCAACTTGGGCTGGACCATGAACTCCACCGGATAGGGGGTGCCCAATATCCGCGGGAAGCCGCCGGGCAGGCAGGCGGCGGTGGGATCCGAGCCGATGCCGTTCTGGGTGTCGGTCAGGGTCTTGACGTAGCGCGCCTCCCATTCTGGCCGGTAGGGCGGATACTCGCGCAGATAGCTGGCTTCGAAGAACTTGAGGGGATCGGTGGGCGAAGCCTTCTGGTTCTCCGGCAGGGCCGAGGCGTCGAACAGATTGCGCTCGCGCGGCATCCAGACGCCCGCCCAATCCGGCAGAGTCGAGGCGGCGGGCGCGGCGTCCGCGGCGCGGGCGCTGGCGCCGGCCAGGACAGCGCCGGCGGCGCAAAGGGCGATGGCGAGGGCTTTGATAGGCTGGGCCATGACGACTTCCTCCTGGGCGGCGCGATCGAGCGTCGCCGTTCCGCATGATGGGAATTACGGTCGGTAACCCTAGGCGGCAATACCGCCAGCGGAATAGATCACATTCCAATCCGGCATGATCAATCCTCGTGCCACGCCCGGCCTTCACGCTCGATCAGGGCGAAGGCGCCCCCCGGCCCCCACGATCCGGCCGCATAGGGACGCGGCGGCTGGCCCGCGCGGCGCCAGGCGTCGTTGACCCCGTCGACCCACTCCCAGGCCTTCTCGACCTCGTCGCGGCGCACGAACAGGGTGGAGTCGCCGCTCAGCGCGTCCAGGATCAGGCGCTCGTAGGCGATGCGGCGGCGGGCGGGCGTCTTGTGCACGTTCTTCAGGCTGAGACTGAGCGGCAGGCTTTCCAGCCGCATGCCGCCGAGGCTCAGGCCCGGGCGCTGGTTCATCAGTCGCAGCACGATGTCTTCCTCGGGCTGCAGGCGGATCAGGAGCTGGTTCGGAACCAGATCCTCGCGGCTCTCGCCGGCGAAGATGGAGTGCGGCACGCCCTTGAACTGGATGAAGATCTCTGTGTCGCGGTCGGGCAGGCGCTTGCCGGTGCGCAGATAGAACGGCACCCCCGCCCAGCGCCAGTTGTCGATATGGGCCTGGATGGCGACGAAGGTCTCGGTCTCGCTGTCCGAGCCCTTTTCCTCCAGGTAGCCCGCCACCTGCTCGCCGCCGACGACGCCCTTGGTGTACTGGCCCCGCACGACGTTATGCGCCACCTCGGCCCGGCCGATCGGGCGCAGGGAGCGCAGCACCTTGACCTTCTCGTTGCGCACGGAGTCGGGCGCTAGGTCCGAAGGTGGCTCCATCGCCACCAGGCACAGCAGCTGCATCATGTGGTTCTGCACCATATCGCCCATGGCCCCGTACTCGTCGTAGTAGGGCCAGCGGTCGCCGACCCCCTGGGTCTCGGCGATGGTGATCTGGACGTGGTCGATGGTCAGGTTGTTCCACAGCGGCTCGAAGAGGGTGTTGGCGAAGCGCAGGGCGATCAGGTTCTGCACCGTCTCCTTGCCGAGGTAGTGGTCGATGCGGAAAATCCGCTCCTCGCTGAAGGCCGCCTGCACCTGATCGTTGATCACCCGCGAGGAGGCCAGGTCCTTGCCGATCGGCTTCTCCATCACCACTCGGGCCCCCTCGCCGGCCAGCTGCGCGGCCAGCAGGCCCTCGCAGATCGGGCTGTAGAGGCTGGGCGAGACCGAGAGGTAGTAGAGCGGCCGAATGATGTTCAGCTCGCCCATCCGGGCGCCGATCCGTTCGATCTCATTGATGTGGGTCACATCGACGGCGCTGTAGTGGGTGCGGGCGAGCAGGCTTTCGGCGGCTGCCGCCGCCTCGGGTGCGCGCTTGCCCAGCGCCTCGCGAACCAGAGCGCGGAAGGCGTCGTCGTCCAGGGCCGAGCGCCCCACCGCGAGGATCGGCATGCCGCGCGGCAGCAGGCCCTCGGCCTCCAGGAAGCATAGCGAGGGGAACAGCATGCGCAGGGCCAGATCGCCGTTGCCGCCGAACAGCACCAGGCCGTCGCTGACCTCGGGCGCGCCTGCCTGCATCCGATCCGCCATGCCACCTACGCGCTCCTTGAACCTGCCGTCATGGATAGCCGAAACCGGCGACGGTTCTAAAGTGGAACATCCTGCGGCCGGTCGACATCGAGCAGAATTCCGTCGTCCGGGGCCTCGATCAGGACCAGCCTGTCGCCGAGGGCGTCCAGCACCGACCGCGCCCCGCGGTCGCCCTCCAGCGCCAGGATCTGGCCGAACAGCGCGGCGGACAGGCAGGCGGGGTGGCCCTGGCGGCCTTGCCACACCGGAACCGAGGCCGGCGCCCCGTCAACGACGGCTTGCACCAGGGGACGCAGCACGGCCTGCGGGATCAGCGGCATGTCGCCGAGAAATACCAGCGCCCCCTGCGCCGTCGGGGGCAGAGAGGCAATGCCGGCCTTGAGCGAGGCGGACAGACCCAGGGCATGATCGGAGGCGTGGACGATGCGCACGTCGCAGCGCGCGGCGGCGTGAGCCTGCACGGCGGGATCGGCGCCGACCACCACCGTCACGTCGCGCACCGGGGCGGCCATGGCGGCGTCGAGCGCCCCGTCGATCAGGGCCCCGCCACGCCAGGGCGCCAAGAGCTTGCCGCCCCCCGTTCTTTCGACAGAGAACCGCGAACCGAAACCGGCGGCCAGGACCAGGGCGTGGAACTCGCTCAAGCGGCGGCGGGCCAGGTCCGCGCGGCGTCCTGGGCCTTGAACGCCTGGATTACCTCGGCGACCACGGAAACCGCCACTTCCCACGGAGAGCGGGCGCCGATGCTGAGGCCGATAGGAGCGTGCAGCTTGGCGATATCCGTCTCTGTCAGGCCCGAGGTCTGAAGACGCGCGATCCGTTCGGGCAGGCGCCGGCGGCTGCCCAAGGCCCCGACATATCCCGCCTCGCTCGGCAGGACCGCGCACAAGGCGGCATGGTCGATGTCGATGTCGTGGGTGGCGATGGCCACGGCGGTGAAGGCGTCCATGCCCAGTGCGGCGAAGGCTTCGCCCGGCTTGCCCCGGAAATAGCGCACCCCTGGCAGAGGCGGCGGAACGGAAGGCCCCTTGGGCCGCACCAGCGCGGTCTCGAATCCGGCCTCGAACGCCAGCTTGGCCACCGCCAGAGTGATCGGGTCGCCGCCGACCACCACCAGCCGCCGGCGGGGCGTGTGGCGGCGAAACAAAGCCTCGGGCGTCGCGCCGCTGACCGACGGCTTTTCGGCGGCGCGCTGCAGCGCCGCGCTGAGGGTGGGGGTCAGGCCCGCGCCATCCTCTCCCTCGGCCAGGCAGGCGTGCGCCCGTCCGTCGCTGAGCCACAGCGCCGGACGGCGGGCGTCGGTGAGGGCCAGAAGGCGGCCGGCGGCCTCGTCGTCAGGAGCGATCCGCTCCAGCAGGACCTCGATCCGCGATCCGCACAGCAGCTGGATATCCGGCGGCCCGCCGCGTCCGTAGATCAGCCAGCGCGGCGCGCCGTCGGACAGCACCGTCTGAGCATGGATGGCGACATCGCCCTCGACGCAGCCGCCGGATAGAAATCCTGCGACAGCGCCGCCGTCGAATAGGATCTGCGCGCCTTCGCCCAGGGGGGCCGCGCCGTCATGGGTATGCAAGGTCGCCAACACCACGGGACGGCCGGCGGCCACGGCCTGCGCCAACGCCTGGCGCACGTCCGATTGCACGCCAAACACCGGCCACGCCGGCAGCGACCAGTCGGTGTCCAGAAGCTGTTGTGCGGCGGTCTCTTGCACCAAGCGTCCCGTCAGTGGCTCCGGCAAACGATACACGCATGTCGCGGGGTCAGACAGCCCGGCCTCAGGCTCAAAATTCTCAATGATTACAACGTCGATAGTCATATCCGATCGCGGCATATAGTTTCGCCGTTGATTATTGCGGCCGTTGGCGCTTTGTGGGCCTGAGTTTGTGGAGACGTCATGTCCGACTACAGCGCCTGGAGCCCCGAGAAAGCCGTCGAGGTGATCGCCGCCCATGCCGACAAGGAGGGCGCGCTGATGCCCATCCTGCACGCTTTGGTGGAGACCTTCGGTTGGGTGCCCGACGAGGCCGTGCCCCTGATCGCCGGCATCCTCAACCTGTCGCGCGCCGACGTGCACGGGGTGCTGACCTTCTACCATGACTTCCGCCGCCACCCAGCGCCGCGCCATGTGGTCAAGCTGTGCCAGGCCGAAGCCTGCCAATCGCGCGGCAGCCGCGCCCTGACCGAGCATGCCGAGCAGCGCTTGGGCATGAAGATCGACGCCCACGGTCATGGCCGCGGCGAGGTCTCGCTGGAGCCGATCTACTGCCTGGGACTTTGCGCCTCGGGCCCCAACGCCCTGATCGACGGCCGCCCGCACGCCCGCCTGACGCCCGCGCGCTTCGATGCTCTGATGGCGGAGACCGTACGATGAGCCTGCACGTCTACGTTCCCGGCGACATGAATTCGGTCGCGCTCGGCGCCGACGAGGTGGCCGGCACCCTGGCCATCGAAGCCGCCAAGCGCTCCATGACCATCGAGATCGTGCGCAACGGCTCGCGCGGCCTGTTCAGCATCGAGCCTCTGGTGGAGATCGAGACCGCCAATGGCCGGATCGGCTACGGCCCGGTGTTTCCCGAGGACGTCAAAGCCCTGGTCGCCGCCGGACTGTTCGACGGCGCGCCCCACGCCCTGTGTGTCGGCAAACCCGAAGAGCTGCCGTTCTTCAAGAGCCAGACCCGCCTGACCTTCGCCCGCAACGGCATCACCGATCCGCAGTCGTTCGACGACTACGTCGCCCACGGCGGCATGAAGGGCCTGGCGCGCGCGCTGGAGCTCGGTCCCAAGGCGATCGTCGAGGAAGTGTTCCAGTCCGGCCTTCGCGGGCGCGGCGGGGCGGGCTTCCCCACCGGCATCAAGTGGAAGACGGTCGCTGAAACGACGGGCCCGACGAAATACATCGTCTGCAACGCCGACGAGGGCGACAGCGGCACCTTCGCCGACCGCATGGTCATGGAAGGCGACCCCTTCCAGCTGATCGAGGGCATGGCCATCGCCGGCATCGCCGTCGGCGCCACCTTCGGCTACGTCTACATCCGCTCCGAATATCCCTTCGCCGTCGCCGCCATGCGCGACGCCATCGTCACGGCCCGCAAGCGCGGCCTGCTCGGCAAGGGCGTCGGCGGCAGCGCTTACGACTTCGACATGGACGTGCGCGTGGGCGCGGGGGCCTATGTCTGCGGCGAGGAAACCTCCCTGCTGGAGAGCCTGGAAGGCAAGCGCGGCCTGGTCCGCGCCAAGCCGCCGCTACCGGCGCACAAGGGCCTGTTCGGCAAGCCCACGGTGATCAACAACGTCCTCTCTTTGGCCGCCGTCCCCTACATCCTGGCCGAGGGCTTCGACGCCTATCGCGACTACGGCATGGGCCGTTCGCGCGGGACCATGCCAATCCAGCTGGCCGGCAACATCAAGAACGGTGGGTTGTACGAGACCCCGTTCGGCGTAACCCTGGGCGAGATCGTCAATGTCATCGGCGGCGGTACGGACTCCGGCCGCCCGGTGCGGGCGGTGCAGGTCGGCGGGCCGCTGGGCGCCTACTTTCCCCCGGCCCTGTTCGACACCCCGTTCGACTACGAAGCCTTCGCGGCCAAGGACGGGCTGATCGGCCACGCCGGGGTCACAGTGTTCGACGACACTGCCGACATGCTCAAGCAGGCCCGTTTCGCCATGGAGTTCTGCGCCGTGGAAAGCTGCGGGAAGTGCACCCCCTGCCGCATCGGCTCGACCCGCGGCGTCGAGGTGCTCGACAAGATCGCGGCCGGCGAGGACCGCGAGGACAACCTCGTGCTGATCGAGGACCTCTGCAACACCATGAAGTTCGGATCGCTTTGCGCCCTCGGCGGGTTCACCCCCTATCCGGTGATGAGCGCCTTAACCCATTTCCCCGAAGATTTCGGCCGGCCCAAAGCACGGCTTGAGGCGGCGGAGTAAGACCCATGGCCCTGATCAAAGAGATCGACTACGGCACGCCCGCCCCGCGCGTCCCCGACGGGGTCGAGCTGGCCACCGTCACCCTGACCATCGACGGCCAGACCGTCACCGTGCCGGAAGGCACGTCGATCATGCGCGCGGCGCAGATGATCGGCACGACCATCCCCAAGCTGTGCGCCACCGACAACATGGCCGCGTTCGGCTCCTGCCGCATGTGCCTGATCGAGATCGAAGGCCGCGGCGGCACGCCCGCCTCCTGCACCACCCCGGCGGCCAACGGCATCGTCGTCCATACCCAGACCGACAAGCTCAAGCGCCTGCGCAACGGGGTCATGGAGCTCTACATCTCCGACCACCCGCTCGACTGCCTGACCTGCGCCGCCAACGGCGACTGCGAGCTGCAGGACACCGCCGGCGCGGTCGGCCTGCGCGAGGTCCGCTACGGCTACGACGGCCGCAACCATGTCTTCGCCAAGACCAATGGCCTGGCCAACCCGGACTTCATCAAGAAGGACGATTCTAACCCCTATTTCACCTACGACCCGTCCAAGTGCATCGTCTGCAACCGCTGCGTCCGCGCCTGCGACGAAGTGCAGGGCACCTTCGCCCTGACCATCTCGGGCCGGGGCCTGGATAGCCGGGTGTCGCCCGGCCAGAACGATCCGTTCCTGTCGTCCGAGTGCGTGTCCTGCGGCGCCTGCGTCCAGGCCTGCCCCACCGCCACCCTGACCGAGAAGGCCGTGATCGACATCGGCCAGCCGGAACACTCGGCGGTCACCACCTGCGCCTACTGCGGCGTCGGCTGCACCTTCAAGGCGGAGATGCGCGGCGAGCAGTTGGTGCGCATGGTCCCGTGGAAGGACGGCAAGGCCAACCACGGCCACTCCTGCGTCAAGGGCCGCTTCGCCTGGGGCTACGCCACCCACCGCGAACGCATCACCAAGCCGATGATCCGCGCCACCATCCACGAGCCGTGGCGTGAGGTTTCCTGGGAAGAGGCGATCCGCCACACCGCCAGCGAGTTCAAGCGGATCCAGGAAAAGTACGGCAAGCGCTCGGTCGGCGGCATCACCTCCAGCCGCTGCACCAACGAAGAGAGCTTCCTGGTCCAGAAGCTGATCCGCCAGGGCTTCGGCAACAACAACGTCGATACCTGCGCCCGCGTCTGCCACTCGCCGACCGGCTACGGCCTGTCGCAAACCTACGGCACCTCGGCCGGCACCCAGGACTTCGACAGCGTCGAGGACACAGACGTGATCCTGGTGATCGGGGCCAATCCGCCCGACGCCCACCCCGTGTTCGCCTCGCGCATGAAGCAGCGCATTCGAGAAGGCGCCAAGCTGATCGTGATCGATCCGCGCAAGACCGACTTGGTGCGCTCGGCCCACATCGAGGCCGACTTCCACCTGCCCCTGCGGCCGTCGACCAACGTCGCTATGCTCAACGCCCTGGCCCACGTCGTCGTCACCGAAGGCCTGGTCGACGAGGACTTCGTCCGCGAGCGCTGCGACTGGGACGAGTTCCAAGACTGGGCCGAGTTCGTCGCCCGCCCCGACCACAGCCCCGAAGCCGTCGCCGAATATCTGGGCGTGTCGGCCGATGACGTGCGCGGCGCCGCGCGCCTCTACGCCACCGGCGGCCGGGCCGCGATCTACTACGGCCTGGGGGTCACCGAGCACAGCCAGGGCTCGACCGCCGTCATCGCCATCGCCAACCTGGCCATGGCCACCGGCAACGTCGGCCGCAAGGGCGTGGGCGTGAACCCGCTGCGCGGCCAGAACAACGTTCAGGGCGCCTGCGACATGGGCTCGTTCCCGCACGAGCTGGCCGGCTACCGCCACATCTCCAACGATGTCGTGCGCAAGCAGTTCGGCGACATGTGGGGCGTGGAGCTCGACGCCGAGCCCGGCCTGCGCATCCCCAACATGTTCGACGCCGCCGTCGATGGCGTGTTCAAGGGCATGTACGTCCAGGGCGAGGACATCCTCCAGTCCGACCCCGACACCGTGCACGTCTCCGCCGGCCTCGCCGCCCTGGAATGCCTGGTGGTTCAGGACCTGTTCCTCAACGAGACCGCCACCTTCGCCCACGTCTTCCTGCCGGGCTGCTCGTTCCTGGAAAAGGACGGCACCTTCACCAACGCCGAGCGCCGCATCCAGCTGATCCGTAAGGTGATGGCGCCCAAGAACGGCTACGGCGACTGGGAAGTGACCCAGCTTTTGGCGCGCGAGATGGGCCTGGATTGGAACTACGAGCACCCGTCCCAGATCATGGACGAGATCGCCGCCCTGACCCCGACCTTCGCCAACGTGTCCTTCGCCATGCTGGCGGAAAAGGGCTCGGTCCAGTGGCCGTGCAACGACGCGGCGCCGGAAGGCACCCCGACCATGCACATCGACAAGTTCGTGCGCGGCAAGGGCCGCTTCATGCTCACCGAATATGTGCCGACCGACGAGCGGGTCGGCCCGCGCTTCCCGCTGCTGCTGACCACCGGCCGCATCCTCAGCCAATACAATGTCGGCGCCCAGACGCGCCGCACCGCCAACTCGACCTGGCACGAGAAGGACGTCCTGGAGATTCACCCGCAGGACGCCGAGGACCGCGGCGTGCGCGACGGCGACCTGATCAAGCTGAAGAGCCGCGCCGGGGCCATCGCCCTGCACGCCAAGATCAGCGAAAAAGTCGCGCCGGGGGTGGTCTATACGACCTTCCACCACCCCGACACCCAGGCCAACGTCATCACCACCGACTACTCCGACTGGGCCACCAACTGCCCCGAGTACAAGGTCACAGCGGTGCAGGTGACCCTGGCCAACGGCCCGACCGAATGGCAGGAGCGCTACGACATCTTCGCCCGCGAGAGCCGCAAGGTCGCGGTCGAGCCGGCGGAATAGCCATGGGCCATTCGCAGTTCGACGATGAAGAGCACATCACCACCACCAGTGATGAGCGGCTGATCTACATGGCCAACCAGATCGGCAAGTTCTTCGTCGCCCGGCCGCTCGATCAGGCGGTCAAGGGCATGGCCAAACACATCGCCGACTTCTGGGATCCGCGCATGCGCGCCAAAATCCGCGCCCATGTCGAGTCCGGCGGCGAGGGTCTCGATCCCCTGGCGTGCGAAGCCATCGCTTCTTTGCAGAAGTAGTGGCGGGCGCCATGGTGGCCGCACAGCGCCTCGCAGAAGGCGCGTCGGGAGGCAGCACATGACCGGATTCCTCGACCGCGAGGCGATCGTCGCCAAGCCGGGTTTCAACCGCTGGCTCATTCCGCCCTGCGCCCTGGCCATCCATCTGTGCATCGGCATGGCCTACGGTTTCAGCGTGTTCTGGCTGCCGCTGTCGCGGGCGCTGGGGGTCGGCAAGGCCCTGACCTGTCCCGGCATGACCCTCGGCGACGCCCTGACCACCTCGACCTGCGACTGGCGGGTCAGCGACCTGACCTGGACCTACAGCCTGTTCTTCGTCGTGCTCGGTTCGGCGGCGGCGCTGTGGGGCGGCTGGCTCGAGAAAGCCGGGCCGCGCAAGGCCGGGGTCGTGGCCGCCTTCTGCTGGGCCGGCGGCATCGCCATTGGCGCCATCGGCGTCTACGTCCACCAGCTGTGGCTCTTGTGGCTGGGCGCGGGCCTGCTCGGCGGTATCGGCCTGGGGCTCGGCTACATCACGCCGGTTTCGACCCTGATCAAATGGTTTCCCGACCGGCGCGGCATGGCCACCGGCATGGCGATCATGGGCTTCGGCGGCGGGGCCATGATCGGCTCGCCCCTGGCCGACATCCTGATGAAGCGTTTCGCCGGCAGCGCCGAAGTCGGCGTCTGGCAGACCCTGCTGGTCCTGGCGGGGGGCTACTTCCTGTTCATGATCGGCGGCGCCCTCAGCTTCCGCGTGCCGCCCACCGGCTGGTCGCCGGAAGGCTGGACCGCCCCGGCCGCTTCCAGCCGCCTGATCTCGACCTTCAACGTCCACCTGAAGGACGCGCACAAGACCCCCCAATTTTGGCTGATCTGGACCGTGCTGCTGCTCAACGTCTCCGCCTCGATCGGCATCATCGGGGTGGCTTCGCCCATGATCCAGGAGATCTTCGGCGGCCGGCTGGTGGACGCTCCCTCCGTCGCCTTCCTCGATTTCGACGACAGCCAGAAGAAGGCCGCCGCGGCGGTCGCCGCCGGGTTCGTCGGCCTGCTCAGCCTGTTCAACATCGGCGGCCGCTTCTTCTGGGCCTCGATCTCCGACCGGCTGGGCCGCAAGACCACCTACGCCGTCATGCTGGCGCTGGGCGCGGTGATCTTCGGCGTGGTCGCCCACTGGTCCGCCACAGCGGCGATCCTCGGCGCCTTCGTCCTCAGCTTCGCCGTGACCACCTCGATGTACGGCGGCGGCTTCGCCACCGTCCCGGCCTATCTGGCCGACGTGTTCGGAACCCAGTTCGTCGGCGCCATCCACGGCCGTCTGCTGACCGCCTGGTCGACGGCGGGGGTGCTGGGACCGTTCATCGTCACCGTCCTGCGCGACCGGGCGATCGCCGCGGGCGCCCCGCGCGCCGGCATCTATCCGCCAATCTTCCTGATCCTGGCCGGCCTGCTGGTGCTGGGCTTCCTTGCCAACCTAATGGTCAAGCCGGTGGCCGAGCGTTGGCGCATGACCCATCAGGAGATCAGCGTCACCGCCACCTCCGCCGCCTCGGACGGCGGCGGCATCGGCCGGGGCCGCTTCGACGGCATGACCGCCGCTGCCTGGGCCGTCGTTGTACTGCCGTTGGCCTGGGGTGTGTGGATCACGCTCACCAAGGCGGCGGTGCTGTTCCACTAGGCGTCCAATTCGTCGTGCACCGTGAAAAATGCTATCTTGAGCCCCATCTAAGAGTTCCACCGCAATCGCCTGAGACCATGAACGAGCCCGTCCACATCCAGCCCGCGCTGCAATGGCGCCTCGGGGCCCGCGCCTCCGAGGCGATCACGCGCGCCGTGCCGGAAGAGACGGCGGTGGGGATCAGCTACGATTCCGAGCCCTATGCGGTGCTGATGGCCACGCCCCAGGACGTCGCCGACCTGGCCCTCGGCTTCACCGTGTCCGAGCGGATCGCGGCGGCCGATGAGGTCCTCGACATCCGCGTCTCTGAGCATGACGAGGGCCTCGTCGCCGACGTCCTGCTGTCGCGCGCGGGAGCCCAGGCCGCCTCCGCCCGACGCCGGCGCAATATGGAGGGGCGCTCGTCCTGCGGCCTGTGCGGGGTGCAGAGCCCGGAAGACGCCCTACGCGCCCTGCCCGTCCTTCCCTCTGGCCTCGCCGTACGCCGTCAGGCGATCCAGGCGGCCCTGACTGCCATGGAGCCACTGCAGAGCCTGGGCGCCGCGACCCGCGCCACCCACGCCGCTGCCTGGGCCGACACCGACGGCAAGGTTCTGCTGATCCGCGAGGACGTCGGGCGGCACAATGCGCTCGACAAGCTGATCGGCGCCGCGCTCAAGGCCGGTCTCGATCCGACGCGCGCCTTCGTCGTCGTCACCAGCCGCTGCTCCTACGAGATGGTCGAGAAGACCGTGCTGGCGGGGGTGTCACTCCTGGTGGCGATCTCGGCCCCCACCGCCATGGCCATCCGCAAGGCCGAGGGCGCCAACCTGACCCTGATCGCCCTGGCCCGCGCCGACGGCCACGCCATATTCACTGGCGCTGAGCGCGTGCTCGATCCGGTTGCGGAAGGGGCCGCCGCATGAGCCCTTACGATCTCGGCTCGTCCGTACAGACACCCCAATCCCTGGTCGATCCGTTCGGCCGCACCATCGACTATCTTCGCGTCTCAGTGACCGACCGCTGCGATCTGCGCTGCGTCTACTGCATGTCGGAGCACCAGACCTTCCTGCCCAAGGCGGAAATCCTCACCATCGAGGAGCTGGACCGCCTGTGCTCGACCTTCATCGACCTGGGCACGCGCAAGCTGCGCCTGACCGGCGGCGAACCGCTCGGGCGACGGGGCTTCATGCAGTTGGTCGAAGGCCTATCGCGGCATCTGCGCTCCGGCGCCCTGGAAGAGCTGACCCTCACCACTAACGGCACCCAGCTGACCCGCTTCGCCGACGAGCTGGCCGCACACGGCGTGCGCCGCCTCAACGTCTCGCTCGATAGTCTGAACCCGGACGAATTCCGCCGCATCACCCGCGGCGGCGACCTCAATCAGGTGATCGCCGGCATCGACGCCGCGCAAAAGGCGGGCATCGCGGTCAAGATCAACACCGTCGCCCTGAAGGGCTCAAACCAGGCAGACCTGCCGGCCATGATCCAGTGGGCGCACGGCCGCGGCCTCGGCATCACCCTGATCGAGACCATGCCGCTGGGCGAGGTCGAAGAAGACCGCACAGACCAGTACCTATCCCTGGCCGCCGTTCGCGCCGATCTGGAATCGTTCTGGACCCTAACCCCCCTGACCGACCGCACCGCCGGGCCGGCGCGCTATGTCCGGGTCGAGGAAACCGGCGGCAAGCTCGGCTTCATCACCCCGCTCAGCCACACCTTCTGCGAAAGCTGCAACCGGGTGCGGGTCACCTGTACCGGCGAGCTCTACATGTGTTTGGGCCAGGACGACCGCGCGGACCTGCGCGCGCCGCTGCGCCAGGACGCCACTGACGCCTCCCTGACCGCCGCCATCCGCGAGGCGATCACGCGCAAGCCCAAGGGCCATGACTTCAAGATCGAGCGCCGCGGCGCGGCGCCGGCCGTCGCCCGCTCCATGTCCACGACCGGCGGCTGACCATGATGAAGGTCGTGCTGCTCGGCCGCCTGCGCGACATTGCCGGCTGGCGCGAACGAACCATTGACGCTCCCGCGACCCTGTCCGCCCTGCGCGATCTGCTTTACCGCGAGGACGCCGCCCTCGGCGAAGCCCTGGCCGGCAAGGGCGTGCAAGCTGCCGTCAACAAGACCCTGATGCGCGAAGACGTGGCTCTAGCCGCCAACGACGAGATCGCCTTCCTGCCGCCGATGAGCGGCGGCTGAGATGGCCGTCCGTGTGCAGACCGAAGCGTTCGACGCCGGGCGCCTGTTGTCGGAGTTCAGCGCCGGACGCGCCGAGGCGGGCGGCGTGGTCAGCTTCACCGGCATATGCCGCGACACGACAGCCGGAGCAGGCGTCACAACGCTCGAGCTCGACGCCTACCCCGGCTTCACCGAACCGGCCATCGAGGCGATGGAGGCCGAGGCCCGCGCCCGCTTCGGCGTACAGGATGTGCTGATCGTCCACCGCCACGGCCCGATCGCGCCGGGGGAGGCCATCGTCTTCGTCGTCACCGCCGCCGAACACCGCCGCGCGGCGTTCGAGGCCGCCGACTATCTGATGGACCGTCTCAAGACCGAGGCCCCCTTCTGGAAAAAGGAGAGCGGGCCGGACGGACAACGCTGGATCGAACCGCGCGACGGAGACTATCAGGACGTGAAACGCTGGAGCGCCAAGTGACCGCTGAATTGCCCACCCTACCCGCGCCCGGCGGCAAGCTCGTCGACGGACCGATCATTCCGGTGCGCGTGGCGGTGATGGTCATCTCCGACACCCGCGACGAGGAGACCGACACCACCGGCCCCCTGCTCACCGACCGTATCCGCGAGGCCGGGTTCGAGCCGTCCGGCCATGCGATCGTGCTGGACGACGTCGAGGCGATCCGGGCCAAGGTGCTGGAGTGGGTGGCGACCGGCCAGATCGACGCCATCGTCACCACCGGCGGCACCGGCATCACCGGCCGCGATGTCACGCCCGAGGCCATGGCGCCCCTGTTCGACAAGGTGCTCGACGGCTTTTCGGTGGTGTTCCACATGGTCAGCTATCAGACCGTGGGCCTGTCGACCCTGCAGAGCCGGGCCGTGGCCGGCATCGTCAAGGGCGTGTTCGTGTTCTGCCTGCCGGGCTCGCCCGGCGCCTGCCGCGACGGCTGGGACAAGGTGATCCGCTGGCAGCTCGATAGCCGGCACAAGCCCTGCAACATGGTCGAGATGATGCCGCGGTTGCTGGAGACATGAGCAAGCTGACGCACCTGGACGACGACGGCCGCGCGCGCATGGTCGATGTCTCGGACAAGCCGTCGACGACCCGTGTCGCCGTGGCGGCGGGCCGTATCCTGATGCAGCCCGAAACCCTCAAGCTGGCCCTCGAAGGCTCCGGCAAGAAGGGCGAGGTCATGGCCGTGGCCCAGATCGCCGGGATCATGGCCGCCAAGCGCACCTCGGACTTGATTCCGATGTGCCATCCGCTGGCGATCTCTTCGGTCAAGGTCCAGATAGATCCGTCTACGGATGGTTCCGGGCTGGAAGCGACCGCGCGGGTCAAGACCACCGGCCCCACCGGCGTCGAGATGGAGGCCCTCACCGCCGTCTCGGTGGCGCTGCTGACCCTATACGACATGCTCAAGGCCGCCGACAAAGGCATGGTCATTGAGGCCGTCCGCCTGATCGAGAAGAGCGGCGGCGCTTCCGGCGACTTCCGGCGCGACGTCTGATCCGATGAAGAACCTGACCATCGAGGACGCCCGGGCGATCATGCTCGGCCACGTCCGGTCCCTCGGCGCCGAAACCATCGCCATCGACCAGGCCCACGGCCGCGTGCTGGCCCAGGACATCGACGCCGTGCGCGACCAGCCGCCGTTCGACTCGTCGGCCATGGACGGCTGGGCGATCCGGCTGGCGGACGCGGCTGCCGAGGTGGAACTGCCCATCGCCGGAGAGTCCTCAGCCGGCCACGGCTACGGCGGAACGCTGCAGCCCGGCCACGCGGTGCGCATCTTCACCGGCGCGGCGATCCCCGCCGGCGCCGACAGCGTCGTGATCCAGGAAAACGCCGGGAAGTTGGACGGCAAGGTCCGGCTCGGCCCCGTCGCGCCCGGCGACGACAACATCCGCCCGCGCGGCGGCGACTTCCACGCCGGGGACCGGCTGTTGCAGACGGGTCAAAGGCTCGATGGCTGGCGACTGTCCCTGGCCGCCGCGGCCGGATGCGGGACCCTCAACGTGGCAAGACGTCCGCGCGTGGCGGTGCTGTGCACCGGTGAGGAACTGGTGCGCCCGCCGGCCCAGCCCGGGCCTTGGCAGATCTACGAATCCGGCAGCATCGCCCTGTGCGCCCTGATCGAGGCCTGGGGCGGGCAACCACAACGTCTGGCCGCCGCCCGCGACGAGCAGTCGGCGGTGATCGAGGCGGTGCAGGGGATCGACGCCGACCTGATCGTCACCGTCGGCGGGGCCTCGGTCGGCGACTACGACATCGTCAAGCCCGCGCTTGGCCCATTGGGCCTGGAGCTGTTCGTACAGACCATCAATATACGGCCCGGCAAGCCGACGTGGTTCGGCCGCCTTGGCGACGGGCGCGCGGTCGTCGGCCTGCCCGGAAACCCAGCCTCGGCCATGGTCTGCGCCGAGCTGTTCCTCAAGCCGGTGATCCGCGCCATGCTCGGCGCCGATCCCGAACCCCGCTTCCTCAAGGCCCGCCTGCTGGCCCCGCTCAAGGCCAACGGTCCCCGCACCCACCTGATGCGGGCGATGCTGGACTGTGGCGAAGACGGGACGCTGACCGTGCGTCCAATGGCCGATCAGGACTCGTCCCTGGTCACCGTCTACGCCCAGGCCGACGGCCTGATGCGCCGCCCGGCGGACGCTCCCGCCGCCGCCGTCGGCGATCTGGTGGATGTGCTGCGGCTGGACCGCCTCTAGGCCTCCAGCGCCGACAGCAGGCGGCCGCCGAGACCGTCGATAGCCACTGACTTGACCACCGCCCAGGCCGGCATCCCCGGTTGCAGTTGCAGGTCGGCCACCGCGTCGGGGGTCAGGGCGCAGACCAGGGTCTGGCCGTCGTGGGTCAGACGCACCAGCACCTGACCTTCCTGTTCATCGATGCTGACGATCTGACCGGGCAACACGTTGCGCGCGGAGATGCGGCTGGGCGGATCGAGCGCCAGCATCACATCGCGGGCCAGGACGAACAGGCGCAGCGACGCGCCCGCCGACCGCTCGATGCGCGGCACGCGGAAATCCCAGGCGCCGACCTGGACCAGGCTCATTTGATCGTCGTGGCGCGTCACCCGTCCGTCGAGCGCCGCGCCGAGCTGGGCGCGCGAGCCGGCCTGGGCGACGACCTCGCCCAGCGATCCCTGGGCGGTCACCCGGCCCTCATGGATCACCGCCATCCGGTCGCCGAGGCGCACGGCCTCCGCCAGGCTGTGGGTGACATACAGGACCGGCACGCCGAAGCGGGTCTTCAGCTGTTCGAAGAACGGCAGGATCTCCGCCCGGCGCGCGGCGTCGAGCGACGCTAGGGGTTCGTCCATCAGAAGCAAACGCGGCTGACTGAGCAGGGCGCGGCCGAGGCCCACCCGCTGGCGCTCGCCGCCGGACAGGTCGCGCGGCCGCCGGTGCAGCAGACGCTCGATACCCAGAACCGACACCACCTCATCGAACCGGATCGGCGTATCGCCGGCCGGCGCCCGCTTCAGGCCGAAGCGCAGGTTGCCGGCGACCGACAGGTGCGGGAACAGGCGCGCATCCTGGAACACCCAGCCGATCCGGCGCCGCTCCATGGGCAGGTCGATGCGCGAGGCAGAGTCGAACAGCGCCTCGCCGTCCAGTTCGATGCGCCCGCTGTCGGGACGGGACGCCCCCGCGACGCAGGCCAGGATGCTGCTCTTGCCGGCGCCGGAAGGTCCGAACAGGACCGTGACGCCCTTGTCCGCGCCCGAAAACGCTGCCTCGAGACTGAAGCCGCCCAGGCTCTTGCTGAACTGGACCTTGAGCATCAGCGGCCCGCCAGCTTCTGCGCCCGCCTGGCCAGCACTTCGGACAGGGCCAGGGCGACGATGGCGATGGTGAACGACAGCACGCTGAGCTTCAGCGCCGTGGCGTCGCCGCCGGGCGTCTGCAAGGCTGCGTATATGGCCAGGGGCAGGGTCTGGGTTTCGCCCGGCACATTGGCGGCGAAGGTGATGATCGCGCCGAACTCGCCGAGGCAGGCGGCGAAGCCGACGATGGCCGCCGCCGCCACCCCGGGCGCGGCCAGCGGCAGGGAGACGTTGAGGAAACGATCCAGGGCTCCGGCGCCGAGCGAGCGAGCGGCGATGTCCAGGCCAGGATCGATGGCTTCGAACGACAGCTTCAGCGCCCGCAACATCAGCGGAAAAGCCATCACCCCGGCCGCCAGGGCCGCGCCGCCGCCGGTGAAGGCCAGGCGGATGTGCAGGGTCTCGAACAGGATACGGCCGATCGGTCCCCTGATCCCGAACAGCAGCAGCAGGGCGTAGCCCACCACCACCGGCGGCAGCACCAGCGGCGCATGGGCCAGGGCGTTGAGGATGAAGCGGCCGGGCAGGCGCGGCCGCGTCAGCATCCAGGCGACCGCGACCGCCAGCGGCAGGGCGAACACCAGCGCCCGCGCGGCCACCATCAGGCTGGTGGCCAGGGCCAGCCATTCCTCAGGCGTCAGTGTCATGGACGATGCGGCCTCATGCCCGGACCATCGGGCGGGCGCGGGCTCAGGTCAACGCTGCCCTATCCGCCGCGACCAGGGCGACGGCGCGGCGATGGATTTCGTCCGGCGCCATGCCGGGCTTGTAGATATCCGAGCCAATGCCGAAACAGGCGGCCCCGGCCTTGCGCCAGGCGGCGAGGTCGCCCGGCCCGACGCCGCCGACCGGAGCGACGGCGACATCCGGCGGCAGCACGGCCTTGAGCGCTTTCAGATGGTCGACGCCATAGGTCGAAGCCGGGAACAGCTTGAGGAAACGGGCGCCCGCCTCGATGGCCGCGAAGGCCTCCGTGGCCGTGGCGAAACCGGGAAACGGGGTCATGCCCAGCGACACGGCGCGATGGATCACCGCCGGATCGGTGTTGGGCGCCACCGCCAGCCGTCCGCCCGACGCGGCGACCTTCTCGACATGGGCGGTGGTCAGCATGGTGCCACCGCCGCAGATGATCCGTCCCCGGTACTCACCGGCAAGTCTGGCTATGCTGTCGAAGGGGTCGGGGGAATTCAGCGGCACCTCGATGGCGCGGATGCGTGCCGAATAGAGCGCCTCGGCCACCGCCAGGATTTCGTCCGGTTTGACGCCGCGCAGGATGGCGACGATGCCGCTTTCGGCCAGGGCTTCTTCCAGGGTCATGCGGGGACTCCCACGCTGCGCAGAAGAGTGAGGGCGGCGATCACCGCCGCCTCGCCGTCAGCCTGTTCCACAACGAGGCCCCGCGCGCGCAGGGCCGGTTCATAGAGCCCCAGCAGCGACGGCTCGCCCATTAAGCCGACCGTGGCGCCGGGCTTCAGGCCCAGCAGCGGCGGCAGGCGCGACGCCTCGTCGCCGATCAGCAGGCCCGACAGGAACGACGCCGCCTTGTCCCCTGCCAGCCCCTCGCCGACCATGCGGGCGCGCACGGTGAACAGGCGCGAGGCCAACGGTCCCTCGGCGGCGCCGAACGCCAGGCCTTCAGCGAACGAGGCCGGCTCGGACGGGACTGCCCCGGGGCACAGCGTGCTGTGCTCGCTCAGCACGGCGAACAGCTCGCCGGTCATGCAGGTCATGAAATGGTGGATGCGGCCATCGCGCACCAGCACCCACTTGCCGTGGGTGCCGGGCAGGCACAGGACATGGTCACCGGCGGCGCGGCGCGGGTCGAGCGTCAGCCAGCCCAGCACCTTGGTCTCCTCGCCGCGGATCACGTCGGGATAGCCGTCCGGACGGACGCAGCGCAGTCCGGGGGTAATCCAGGTCTGCTCGTCGACGCGGAACAGATTGCGCGCCAACTCCTCGCCGCCGGCCGGACAATCGGCGTAGCCGGCCACCGCTATGCCCATGGCCGAACCGACCATCCCGCACAGGATGGCGGGCAGGTTTTCGGCGCCGAGGGCCGGGCGAATCTCGTCTTTTAGCTTCTGCGCCGCCTCGCCCGGCTGCAGCACGCCGACGCCCCAGGGGAACCGGCGCGAATCCTTGACCGCCCCGTCGGCGCCGAGACGCCAGGCGCGCAGGTTGCTGGTGCCCCAATCGGCGGCGAGGAAGTCGGCGCCGCTCATCCGCCTATGCGGGCGATTTGCCGGCCTTGCGGCGGAAGCGGGTCGGGGCGTGGGCCATGCGCAGCAGGTTGGCCGCGCCCGGCGCTCCGAACGGCGTGCCGGCCACGATCAGCAGGCGGCCGCCCGGAGGCACCAGGCCGAGGTTGACGGCGATGTCCACAGCTTCGTCGGTCATGGAATCGACGCTGTCGGGCTGCGCGGCGATGCGTGCCTCGACGCCCCAGACCAGGGCCAGGCGGTGGGCCACCGACGGGTCCGGGGTCAAGGTCAGGATCGGCTGCGATGGCCGCTCGCGCGCCAGCCGCCGGGCGGTGCCACCAGTGGTGGTGAAGGCGACCAGGCAGTTCATGTTGCGCGAGTCTGCGGCGCGGCGGGCGGCGGCCACCAGGATATCGGCGTCGACATCCTCCAGCGGACCGTGCTCGGCAAGCATGACGCCGGGCCAGTGCGGGTCCTGCTCCACCCGCTCGATGATGCGGTTCATCATCGACACCGCCTCGATGGGATAGGCGCCGGAGGCGGACTCGGCCGACAGCATCAGGGCGTCGGCGCCCTCGTAGACGCCGTTGGCCACGTCGCTGGCCTCGGCCCGGGTCGGGGTCGGCGAGGAGATCATCGACTCCATCATCTGGGTGGCGACGATCACAGGCACGCCGCGGCGGCGGGCGGCGCGGATGATGGTCTTCTGGGCGACCGGCACGTCCTCGGGGTCCATCTCCACGCCGAGATCGCCGCGCGCCACCATCAGGCCGTCGCAGAAGTCGAGAATCTCTTCCAGGTAGTCGATAGCCGAGGGCTTCTCGATCTTGGCCAGGACCGCGGCGCGGCCCTCCACCAGCTTGCGCAGATTGGCCACGTCCTCGGGCCGCTGGACGAACGACAGGGCGACCCAATCGACGCCGAGGCGCAGGGCGAAGGCGAGGTCCTTGTGGTCCTTGTCGGTCATCGCCGGCATCTGCAGCAGGGCGCCCTTCAGCGTCACGCCCTTGCGGTCCATCAGCTTGGTCCCGTCGACCACCTCGACCACGGCCGAGGTCTTGTCGCAGCTCTTGACCACCAGGCGCACCTTGCCGTCGTCCACCAGCAGATGGGCGCCGGGGACCATGGCGGCGAAGATTTCGGGATGGGGCATGCCAACGCGGGTCTTGTTCCCTGGGGTCTTGTCCATATCCAGGCGGATGCTGTCGCCGGGCGCAACGTCGATGGAGCCGTTCTCGAAGGCGCCCAGGCGCAGCTTGGGACCCTGCAGGTCGGCCAGGATGCCCAGCGGCCGATCGACGATCTTGGACGCCTCGCGCACCAGGGCGAAGTTGGCCGCGTGGTCGTCGTGAGTGCCGTGGCTGAAGTTCAGGCGGAATACATCGGCGCCAGCGCGGGCCAGGGCGACGACCTTATCCTGAGTCCGGCTGGCCGGTCCCAGGGTCGCGACAATGCGGGTACGCCGCTTGCGGATCATGCATTCGCCTCCCGAATCCCGGCCCTTCCAGGCCATAGCAGGCGTCGCAGACAGCCACCACCCCGGCGGGTTTTATTCCGCCGCGGCGGCGTCCGCGGAGCTGGAAGAGAGGATGTCGGCCTTGGCCTTCGGCTTGGGCGCCTCGCCGGACGGCGTCACCAGCCGGGCCAGGCGCGGCTTCAGCGACTGCTCGAAATCGTCGACGATCTCATAGACCACCGGCACCAGCACCAGGGAGAGGACGGTGGACGAGATCAGGCCGCCGATCACGGCGATGGCCATGGGCGCGCGCCATTCCGAGCCCTGGCCGATGCCGAGCGCGGTCGGCAACATGCCCATGACCATGGCCACGGTGGTCATGACGATGGGACGCGAGCGTTCGGTGCAGGCGGTGCGCAGGGCCTCGTAACGGGCCATGCCGGAGCGCTCGGCCTCGATGGCGAACTCCACCAGCAGGATCGAGTTCTTGGCCGCCAGACCCAGCAGCATCAGCATGCCGATCATCGACGGCAGATCGAACGCCTTGCCGGTGACGAACATGGCGATGAAGGCGCCGCCCAGCGACAGGGGCAGGGCCGACAGGATGGTGATCGGCTTGAAGAAGCTTTTGAACAGCAGGACCATAACCGCATAGATCAGGGCGACGCCGGCCAGCATGGCCGCGACGATGCCGCCGAACAGCTCCTTCATGCTCTCCACGTCGTCCGATGTCGCCTCGCGCACCCCGGCCGGCAGGTTCTTCATGATCGGCAGGGCGTGCACCGCCTTCAGCGCCTGACCGATGATGATCTTGGGCTTCAGGTCGGCCTCGACCGAGGCGCGGCGCTCACGGTCGTAGCGAACGATGCGGGCGGGACCGGCCTCGAAATCGATATCGGCGACGCTGCGCAGATCCGTCGGCTTGCCGGTCAGGGTCGGCACCTGCAGGCGACCGATGACATTGAGGTCGGCGACCGCTTCCTGCGGCAGGCGCGTGCGGATCGGGATGCGCCGCTCGCCGTCGGGGAACTTGGCGACGTTGGCGTCAATGTCGCCGATGGTGGCGACGCGGGCGATCTGGCCCAGGCTGTCGGCGGTCACGCCCAGGCGGGCGGCCTCGGCGGGCTTGGGGCGAATGATCAGTTCGGCGGAGGCCGGCGGCGGGGTCGGACGCGGATCGCCGATCAGGTCGATGTCGCGCATCTGGCGCAGCAGAGTGTCTTGGGTACGGGCCAGCAGCGCGCCGTCCTGGCTGGCCAGGATCACTTCCACGTCGGCGCCGCCGCCGTTGTCGGCCTGGTAGGTGATGCGGGCGTCGGGAATCTCGCGCAGCCGGTCGCGCATCAGCTGCTTCATCTGAGACGTGGTGTGCTCGCGCTTGGGCTTGAGCAGGGCGATGATACGGCCCGAGGTCAGGTCGCCGCCGGCGCCGGTGGAGCCGATCTGGCCGAACACCTGACCGACGTCCGCCTGCGCCTTGAACAGGCGGGTGGTTTCGACCACGGCGCGCTGCATGTCCTGGCGCGTGGCGCCGGGGGGGCCCTGCACCTGCATGTAGATGAAGCCGGGATCGCCGGATGGCTGGAAGCCGGTCGGCAGGCGGCTGGCCACCACCATCGACAGCACCAGGAACAGGCCGCCGAGCGCCGAGGCCTTCCACTTGTTGTCCAGGGCCCAGTCAAGCGATTGGCTGTAGCGGCGCGGCAGGGGCTTGGGCGGCGTCGGATGCGGATGCGGCTTGATGAAATAGGCGGCCAGCAGCGGCGTCAGCAGACGCGCCACCAGCAGGGAGAACAGCACCGCCATCGACACCGTGACCCCGAACTCGCGGAAGAACTGGCCCACCGAGCTGTTCATCATCGACACCGGCGTGAACACCACCACGATGGTGAAGGTGGTGGCGATGACCGCCAGGCCGATGGCGTCGGCGCCTTCCATGGCCGCGCGGAACGGCGGCGTCCCGCGCTCGATGCGCTTCTGGATGTTCTCGATCTCGACGATGGCGTCATCGACCAGGATGCCGACCACCAGGGTCAGGGCCAGCAGGGTGACCACGTTGATACTGAAACCGAAGATCGCCATGGCGGCGAAGGTCGGGATCAGCGACAGGGGCATGGCGATGGCCGAGATCACCGTCGAGCGCCACTCGCGCAGGAACAGCAGCACCACCAGCACCGCCAGGAACATGCCTTCCAGCAGCACATGCTCGGTCGAGGTGAACGCCTCGCGGGTATTGGCCACGGTCGACAGGATCTGGGTGAAGACCACCTCGGGGTGGTCCTTCTTCAGCTTGTCGATCGCCTTGAGCACTTCCTTCTCGACCGCGACATCGGAGGCGCCCTTGGACTTGGCCACCTGGAACGAGGCCACCGGACGGCCGTCGAGCATGGCGAAGCCGCGCTTCTCGCCGGCGCCGTCGCCGACCGAGGCCATGGAGTCCAGCCGGGTGAAGCGATTGTTCGGCAGAGGAATCTGCAGGGCGCGCAGCTGGTCGATGCTGTGGGTCGAGCCCAGCACCCGCACCGTCAGCTCACGCTCGCCGACCCGGGCGCGGCCGCCGCCGATGTCGTTGGTGAACTGCAGCAGCGCCTGGCTGACCTGGGGCGCGGTGACGTGCAAAGCCGCCATCCGGTCCGGATCGAGAATGACGTTGATCTCGCGGTCCAGGCCGCCGGTGCGGGTCACCTGGCCGACGCCCTTGCCCGCCTGGATGGCGCGCGCGGCGGTGTTGTCGATGAACCAGCTAAGCTCGGTCGCCGACATCTTGGGCGAGGACACCGCGTAGAACATCAATGGCTGGGCGTCGATGTCCAAGCGCGTGACGGTCGGCGGGTCGATGCCAGGGGGCAGGTTGACCCGCGCCCGGTCGATGGCCGAGCGCATGTCGTCCAGCGCCCGCTGGGCGTCCGAACCGAACTGGAATTCCACCTGGGTCAGGGACATGCCCAGGGTCACGGTGGAGGAGATGTGCTTGACGCCGGAGATGGCCGACGCGGCGTCCTCCACCGGGCGGGTGATCTGGGTCTCGATTTCGGAGGGGGCCGCGCCGCTCTGGGTGACCTGGACGATCATCACCGGGAAGGACACTTCGGGGAAGGCCTTGATCGGCATGGTCAGGTAGCCGGCTATGCCGGCGATGGTCAGGGCCACGAACAGCAGGGCCACGGGAACCGGGTTCTTGATCCCCCAGGTGGAGACGCGGAAGCCAGACATCAGCCGGCGCCCTCGACCGGGGCCACCTTGTCGCCGTCCAGCACGAAGCTGGAGCCGGTGATCAGCAGGCGCGAGCCCGCTGGCGGACCTTGCAGGATCTCGACGAAACCGCCGGCGCGGTCGCCGGTGCGCACGGTCACGCGGTGCACCCGGTTGGCCTGATCGACGACGAACACCGAGGCGCCCTCGGCGTCATAGGTGACGGCCTTGTCGGGGGCCACCAGGCCATTGGTCTTCACCGTCGGCAGACGGGCGTAGGCGTAGCCGCCGGGACGCAGGTCGGGGCGCACGGGCAGCAGGATGCGGGCGTGGCCGAGCTTGGACGCCTGGTCCACCTCCGGCGAGATCAGGCGCACCTGGCCGGTGGTCTTGGATCCGTCGGGCAGGGTCACCTCGGCCCTCTGGCCGGGATGCAGCTTGCCGAGATCGGCTTCCGGCACTTCCGCGTCGATCTCGATCAGGCCGTCGCGGGCGATGCGGAACAGGGGCTGGCCGGCGGTCTGGCCCGCGGGCAGGTCGCCGGGACGGACATAGCGGGCGAGGACGCGGCCGGACACCGGCGCGCGCAGGGTCAGGCGCGACTGGCGGGTCTTCAGGTCGTCGAGCTGGGCCTGGGCGGCCACGGCGGCGGCGCGCGCGCTCTTGCCCTGGAAGCGGCGGGTGTCGATGTCTTCCTGAGAAAGCACGCCCTGATTGTCGAGCCCGGCGACGTTCATGGCCTGGCTCTCGGCGCGTTCGGCGGCGAGGGTCTGCTGCACCACCACCGCCGACTGCTGAGCGATCTGCGAGCGCAGCAGGGTGTCGTCCAGCTGAGCGATCGGCTGCCCTTCCTTCACCCAATCGCCCTGGTCGACCATCACCTTGAGCACACGGTAGCCGCCCAGCTCGGAGGTCACGGCGGCCTCCTCGCGCGGGGTCAGCAGGCCCGAGATGGTCAGGGCGCTGGCCAGGGACTGGGTCTGCACATGGGCGACGCGGACCGAGCGCGGCGGCGCCTCGGCGCTGACCTTGGGCGCGGGCTTGCAGGCGGCGAGGCTTGTGCAGGCCAGCAGGGCGGCGCTGGCGACAACGAACCGGCGCGGGCGGAAAACAGTCATCGGGGTCCTTGAGACAGGCGTCATCCGGCGGCTCCGTTGCGGGCTTCCGTCACCGGAGGGGTGGAATTGGGCGACCAGCCGCCGCCCAGGGCTTTGAATAGCTGCACCGAGCGCTGCATCAGGGTGACCTGGGCCTGGGCCAGGGTCAGGCGCGCCTGGCGCCACTGGGCCTCGGCGTTCAGCGTAGTCTGCAGGTCGTTGAGGCCGCGCGTGTAGCCGGTCTGTTTGGCCCGATAGGCGAAGCCGGCGTTCTTCTCGGCCTCGATCAGCACCGCGACCCGGCGCTTGTCGGAGTCGTAGTAGCCGAACGCGTTCTCGGCGTCGCCATAGGCGGTCTGCACCGACTTCTCGTAGGCGATCACGGCCTGTTCGGCGACGTCGCGCTGCTGGCGCACCAGGGACAGCAGGCGCGGGCGGTCGAGCACGGGCAGGGCGGCATTGGCGGCTAGCGTCCAGAAGCTGAGGCGCGAGGCGGCGGAGGAGCCAGCCTGGATGATGCCGACGCCGGGCTGCAAGGTGAAGGTGGGCAGCAGGGCGCGCTTGTTCAGGGTCAGCTTGCCGAGGGCGGATTCGACGCGCTGCTGCGCCTCGCGCACGTCGGGACGGCGGACCAGCAGCTCGCCGGGCGCCGTGGCCGGGACCGGCGGCGGGGCGCCGACGTCGGCGGGGACCGGCAGGCTGGCCAGGGGATCGACGCCCTTGCCGATCAGCACCAGCAGGGTGCGGCGGGCGGCGGTCAGTTGGGCGCGCAGACCCTCGGCCTGGGCCTGGGCGATCTGCAGGTTGGCCTGGGTCTGGGCGGAATCGGCCGAGGGCGCCAGGCCGTGGTCGACCCGGGCCTTGGACACGTCATAGAGCTGCTGCTCGATGCGTTGGGTTTCCTGCGCCTGGTCCAGCTGGATGGCCAGGCCGCGGGCCTGGAACAGGCTGTCGGCGACATTGGCCGCCAGGCTCCAGCGGGTGGCGTCATAGACGAACTCGGCGTTGCGCAGCTCCGCGTCGGCCGAACGGCGCGCGGCGCGGCGGCGGCCGAACAGATCCAGCTCCCAGCTGACATTGAACCCGAGGCTGTAGCTCTCGCTGGCCAGCAACGAGGAAACATTCGATCCCCCGGCGCCGACGCCGCCTATGCCGCCGCCCACGCCGCCGAGACTTTCGAAGTCCGACAGGCTGGCCGAGGAACTGAGCGGATTGTACTGCGACTTGGAGCCCGAGGCGGTCAGGGCGCCTTGCGGATTGTAGGCGTAGAGCGCCGCCTGGCGCACCGCGCGGGCCTGATCCAGCTTGGCGACCGCGTCGCGCGCGTCCGGGCTGTTGGCCAGGGCCTGCTGCACCAGGGCGGTGAGCTGGGCGTCGTTATAGAGGGTCCACCACTGGTCCAGCGCCTGGGCCTCGACGGTCTGGCCCGGCTGCGGCGCCTCGAAGGCGGCGGGCAGGCGCACGTCGGCCTTGCGCACCTCGCCGGTGGCGCAGGCGGCCAGCACGGGCGCCAGCAAGGCAGCCGCGAGCAGCCCGCGCCATGAGCCGGCGCCGGTCGATAGGGAGTCGAAAATGCGTCTACCCGTGGCGGGCATGATGGGACCGGATGATGCTATTTGACCGAGAGGCGAGGCGCGCGGTTGGGTCCGCGCTTGCGTTCACCATTCGGACGAGAGAATATGAGTAATTACTCACATTTCCACTCGCATTGGCCACAATGACTGCTGCTCCTTCACAAATCGTTGTGACGCCTAGGAAAAAACCCTCGCAGGGCCGCTCTAAAGCGACGGTTGAGGCGGTGTTGTCGGCTGCGGCTCACATTCTCGAGGACCGCGGCCTGAAGGGCTTCAACACCAACGCGGTGGCGGTGCGGGCGGGTGTGAGCATCGGCTCGCTCTATCAGTACTTCCCGTCCAAGGACGCGATCCTGGTGGCGCTGATGGAGCAGGGCCTGGCGGTGTTCTCCGAAACCTTGGCCGAGGCCATCGACGGGGCGCCGGGAGACTCGCTGGGCGAGGACCTGAAATTCATGCTGCAGATGGGGCTCGTGAGCCATCTGCGCCGGCCCAATCTGGTCAAGCTGCTGGAGGACGAGTTCCAGCGCCTGGAGGGCCACATCAACAAGGCCTCGTCGCACATCGCGGTGCGCGCGGCGATGATCCGGCTGCTTGGCCGCTACGGCAACCGGATCCACATCGACAATATCGAGATCGCCGCCCAGGACATCGGCGCCATCGCCAAGACCCTGATGTCGGCGGCGGGCGAGCGCGGCGACACCGACTGGGATACCGTGATCGACCGTATCGTCAGGGCGATGCTGGGCTACCTAGACGCCAAGGCCTGAGGTTCAGCGCGCTCGGCTAGGCCGCCGCCGGCTTGCCCGTCAGACGGCGCAGGATGCACTTGGGATCGGGCGAAGCGAGCACGGCGAACGGCCCGTCGCCCAGCATCACCTGCAGACCCAGCAGGAACAGCCACAGCAGCGGCGCCTCGGCGCCCGCGCCGGTGAAGAAGAAGCCCTTGCGCGCCAGCCAGAACTGCGCGGCCCCGGCCATCATCGGCATGGCGTAGAGCGCGACATAGCGGGTGAAGATGCCCGGGATCAGGGTCAGGGCGCAGATCACCTCGACCGAAAAGACGTAGGGCGGCACGAACCCGGTGTAGTTGTGCTCCAGGTCCGACCACCACACCGGCAGGCCGCCGGGCCGGATGAACATCTTCCAGTACAGGTGGGCGATGAACAGCGCCCCCAGCACGATCCGTATGATAAGGGGCGCATAGTCGGCCAGGGGCCGGTCCCGGTTCGTCATCGCTTCCTCCCGCGCCCGATTTTTGAGTGGGCGTCTTGCCTCCTCGATAACACGGGTCGGCTATCCCTGGAACGTCATCAGCACAGCCGGGCCCTCGCCGGTCTGCACGACCGCCTCGCCGGCAAACCCGGCGCGGGCATAGGCGCGCCGGGCGCGCAGATTTTCCACGTCCGGATCGATCGCCACCACCGTCGCGCCCTCCTCCAGCAGCCGTTGCGCCAGCAGGCGCAAGAAGGCTCCGCCGTGTCCCTGCCCGATCATGTCCGGCTTGCCGATGAAGGCGTCGATGGCCCTCGCGCCCGGCGGCAGGCCGGCGAAATGGGCCTGGGGCCAGCTGTCCGCCGCATAGTCCTGGGCATAGGCGAACGGGCGTCCATCGAAACTGACGATGCGCATCGTCATCAGCGGATTGTCGAGGTCCTCCTCCAGCAGCCTGGCCTGTTCCTCCGGCTCGCCCCACCACAGCACGACGTCCGGCGCGGTCAGCCAGCGGCGCAGCATCGGCAGGTCGGCGGGGGTGGCGGGGCGCAAGGCGTAGAGGTTCATGGTCCTTTTTCCGCTGACCGGGGGCGTGCGCGCACTCTAGGATGGAAATCTCGGATCGGAAGGCGAGTTGGACAGGCCATGAGCGGCGACATCTTCATCGGCATCGGGGGCTGGACCTTCGAGCCCTGGCGCGGGGTGTTCTATCCCGAGGGCCTGGTCCAGGCCAAGGAGCTGGAATACGCCAGCCGCCAGCTGACCTCGATCGAGATCAACGGCACCTACTACGGCAGCCAGTCGCCGGAGACCTTCCGCAAGTGGCGCGACGCCACGCCCGAGGGTTTCATCTTCTCGGTCAAGGGCTCGCGCTTCACCACCAACCGCAAGGTGCTGGCCGAAGCCGGGGACTCGATCACCCGCTTCATCGAGTCCGGCGTGCTGGAACTGGAGGACCGGCTCGGGCCGCTGCTCTGGCAGTTCGCCCCGACCAAGAAGTTCGACCCGGCCGATTTCGCCGCCTTTCTCGACCACCTGCCGGAAAAGGCTGGTGGGCGGGGCCTGCGCCATGTTGTCGAGGTGCGCCACGACAGCTTCCGCGCGCCGGACTTCATGGCCCTGCTGCGCGAGCGCAACATCGGCCTCGTCTACGCCGAGCACTTCACCTATCCGCAGATGGCCGACGTCACCGCCGACTTCGTCTACGCCCGCCTGCAGAAGGGCTCCGATGAGATCGAGACCGCCTATCCGCAAAAGGAACTGGACGCCTGGGCCGGGCGGCTCAAGGCCTGGGCGACCGGCGGTCAGGCGGACGACCTGCCCCGCGTCGAGCGCGACTACGCGCCGCCCCGGCAGCCGCGCGACGTGTTCGCCTATGTCATCCATGAGGGCAAGATTCGCGCCCCGGCGGCGGCCAAGGCCCTGATCGAGAAGATCAAGTGATCCAGGCGTTTGCCGCTCTGGCCCTGCTGCTCGAGGCCCCGCCGCCTGCCCCGCTCCTGGCAGAGCCCTTCCTGTTCACCCCGCCGGACGTGGACATGGTCAATGGCGCCGTGGGCGTCTGCGTGCGCTGGACAGAAGCGGACCGAAGCCATGTTTCCGACGTAGTGATCGCGGAGTCTTCGGGCAGCCCCAAGGTCGACGCCGAAGCGCCCGCCATGATCCGTTCCATTCCCTGGCCCGTGCCTGACGGCTACAAGGGCGAATGGGTCGGCATCGGCCTATCCTTCAGCGGCGCCCGCCCTCGCCCAGACCCGGACTGCGACGCCTTCATGAAGACCACCCCGCCCGCCTCCGATCCCGCGATCTGATCCGATGAAGCGCGCCCTGATCCCCGCCCTGCTGGCCGGCCTCCTCATGACGACGGCGGCTGATGCTCAAACTGCGGCCCCGCAAAGCGCCCCGGCGCCGGACGACGCCCTGTCCGAACTGGTCGTGATCGCCCACCCGCCCGGCCCGGCCATGTGGCGGGTGACGCTCGGGGAGTCCCAGGTGCTGATCCTGGGCGCCGTCAGCCCGGTGCCGCACCGGCTGGTGTGGGACGAGCGCCAGATCACCTCGGCCCTGACCGGCGCCAACCTGTTGTTGTCCGCGCCCCGTCCCGACATCGGCCCGCTGCAAGTGGTCGGCCTGGTCACCACCCAGCTGTGGAAGGTGCGCCAGATGTCGGCTCTGGAGCCGTCGCTGCCGCCGGCCCTGCGCGAGCGCTTCCAGAAGGCCCGCGCCCTGGCCAAGACCAAACCCGACCGCTACGCCCACTGGAAACCGGGGGTGGCGGGCTTCCTGCTGCTGTCGGACCTGCGCCGTGAAGTGGGCCTTTCGGAAGCCAAGCCCGGCTCCACCGTTCAGGCCCGCGCCCGCGACATGAAGGTGGCGCAGGAGCCGCTGGGCTCCTATCGCATGGGCCTGCTGCTCAAGATCGTCACCAGCCTGTCGCCGCAGGATCAGCTCGGCTGCCTCGACGACGCCCTGGACGAACTGGAGTTCGAGGCCGCCCACCCGCACGACATCGACGACGACTGGGCGCGCGGCGACATCCGCGCGGTCAACGCCCGCTATCGCGGCTCGGCGGTGCAACGTTGCCTGCTGCGCGCGCCGGGCGCCCGCGAGATCATCGACAAGGAAATGGACCGCGCCACCGACCGCCTGTGGCAGGCTCTGCAGAAGCCCGGCAAGACCGTGGCGGTGATCGATCTGGCCTGGATGCTGCCGCAGGGCGGGGTGCTCGACCGGCTCAAAGCCAAGGGCGCCACCGTCGGCGCTCCCGCCGCGGCCCTGGCCGATGCGGGCTAGGCGCCCTATCTGAGGGCCATCGCCGTTCAGGACGCCCGAAGATGTCAGACCTTTCCGCCTTTCCGATCGCCAAGCGCTGGCCCGCCGCCCATCCCGACCGCCTGCAGCTCTATTCGGCGCCCACCCCCAACGGCGTGAAGGTGTCGATCCTGTTGGAAGAGCTGGGCATCCCCTACGAGCCGCACTTCATCAACATCATGGCCAACGAGACCTGGATCCCGGAGTACCTGGCGCTCAATCCCAACGGCAAGATCCCGGCGATCATCGATCCGGACGGCCCGGGCGGCAAACCTCTGGCCCTGTTCGAGAGCGGCGCCATCCTGATGTACCTGGCCGAGAAGACCGGCAAGTTCATCCCCGCCGATCTCGCCGGCCGCTACGAGGTCTTGCAGTGGATCATGTGGCAGATGGGCGGCCTCGGCCCGATGTTCGGCCAGGTCGGCTTCTTCCATAAGTTCGCCGGCAAGGACTTCGAGGACAAGCGCCCGCGCGATCGCTACGTCGCCGAATCCAAGCGCCTGCTGGGCGTGCTGGAGACGCGCCTGGACGGCCGCGACTGGATCATGGGCAAGGACTACACCATCGCCGACATCTCGATGCTGGGCTGGGTGCGCAACCTGATCGGCTTCTATGACGCCGGCGAGCTGGTCGGCTTCAAGGACTTCCCGCGCGTCGGGGCCTGGCTGGAGCGCGGCGTGACCCGCCCGGCGGTGCAGCGCGCCATCAACATCCCCAAGAAGCCGGATTAGTTGACTCACGGGCGGGGTTTGTCTATGCACCGCCCCTCACCGCCGTCGGCTCTCGCCTGGGGCGGCGTATCGTCTTTTATCTGCGGAGTTTTCGACCGTGAAGCGCACTTTCCAGCCGAGCCGCCTTGTGCGCAGCCGCCGTCACGGTTTCCGCCTGCGTATGTCGACCAAGAACGGCCGCAAGATCCTGAACCGCCGCCGCGCTCAGGGCCGCAAGAAGCTGTCGGCCTAACCGAGCCGGCTCTTCGAGGGTCCGACCCTGACGGACCTTAGCCAAACCACCACCTCATCCCCTGCCGCCATCGCCCGCCTCAAGCGGCGCGAGGAGTTCCTGGCATGCGCCAAGGGCGGATCGTGCGCCCGCGGCGCCGTGGTCGTGCAACTGCTGGCCCAGCCCCTGCGCCGCCCCCCAAATAAGCCCAGCATGGGCGCCGGCTTTACCGCCACCCGCAAGGTCGGCGGAGCGGTCGTGCGCAACCGCTGCAAGCGCCGCCTGCGCGAGGCCGCGCGCCAGCTGCTGCCCGATCTGGGCCGCCCCGGCTTCGACTATGTGTTCATCGCCCGCCAGGGGACCGCCGAGCGGCCGTGGCCGCGTTTGCTTGACGATGTGAAAAGCGCGCTGATAAGGCTCGCCGCCGAAGACGGCGCCCCCGGACCGGGTTACAAGTCCGCCGCCGGCCGATCCACCCCCTCTCCCTTCCCTAAGCTCCCGTCGCCACCGTCCGACTGAGCCGCAGCAGCGTCCCATGGAAAAAGAGTCGAACCGCAACACCATCATCTTCTTCGTCTGCGCGCTCTCGCTGCTGTTCGCCTACGAGACCTTCATCATGGGTCCGGCGGAAAAGCGTAAGGCCGCCCAGGCCAAGGCCGCCGCCGAGATGCAGCAGAAGCTGAACCCGGGCGTGCCCCTGGCGCCGGGCGGCGTGCCGCAAGCTGTCTATCTGCCCCTGAACCAGGCCCTGGCCGCGTCGCCGCGCGTGCGTATCGAAACCCCGACCCTGACCGGCTCCATCGCCCTGGACGGCGGCCGCATCGACGACCTGGACCTGAAGGGCTACCGCGACACCATCGATCCCAAGTCGCCCCTGGTGCAGCTGCTGCGCCCCGAAGGCGCTGACCATGCCTATTTCGTCCAGACCGGCTGGACCGGCGCCAATGTCGCCGGCCTGCCCGACCAGAACACCCTGTGGACCGCCGCGCCCGGCGAAACCCTGACCCCGACCCATCCGGTGGTGCTGACCTACGCCGCGCCCTCGGGCCTCAACTTCACCCGCACGGTGTCGGTCGATGACAAGGCGATGTTCACCATCGCCGACCAAGTGGCCAATGCCGGCCCCGCGCCGGTGGCCCTGGCGCCTTACGGCTCGGTGCAGCGTCTGTGCCCGGCCACCGAAAAAGACCCCTGCCTGCCGCAGGGCGCCCTGCGCAGCGGCGTGGTCCACGAAGGCGCCATCGGCTGGCTCGGCGAGCGCCTGAAGATCTCCAAATACTCGAAGTGGAAGAAGGACGAGCAGCCCCAGGTGACCCCGTCCAAGGGCGGCTGGCTCGGCATCACCGACAAATACTGGATGGCGGCCCTGGTCCCCGACCAGACCCAGCAGGTCCAGGGCACCTTCCGCGTGACCCCCTCGCCAACCGCCAGCATCTTCGAAGCCAACTACGTCGGACCTCTGCAAACGGCGGCGGTGGGCGCGACCATGGCCCAGACCGTGCACCTCTACGCCGGGGCCAAGACGGTGCCGCTGCTCAAGGCCTACCAGCAGTCGCTGGGGGTGCCGGAGTTCGACCAGGCGGTCGACTGGGGCAACTTCTGGTTCCTGACCCGCCCGCTGTTCACCGTGGTGGAGTTCTTCTACCAGCACGTCGGCAACTTCGGCATCGCCATCCTGCTGCTGACCGTCACCGTGAGGATCGTGTTCTTCCCCCTGGCCAACAAGAGCTACGAGTCTCTGACCAAGATGAAGAAGGTCCAGCCGCAGCTGGAGGCGATCAAGAAGCGCGCCAACGGCGACGCCGCCAAGCAGCAGAAGGACATGATGGAGCTGTACCAGAAGGAGAAGATCAATCCCTTCATGGGCTGCATCCCGATGCTGCTGCAGATCCCGGTGTTCTTCGCCCTCTACAAGGTGTTGTCGGTCACCATCGAGATGCGCCACGCGCCGTTCTACGGCTGGGTCCAGGACCTGTCGGCGCGCGATCCGACCACATTCACCAACCTGTTCGGGGCCCTGCCCTTCGCTCCGGCCATGGTTCCGTTCATCGGCCCGTTCCTGGACGGCCCGCTGCATATCGGCCTGTGGCCGATCCTCTACCTTCTGACCATGTGGCTCACCATGCAGATGAGCCCGCAGACCGGCATCGATCCGACCCAGCAGAAGATCATGCAGTTCATGCCGCTGATCTTCATGTTCTCGATCTCGGGCGTGGCCGTCGGCCTGGTCATCTACTGGGCGTGGAGCAACGTCCTGTCGATCATCCAGCAGTACATCATCATGCGCCGGTTCCAGGTCGATAACCCGATCGACCAGATCATCCGCAAGTTCACCGGCAAGCCGGCGCCCGCGACATGAGGTTCGACCGGGGCGGGATGGAAGCGCCGGAAGACGGCGTCTTCGATGCGGACGCCCTGGAGACCGCGCGCGTGTTCTTCGCCCACCCGGTCAGCTTCCTGATGGGCGCCGTGGCCATGTCCGGCCTGCCGGCGTCGGACCTGCCCGAGGTGGCCTTCGCCGGCCGCTCCAACGTCGGCAAGTCGTCGCTGATCAACGGGCTGGTGGGCCGCCAGGGCTTGGCCCGCGCCTCAAACGAGCCCGGCCGCACCCGCGAGATCAACTTCTTCGTGGCCGACGAGCGCCTGCGCCTGGTCGACCTGCCCGGCTACGGCTTCGCCAAGGTCTCGCGTTCCACCGCCAAGGACTTCCAGAACCTCGGCCGCGCCTACCTGCGCGGACGGCCGAACCTCAAGCGGGTCTACCTGCTGATCGACGCCCGCCACGGGCTGAAGGACGTGGACAAGGAAGCGCTCGACGCCCTTGATGTGGCGGCGGTCTCCTACCAGATCGTCCTGACCAAGGCCGACAAGATCAAGGCCGCCGAGCTGCAGGAAACCCTCGACGCCACCGCCAAGGCCATCGTCCGCCGCCCCGCCGCCTTCCCCCGCGTCGCCGCCACCTCGGCGGAAAAGGGCTACGGCCTGCCCGAACTGCGCGCCGAGATCCTCGCCGCCGTAGAGATCATCCCCGCGCCCTTGGGGTGACAAACCGCCCCGTCCCGGCTAATCCCAGCCCGCGCATCCCGCTCTGGCCGAAAGACCGCGATCATGACTGACACCCCCCGCGAAGACGGCGGCTGGGCGACGGCCAAGACCCTGGCCGAGGCCCTGCCCTTCATCCAGCGCTACGACCGCGAAGTCGTGGTCATCAAGTACGGCGGCCACGCCATGGGCGAGGACGAGGTCGCGCGCCTGTTCGCCGCCGACAGCGTGCTGCTCAAGCTGCTGGGCGTGCACCCGGTGATCGTCCACGGCGGCGGCCCGCAGATCAGCCGCATGCTCAAGAAGGCCGGCGTCGAGTCGACCTTCATCGACGGCCTGCGCGTGACCGACGCCCCGACCATGGAGGTAGCCGAAATGGTGCTGTCGGGGGCGATCAACAAGGAGATCGTCAACTTCATCAATCAGGCCGGCGCCGAGGCCGACGTGCGCGGCGTGGGCCTGTCGGGCAAGGACGCCCGGCTGATCACCGTGGACAAGGCGCAGAAGGTCAAGCGCGACCCCGACACCGGGCTGGAGGAGATCATCGACCTCGGCTTCGTCGGCGAGCCGCGCCACATCGACCCGCAGATCATCCACGCCCTGATCCACGCCACCGAGGACTATGTGCCGGTGGTGGCGCCGATCGGCGTGTCGGACGCCGGCGAGACCTATAATATCAACGCCGACACCGTGGCCGGCGCCTTGGCCGGGGCGCTGAAAGCCAAGCGCATGCTGCTGCTGACCGACGTGAAGGGCGTACTGGACAAGAACGGCGAGCTGATCCGCAGCATGAACGTGGCCCAGGCCATCGAGGCCATCGCCACCGGCGTGGCCACCGGCGGCATGATCCCCAAGCTGGAGACCGCCATCGCCGCGGTCCAGGTCGGGGTCGAGGCCGTGGTCATCCTGGACGGGCGCCAGCCGCACGCCATGCTGGCCGAGCTGTTCACCCACACCGGCGCCGGCACGCTGATCTGCGCATGACCACCGCCAGGACCGGCGCAGACCTGCGCCACATCGACCTCTGGCTGTTCGACCTCGACAACACCCTCTACCCGATCGAGGCCGAGTTCATGAGCCTGATCGAGGGGCGCATGACCGAGTTCGTGTCGCGCGAGGCGGGCCTATCGCGGGCCGACGCCTATGCCCTGCAGAAGCGGTACCTGAACGAGCACGGCACCACCCTGGCCGGCCTGATCGCCAACCATGGGGTCAATCCCGAGGCCTTCCTCGACGAGGTGCACGACGTCTCCATGGCCAGCCTGCATCCCGACCCGGTGCTGCGCGCGGCCATCAAGGCCTTGCCCGGGCGGCGGCTGGTGTTCACCAACGGCGACAAGAACCACGCCGAGCGGGTGCTGCGGAAGCTGGAGCTGGACGACCTGTTCGAGGCGACCTTCCACATCGCCCTGGCCGACTACATCCCCAAGCCGCATCCGCGCACCTTCGAACTGATGATGCAGGCGCACGACGTCGATCCCAAGGTCACCGCCTTCTTCGAAGACAGCGCCCGCAACCTGGCCCCCGCCCACGACCTCGGCATGACCACCGTCTTGGTCGGCCCGCACGCCCTGGCCTCCGACCACCCCTTCGTCCACCACAAGACCGCCGATCTCGCGGACTTCCTCAGCACCGCACTCGTCCAGGAGACCGCCCGATGAGCGACCTTCAATCCACTATCGAAGCCGCCTGGGACGCCCGCGACGGCGTCAACGCCAAGACCACCGGCGCCGTGCGCGATGCGGTCGACGCCGCCCTCGCTTTGCTCGACGCCGGCGCCGCCCGCGTGGCCGAACCGTCCGGGGACGGATGGATCGTCAACCAGTGGCTGAAGAAGGCCGTGCTGCTGTCCTTCCGCCTCAACGCCAACAGCGTCATGGGCGACGACAATGGCGGCGCCGGGCCCTGGTTCGACAAGGTCGCCACCAAGTTCACCGGCTGGGGCCAGGCCGAATTCGAGGCGGCGGGCTTCCGCGCCGTGCCGGGCGCCATGGTGCGCAAGGGCGCCTTCATCGGCCGCAATGCGATCCTGATGCCGTCCTTCGTCAACATCGGCGGCTACGTCGGCGAGGGGACTATGGTCGACACCTGGGCCACCGTCGGCTCCTGCGCCCAGATCGGCAAGAACGTGCACCTTAGCGGTGGCGTCGGCATCGGCGGGGTGCTGGAGCCGCTGCAGGCCAACCCGACCATCATCGAGGACGACTGCTTCATCGGCGCGCGCTCCGAAGTGGTCGAGGGCGTCATCGTCGGCCAGGGCAGCGTGCTGTCGATGGGCGTGTTCATCAGCGCCTCGACCAAGATCGTCGAGCGCGCCACCGGCGAGATCTTCATCGGCAAGGTGCCGCCCTATTCGGTGGTGGTGCCCGGCAACCTGCCCGACCCCAAAGGCGGGCCGGGGCTCTATTGCGCGGTGATCGTCAAGCGCGTGGATGCCCAGACGCGGTCCAAAACCTCGCCCAACGAATTGCTGCGCGATTAGTCCTTGGACTTGAGGTCTTCCTTGGCGTCGTGAGCCGAGGCCTTGATCTCGTTGCCGGCCTTGTGCGCCGCTTCCTTGATGTCGTTGCCCGCCGCCTTGAGGCTGGGCGCGGCCTTGTCGCCGGCGTCCTTGATGCCGTCGCCGATCTTGGCGCCCGCCTGCTTGACCTCGACGCCGGACGCCTCGATCGCCTTGCCCACGTCAGACACAGCCGCCTTGGCGTTCTCGCCGGCCGCTTTCAGGTGCTGGTCGGCGGACGATCCCTTGTCGCAGGCGGCGAGGGTCAGGGCGGAAACGGAGATCAGGGCAGAGGCGCGCATGGCTGGGGTTCCGGAATCTGGGCTGCTCTCACAACGGCTGGCGTAGACCGCCGTTCCCACGCCCGCTAAACCGCCCTCATGCGCATCGCCTTCCTCGGCACCCCTGACTTCGCCGTGCCCGCCCTGGCCGAACTGGCCGCCGCCGGCCACGAGATCGCGGCGGTCTACGCCCAGCCGCCCGCCCCGCGCGGCCGGGGCCAAGAGGTGCGTCCGTCGCCGGTGCAGGCCTTCGCCCAGAGCCTGGGCCTGGAGGTCAGGACGCCCGCCTCGATGCGCGACCCCGACGCCATCGCCGCCTTCCAGGCGCTCGACCTCGACGCCGCCGTCGTCGTCGCCTACGGCCAGATCCTGCCCGCCGCCATGCTCGACGCCCCGCGCCTGGGCTCGTTCAACCTGCACGCCTCGCTCTTGCCCCGCTGGCGCGGCGCCGCCCCGATCCAGCGCGCGGTGATGGCCGGCGACAGCGTCACCGCCGCCCAGGTGATGAAGATGACCGAGGGTCTCGACGAAGGCCCTGTCGTCCTGTCGGAAACCGTCCGCATCGGCCCGCTCGACACCGCCGGGACCATGCACGACCGCCTGTCCGCCATCGGCGCCCATCTGCTGCCCCGCGCCCTCGCCGCCATCGAGCGCGGCGGCGTCACCCTGACCCCGCAGTCCGAGGAAGGCGCGACCTACGCCAGGAAGATCAAGCCGGCCGAAGCGCGCATCGACTGGAGCGCGCGGGCCGAAGAGGTCGACCGCAAGATCAGGGGCCTGTCGCCCTTCCCCGGCGCCTGGTTCGAGGCCCCGTCCGACAAGGGCCCGGTGCGCGTGAAAGCTCTGCTGTCTCAACTGGACGACGGCTCCGGCGCCCCCGGCGCCGTCCTCGACAACGACCTCTTGATCGCCTGCGGCTCGGGCGCCGTGCGCCTGCTCACCGTCCAGCGCGAGGGGCGCGGCGCTCAGGACGCCGAGACCTTCCTGCGCGGCTTCCCCCTGACCCGCGGCGCGAAGCTCGACTGATGCCGCGCTACAGACTCCTGATCGAATATGACGGCAGCCCGTACAACGGCTTCCAGGCGCAGGCCGGGCAACCCTCTGTGCAGACTTCGCTTGAGCGCGCCGTAGAGGCCTTCTGCGGCGAGCCGGCCCGGGTGCATTGCGCCGGACGCACCGACTCCGGCGTCCACGCTACCGGCCAGGTCGTCCACTTCGAGGTCGACAAGGTGTGGAAGCCCGACACCGTGCGCGACGCGGTCAACGCCCACCTGATGCCCGAACCGATCGCGGTGATCGAGGCCTCGGTGGCCGTGGGTGACTTCCACGCCCGCTTCTCGGCCATCGGTCGGCGCTACATCTACCGCATCCTCAACCGGCGCCCCCCCCCGGCCCTGGAGCAGAACCGCGTCTGGCATGTGAAGCAGCCGCTGGACGCCCAGGCCATGCACGACGCCGCCCAGCGGCTGCTGGGCCTGCACGACTTCACCACCTTCCGCGACGCCCGCTGCCAGGCCAACTCGCCGATGAAGACCCTGGATTTCGCGCAGGTCCGCCGCGAGGGCGAGCAGATCGTGCTGGAGTTCGCCGCCCGCTCGTTCCTGCACCGTCAGGTGCGCTCGATGACCGGCTCCCTGGCGGAGGTCGGCGTCGGGCGCTGGACCGCCGACGACCTGCAGGCGGCGCTCGAAGCCGCCGACCGCGCCCGCTGCGGCCAGGTCGCCCCGGCGGAGGGGCTCTACCTGACCCGGGTGGAGTACTAGGAACTCGAGAGCGGCTTCTTGACGGCCAGGACGCAGCTCAGCTTGTTCTTCTCGTCGACCATCACCGAAGCCGGCTGGCCCAGGCCGGGCAGGTACAGCACCGTCTTGTCGCCGATCTGGGCCGACAGCGACCCTGGGCTAGAGAACAGGCAGATCTTCAGCCGGCCCTTGACCACGATCTCGTTGCACTCGACATCGCCGAAGGCCCGCATGATGTGCATGCCGCCGTAGTCGGTCGCATGGGTCGGGTCGGGGCCGTCGGCGGCCATCTCGGCGCGGTTGACCTCTGGGCAGGGCTTGCCGCCCACGCCGTACTTCTGCGCGTACGCCGCGTAGCCGGCGTCGGTATTGCGCTTGCTGGCCAGGGCGATCGAGCCGACCACGCCGACGATCACCAGACCGCCCACGCCCAGGGCGACCATCACGCCCTTGTCCATGCGCCGTTTGCCGCGCGATCCGTAGTCGGACATTCGTGTTCCCCGTTAGCCGAAGGTGGTGAAATAACGCTCGATCAGACGGCCGTAGACCGCCTGCAGCGCGCGAAGCTCGTCGACCGTGACCTGCTCGTCAACCGCATGCATGGTGGCGCCCACCAGTCCGAACTCGATCACCGGACACAGGGCGCGGATGAAACGGGCGTCGGAGATGCCGCCGGTGGTCGACAATTCGGGGGTTTGGCCGGTGACATCCTGCACCGCGCCCGTCACCACATCGACGAAGGCGCCGGGCTCGGTCATGAAGCTGTTGCCGGTGGGGCTGGGGTCCAGCGACACCTGGCCGGAGAAGCCCTGCTCCAGCACCACCGCCTCGCATTCGCCCGCCAGCCACGCGGTCAGGCTGTCGGTGGTGTGGTGCGGGTTGAAACGGATGTTGAGCCGCGCCGTCGCCCGGGCCGGGATCAGATTGGTGGTGGGGTTGCCCACGTCGATGGTGGTGACTTCCAGGTTGGACGCCGGGAAGCGCGGGAAGCCCTCGTCCAGCACCCGATCACCTAGCTTGGCCAGCAGGCGCACCAGCACCGGGATCGGATTGGCGGCCTTGTCGGGATAGGCGACGTGGCCCTGCTTGCCTTCCACCGTGATGCGGGCGTTGAAGCTGCCGCGGCGGCCGACCTTGATCTGGTCGCCGAACCGCTGGGCGGAGGTCGGTTCGCCGAGGATGCAGTGATCGACCTGCTCGCCTTCGGCCATCAGGGCCGCGACCACCTTGCCGGTGCCGTCGTGGGCCACGCCCTCTTCGTCGCCGGTGATGAGGAAGCTGAGCGAGCCGGTCTGCTTGGCCGGGTCCAGCGCCGCCACAGCGGCGACGAAGGCGGCGATGGCGCCCTTCATGTCCACCGCACCGCGCCCGATCAGCAGGCCATCGGCCACCGCCGCCTCGAAAGGGCCGGAGGTCCAGGCCCTCTCATCCCCCGCCGGCACCACATCGGTGTGGCCGGCGAAACAGAGGTTGGGCGAGGCGGTCCCGCGCCGGGCGTACAGATTCTCGATCTCGCCGAAGCGCATCCGGCGGCAGGCAAAGCGCAGCCCCTCCAGCGCCCGCTGCAGCGTGTCCATGGCGCCGGCGTCCGCCGGGGTCACCGAAGGGCGGCGGATCAGGTCGCGGGCGAGGTCGAGGACGTCGATAGCCATACACCGCGAGTAGCGCGCGAAGGCGGTTGCTGCAAATACTTGGGACAAAGGAGACCCAGATGGGCAAGAAAATTGATATCGCCGCAGCCCCGACCCGCTTCGGCACCGCCTATCCGCCGCCGTTCGACGCCATGTGCAAGGATCGCAAGCGCTGGAAGCTGGGCGACGCGGCGGGCATGACCCAGTTCGGCGTCAACCTGATGCGCCTGCCGCCCGGCCAATGGACCAGCCAGCGCCACTGGCACACCGCCGAGGACGAGTTCGTCTGGGTGGTGGAGGGCGAGGTGGTGCTGGTCACCGACGCCGGCGAGGAAATCCTGCGCGCGGGCGACTGCGCGGGCTTCAAGGGCGGCGAACAGGACGGCCACCACCTGCAGAACCGCACCGATACCGAGGCCGTGCTGCTGGAGATCGGCTCACGCATGCCGGGCAAGGACGGCGCCGACTATCCCGACATCGATCTGATGGCCGAGGCTCACAGCCGCCAGTACACGCACAAGGACGGCACGCCCTACTAGGTCGGCGGCAAGTCCGTCGGCAGGGGCGCGGGCGGGCGGATCGGCGCGGGGGCAAGGCTGGCCGGCGCGCCGGGCGCGGATTCCGGCGGCGCGGCGACCGGCGCCGCCTTGACGGCCGCGGGGGCGCTGGACGGCGGCGTGTCGGACGCTGCCACGGCCAGAGCGTCGGCCTTGGGTTTGGGCGCGACGGGAACCGGCGGCGGAGGCGGCGCGAGGGCCTGAGCGTCCTTGATCACCACGCCCGGCGGCAGATTGGCGGCGATCGGGGTCTCGTCATCGTCGCCCGTCGCCACCTTGCGCGAGAAGGTCGAGGTCAGGCCCATGGCGAATCCGGCCACGGCGCAAAAGCCGAGGATCGCCGCCACCGTCACCAGGAGAGATTTTTGAATGCCGCCCATGGCCAAAAGCTAGCGTGCTTCAGCGGGCGGCGGAAGCCGCGATCGCACCAGCCCATCGGGTTCGATCAAGATCGTATCCGATGAAATATAGCGGTTCGAATACTGGACGAACACCTGGGCCTTGACCTCACATCCAGTGGAGACAGGCGTGACAGTGCTCGCTGCCGCTGTATACTGCCTTCAGGGTTCGATCCGAAAACCGAGGAAACGTCATGGCCTATACGATCAAGGTCAACGGCAAGGCGCATACGGCGGATGTCGAGGCCGACACCCCGCTGCTGTGGGTCCTGCGCGATACGCTGGGCATGGTCGGCACCAAGTTCGGCTGCGGCGCGGGCCTGTGCGGGGCCTGCACCGTGCATCTGGACGGGGTCGCGGTGCGCTCCTGCCAGACGCAGATTTCCCGGGTCGGGACCAAGGCGGTCACCACCATCGAGGGCATGGCCGAGACCACCCTCGGGGCCACGGTGCAGAAGGCCTGGATCGACCACGACGTCATGCAGTGCGGCTACTGCCAGGCCGGCCAGATCATGTCGGCCACCTCCCTGCTGTCCAAGACGCCCAAGCCCAGCGACGAGCAGATCGAGAGCGCCATGACCGGCAACATCTGCCGCTGCGCCTGCTACACGCGCATCCGCACCGCCATCCGCCAGGCCGCCGGCATCGACACGCCCCTGGGCGCCGCGCCGGCCCCGCAGCAGGTGCTGGCGTCCGCGGCTGCATCCACTCCGGCGAAGGGCTGAGACCATGGCTGACGACGCGTCCTTCGTCCCCACCCGCCGCTCCCTGCTCAAGAGCGGGGCCGCCGCCGGCGGCGGCTTCTTCATCAGCTGGGGCCTGACCGCCAAGGGCGCGGTGGCCGCCGCCGCCGCTCCGTCCGACCTCAACGCCTTCATCAGCATCGAGCCGGACGGCATCATCACCATCATCGGCAAGAACCCCGAGTGCGGCCAGGGCATCAAGACCATGCTGCCCATGGTCATCGCCGAGGAGCTGGAAGCCGACTGGTCGAAGGTGCGTATCCTGCAGGCCCTCAGCGACCCGGCCAAATACGGCTCACAGGTCGCCGGCGGCTCGACCGCGACCCCGGTCAACTACGATCCGCTGCGCCGCGTCGGCGCGGCCGGCAAGCAGATGCTGATCGAGGCCGCCGCCACCACCTGGAAGGTCCCGGCCGCCGAATGCTCGGCCCACATGAGCGTGGTCACCCACACCCCGACCGGCCGCAAGCTGACCTACGGCGCCCTGGCCAAGAAAGCCTCGACGATCCCGGCGCCGGACGTGAAGACCGTGACGCTGAAGAACCCCAAGGACTTCACCATCATCGGCCAGTCGGTGCGCGGCATCGACAGCCCGCGCATCGTCAAGGGCGAAGCCATCTACGGCATCGACACCCAGCGCCCGGGGATGCTCTACGCCGCCTTCATCAAATGCCCGGTCTACGGCGGCAAGGTGAAGTCGGCCAAGCTCGACGCGGTCCTGGCCATGCCCGGCGTCAAGAAGGCCTTCATCGTCGAGGGAAATAACGAGTTCAACGGCCTGGCCGCCGGCGTCGCCATCGTCGCCGACAGCTGGTGGCGGGCCAAGAAGGCGCGCGAGAAACTGGTGGTCGAGTGGGACGAAGGTCCCGTGGCGGCCCGCTCCAGCGTCCAGTTCGCAGCCGACGCCGCGAAGCTGCTGCCGCAGAAGGGCCAGAAGGTCCTGCGCAAGGACGGCGACGCCGATGCCGCCATCGGCCGCGCCGCCAAGGTGGTCGAGGCCTCCTACTCCTACCCGTTCCTGTCGCACGCCAATCTGGAGCCGCAGAACTGCACGGCCGAGGTCAAGGACGGCAAGATCGAGATCTGGGCGCCGACCCAGAACCCGCAGCCGGGCCGCGAGATCGTCGCCAAGCTGATGGGCGTCGCCCCGGCCGACGTGAAGATTCACATGATGCGCTGCGGCGGCGGCTTCGGCCGGCGGCTGCAGAACGACTACATGGCCGAGGCCGCCTGGATCGCCCGCGAAACCGGGGCCCCGGTCAAGGTGCTGTGGCAGCGCGAAGACGACCTGGCCCACGATTTCTACCGCCCCGGCGGCTTCCACCACATGACCGCGGGCCTCGACGCCCAGGGCAAGGTGTCGGGCTGGAAAAACCACTTTGTCAGCTTCGCCGACCGTGACGATCCGGCCAAGTTCGCCGCCGCCGCCGACATGGCCCCGACCGAACTGCCGGCGCGGCTGGTGTCCGACCTGACCTTCGAGACCACCCTGATGCCGCTGGGCATCCCCACCGGCCCGATGCGGGCGCCAAGGTCCAACGCCCTGTGCTTCGTGCAGCAGTCGTTCATGGACGAACTGGCGCACGCGGCCGGCAAGGACACCCTGGCCTTCCACCTCGACATGCTCGGCGAGCCGCGCCTGTTCGGTAAGACCGGCGAGCGCGACAGCTTCGACACCGGCCGCGCCCGCAGCGTCCTTGAACTGGTCGCCAACATGTCCGGCTGGGGCAAGAAGACCCTGCCCGCCCGCACCGGCATGGGCATCGCCCACTACTTCTGCCACCTGGGCTATTTCGCTGAGGTGGTGCAGGCCAGCGTCGAGACCGACGGCCAGATCAAGATCGACCACGTCTGGGTCGCCGGCGACATCGGCAACCAGATCATCAACCCCACCGGCGCCCTGAACCAGGCGCAGGGCTCGGTGATCGACGGCATCAGCCAGGCCCTGGCCCTGGCGGTGACCTTCGAGAACGGCCAGGCGGTGCAGACCAACTTCCACGACTATCCGCTGATCCGCATGCCCGCGGCCCCGCAGATCGAAGTGGCCTTCCTCAAGAGCGACAACCCGCCCACGGGCCTGGGCGAACCGGCCCTGCCGCCGGTGATCCCGGCCCTGTGCAACGCCATCTTCCAGGCCACCGGCAAGCGCATCCGCTCCCTGCCCATCGATGCGCGGCAGCTGAGGGCCTAACTCAGTCTTCGCCCATCGCGGCGATTTCGGTGTAGGACTGCCGCAGGTTGATCGCGAGGGATCGTGGCCGTCATCGTCACCGGCGCCGCCGGCTTCATCGGCATGCATGTCTGCGAGCGCCTGCTGGGCCGCGGCGAGCGGGTCATCGGCGTCGACAACTTCAACACCTATTACGACCCGGCCCTCAAGGAAGCCCGCGCCGCGCGCCTCCTTGCCCATCGCGGGTTCGAGATGGCGCGGATGGACATCGCCGACGCTCCGACGATGGAAGCTCTTGTACGCAGGGCGGCGCCGCCGGTGGTGGTGCATCTGGCCGCCCAGGCAGGGGTCCGCTACTCGCTGGACAACCCCTTCGCCTACGAGCGTTCCAACCTGGCCGGACACCTGTCGGTGCTGGAGGCCTGCCGCCGCCATACCGGCCTGAAACAGCTGGTCTACGCCTCGTCCAGCTCGGTCTACGGCGACCGTCCGTTGAACGCGGCGGGCTTCAGCGAGGACGATCCGGTGGACGCGCCCGCCTCGCTCTACGCCGCCACCAAGCGCGCCGCCGAGTTGATGAGCATCACCTATTCCAAGCTCTACGGCCTGCCGCAGACCGGCCTGCGCTTCTTCACCGTCTACGGGCCCTGGGGCCGGCCCGACATGGCCTATTTCAGCTTCACCGAGAAGATCCTGGCCGGGCGTCCGATCGACGTGTTCGGCGAGGGCCGAATGGCCCGCGACTTCACCTATATCGACGACATCGTCGACGGCATCATGGGCGTGATCGACAAGCCCGCCGAGCCCGCCGAACACCGCCTGTTCAACATCGGCAACAACCGCCCGGTCGGCCTCATGGACATGATCGATGTGCTGGAGCACGCGCTCGGCCGCGCCGCCGAGAAGCACATGCTGCCGATGCAGCCGGGCGACGTCACCGCCACCTTCGCCGATATCTCGCGCCTGCAGGCCCTGACCGGCTACGCGCCCCAGGTGACCATAGACGAGGGCCTGCCGCGCTTTGTCGCCTGGCGCCGTCAATGGCATTCCGCCGACAGCTCTTCGCGTCTATAAGCGCTTGATGGCAAACGGAACTCCCCCGTCCAAGCCGGCCGCCCTGATGCTGGGCCCGCAGATTTACGACGCCGCCGCGTCGGCGCTGGCGTTCGCCCTGGCCTTCACCGTGACCGGCGGCCGTATGTGGACGCTCGGCGGCCTGACCGGCGATCTGCAGGGCATGCTGCCCGGCGCCGCCGCCTTCGCCATCATCGCCGTGGCCATCGCCTACTGGCAGGACCAGCACCGCGCGGTATGGCGCTACACCTCGCTGTCGGACGCCATCCGCATCGTGCGGGTGTCGCTGTTCACCACCCTGGTGTTCGTGCCTCTGATGATCTGGTCGCCGGCCTTCTCGGCGACGCCGCACCTGGCGCCCATGCTCGCCTTCTTCCTGATGGCCGCCCTGATGGCCGCGCCCCGGGTCATCGCCCGGGCCCGGGCCGACGGCCGCACCCCGCGCCCCTTCACCACCCACCCGCGGCTCAGCGCCCAGTCGGTGCCGGTGATGGTGATCGGCCAGCCCAAGCGCATCGAGCCCTTCATCCGCGACCTCAACCGCGACCCGCATAGCGGCTATGCGGCGGTCGGCATCCTCACCGACGGCCACGAGTGGCACGGCCGCCATATCCACGGCATAGCGGTGCTCGGCGGGGCTCAGGACCTGGACGGGGCCATGGCCTTCCTCAACCAGCGCCTGATCCGCCCGCAACGCCTGATCATCGCCGACGACGAGATCGGCGAGGAGGGTATCGGCCAGTACCTCGACATGGCCAGCGACCACGGCATGACCGTCGGCCGCCTGCCGCGCCTGATGGACTTCAGCGACGACACCTCCGCCCAGGCCCGCGAAGCCCGCCCCATCGCCTTGGCCGACCTGCTCGGCCGGCCCCAGGCCGTGCTCGACCGCGTCGCCCTGCGCAAGCTTTTGGAAGGCCAGCGGGTGCTGATCACCGGCGCCGGGGGCTCGATCGGCTCGGAGCTGGCGCGTCAGATCTGCGGTTTCCAGCCCAGCCGGCTGGTGCTGCTGGAGAACAGCGAGTTCAACCTCTACTCCATCGGGCAGGAACTGGCCGGACGCGAGGACTGCCCCTCGCACCGCGTCGTGCTGTGCGACGTGCGCGACGAGGTCTCGCTGCACCGGGTGTTCGCCGACGAGCGGCCGGACATCGTGTTCCACGCCGCCGCCCTGAAGCATGTGCCCCTGGTCGAGGCCAACGCCGTCGAGGGCGTGCACACCAACGTCATCGGCGCGCGCAACGTGGCCGACGCCTGCGCCAAGTTCGCCGTGCGCGCCATGGTCATGATCTCCACCGACAAGGCGGTCAATCCGCACAACATCATGGGCGCCACCAAGCGCTGGGCCGAGGCCTACTGCCAGGCCATGGACCTGGCCGAGGGCGACACCCGCTTCACCGCCGTGCGCTTCGGCAATGTGCTGGGCTCCAATGGCTCGGTCGCCCCACTGTTCCAGAAGCAGCTGGCCGCCGGCGGCCCGATCACCGTCACCCACCCCGACGTGACCCGCTTCTTCATGACCATTCCCGAGGCAGTTCAGCTAGTGCTGCAGGCCTCCGCCACCGGCCTGGCCGCCAAGGCCCCGCGCGGCGAGGTATATGTCCTGGACATGGGGAAGCCGATCAAGATCGTCGACCTGGCCCGCCAGATGATCCGCCTGTCGGGCAAGCAGCCGGACGTCGATATCAAGATCGAGTTCATCGGCCTGCGCCCCGGCGAGAAGCTGCACGAGGAACTGGTCCACGAGCACGAGAGTCACTCGATGGGCGTGGCCGACGGGGGCGCCTTCGCGGTCAGCCCGCGCACCACCGACCTGGCCATCCTGCGCCGTCAGGTCAGCGAACTGGCCCGCGCGGTGGCCGCCCACGACGAGGACAAGGTCCTGCGCCTGATCCGCTCGGCGGTGCCGGAATTCCTGTTCCAGGGACAGGCGGCCAACCAGTAGCGGGCGCAAAAAGGCCGCCCCCGCAGGTCCTGCGGCGACGGCCCGTTTGTCTCCGAGACTTGGCTTACGGCGCCTTCTTGACGATCCCGTTGACCAGGAAGCCGACCTTCAAATCTTCCGGACGGCGGCCGAACTCGATGCCTGTGGGCGTCATGTGGCCGATGTAGATGAACGGCGCCAGGCCCGCGGGGCCAGTGGCCACGACCTTGTAGACGATCTGGTCCTTGGTCACATAACCCCACTCGATGGGCGCCGGAGCCGTGGCCCCCGCCAGGGTCATGGCGCCGGTCACCCGGCCGCTGTCGTCGGTGGCGACGGTGATGGTGACCGCCTGATCGCCGGCTGGCTGCGGGCGCATGAAGGTCCCCGCCCACTTGCCGTCGAACGGCGAGGCGGCGAGCGCCGCGGTGGCGCCGAGCGCGAAGGCTAGGCCTAGAACGACTGTTTTCATTTTTGGGTCTCCAGTTTCTGACCTGAGGTTGCCGTCAGACGCGGGAAAAGGCCAGCATTGGTTTTTGCGTCCGAAAAGATCACATCGCGGCGGGCCGGGGGGTAACCCGAGCCAACAGCAAGCAGACCAGGATCGCCGGCAGGCCGATGGCGCCGCAGCCGATGAAGAACAGGGCATAGGCCTGCATCAGGGCATGTCCCTGGGCCACCAGCCCCTCAACAACCGCGCCGGAGAAGCCCTTCAGGAACTTGCCGATGATGGTGTAGGTCGAGCTCAGCAGAGCGTACTGGCTGGCGGTGTAGCCCAGGGTGGTCAGGGTAGACATGTAGGTGACCAGGGCTACCCCGGCCACGCTGACCCCGAAGTTGTCGAAGGTCATCACCGCCGCGAACAGCCGCGCATCGCCGCCATAGACCGCCAGCAGGGCGAAGGAGGCGATCGCCACCGCCTGCAGAATACCGCCCAGGATCATGCCCTTGAACGGCCCGAACCGGGCCATGGTCAGGCCGCCGACCGCGATCCCGGCGAACGACCCCACCAGGCCGAACGAGCCGCGCACGCCCCCCACCAGATCCTTGGACAGGCCGAGGTCGTGGTAGAACGGCGTCGCCATCGGCCCCATCACATATTCTGGCAGGCGATAGAGGCTGATGAACAGCAGCATCAGCAGGGCCAGGGCCCCGTAGGTGCGGAAGAAGGCGACGAACGGCCCGACCACCGCGTCGAAGAAGCCGCGCGGGGTCCATAGCGGCGCCTCCGCCGCCTTGGCGTCCAGCGCCTTGTCGCCGCGCACCGACTCGGTGGCCTTGAGGGTGGCGAACATCCCCACCCCCATCAGCGCCGCAATGGCGACATAGGAGATCGGCCAGCCGAAGTGGTTGGCCAGGATCAGGATCAGGCTGTCGGACACCAGCAGGGCGATGCGGTAGCCCAGCTGATAGGCGCTCGACAGCAGGCCCAGTTCTTCGCTGTTTTCCGCCGCCTCGATCCGCCAGGCGTCGATGACGATGTCCTGAGTCGATGAGGCGAAAGCCACCACCAGAGACGCCGCGCCGACTACCGCCAGTCCGGCCGCCGGCGTGGTCAGGGCCATGGCCAGCAGGCCGATGGCCACCACCCCTTGCGCGATCAGCATCCAGCCGCGCCGGCGGCCCAGCCACTTGCCGATCAGCGGCGCATCGACCCGGTCGATCACTGGCGACCACAGGAACTTGAAGCTGTAGGCGAACCCCACCCACGACAGGAAGCCGATCGCCTTGAGCGAGGTGCCCGAGTCGCGCAGCCAGTAGCCGAAGGTGCCGGCGGTCAGCAGGAACGGCAGGCCCGACGAGAAGCCCAGCATCAGCATGACCAGCACGCGCGGGCGGCTGAGGGCGCTGAGCACATCCTTGGACGAGGCGCGCTTGGAAGGCTTGCTGCTCATGGAATCCCCAGGGCTCGCCCGGAGCCCAAATCAGGAGGCCAGCTTGTCTTTCCCAGGCTCCGGCGTCCAGACCCGTGCGCCCCAGCGGGTGAGGATGGCGCGCAGGGCCCCGACTTCCAGGGGTTTGGTCAGGAAATCGTCCATGCCCACGGCAAGGCAGGCGCGACGGTCGTCCTCGAAGGCGTCGGCGGTCAGGGCCACGATCGAGCCAACATAACCCTCCAGGCGCAGGGCGCGGGCGGCCTGGATGCCGTCCATCACCGGCATGCGCACATCCATCAGGATGAGGTCGTGGCCGCCGCTGCGGGCCGCCGCCACCGCCTCCAGCCCGTTGGCCGCGCAGTCGACGGCGCAGCCTTCCCGTTCAAGAAGCGCCCGCGCCAGGATGGCGTTGATCGGATTGTCCTCCGCCAGCAGCACGCGCACGCCCACGGCGCTGGCCGGGCTGATGCGTTCGTCCTCCGGCGAGGCCGCCGAGGTCTGGGCGTGGGTCAGCAAAGCCAGGACCCGCTGGGCCACCGAGGCGCGGCGCAGGGGCTTGATCAGATAGCCGGCGAACCCGGCGGGCTTGAGCCCGGGAATCTTGGCCCGCTCGTCGGGCGCCAGCATCACCAGGCAAGGCGCGCCCGCCGGCGGCTTCAACTTCTTGTCGGTGGACAGGGCCCGGTCCAGCAGCACCGCGTCATAGCCGTCCTCGGCTGCCGGGGCTGTGGCGGTCAGGACCGCCAGGCCGCCGCAAGCCTCGATCTGACGGGCGGCGGCGGTGCGCACCACGCCGTTGGGCGAGGCCACCAGAACCTTCAATCCCCCGAGCGGCTGCTGGGCCACGGGCTGTTCGCCCGTCACCGGGTCGAAGCGGGCCTCGAACCAGAATTCCGATCCGCCGTCATCCGGCACGGTCAGGCCGACGCTGCCGCCATGAGCCGCCGCCAGCCGCCGGACGATGGCCAGGCCCAGCCCCGCCCCCTCCAGCCGCGCCCCGGCGCCGGCGGCCCGGGCGTATTCCTCGAAGATGCGGGCGCGCTCGGATTCTGCGACCCCCGGCCCGGTGTCGCGCACCGACAGGCGCAGGATCACCCCGCCGTCGTCGGCCATCACCTGACGGGCCTCCAGCAGAACGCCGCCGCGCTCGGTAAACTTCACCGCATTGCCGGCCAGGTTGAACAGGATCTGGCGCAGGCGCCCTTCGTCGGCCATCACCGGCGGGCAGGTCGCGCCCGCCGCCCAGGCGATCTCCAGCCCCTTTTCCCGCGCTCGCGGGCTAAGCAATTCGCACACACCCTGCAGCAGGTATTCCACGTCGACCGGGGCCGTCTCCAGGCTGATCGAACTAGATTCCAGCTTGGCCAGGTCGAGGACGTCGTTGACCAGGTTGAGCAGATGCTGGCCGGATTCGCGCAGCGCCTGGACATAGGCCTTCTGGTCGGCGTCCAGCCGGGTGTCGGCCAGCAACCCGGCCATGCCCAGCACCCCGTTGAGCGGCGTGCGCAGTTCGTGACTGAGCGCCGCCAGATAGCGTTTGCGCCCGTCGAGCGCCTCCATTTCGCCGGCGTCGGCGACCATCATACGCTCGCCGCCAGGCAGCAGCTTGGCCCGCCAGATCCACGATCCGCCGCCGTCGTCCGGGGTCTGCAACCGCTCGCCGGGCATCAGCGCCACGAGCCGCTCGACGGCCACGTCCGTGCCGTGGAACAGCACATTGGCCGCGGCCAGCCGTCCGTCCTTGTCGATGACGGCGGCGGGCTTGGTCATGCCCTCGAGGATGTCGGCGGCTTCAGCCATCCCTCGAGCTTAGTCTTGACGGGCTTAACGAGCGGTCAAACCCCGTAAATCGCTGGAGGCGTGCAGGCGGTTCACGCTAAACAGCCCTGGCGGGCGGGACCCCGTTGGAGAGTCATCGACCATGGCGAGAGGCAAGTCCGGCGGCGCCGGATCCTCAGGGAAGGGTTTTGGAAGAGGCGGCGGCCACGCAGCGGGAACCGGCGCGCCCGGTCCTCGGCCCCTGCCCCCCTCCGGCCCGGCCCGGCGCACGCCGCTGCAGGCGATCGTCTATTGGGGCGCGGTCGGCGCGGTTTGGATGCTGATCTTCGGCGTCGCCTTCCTGGCGGTGTTCGCCTACGGCCTGCCCGACACCTCAAAGCTCTATCAGGTGCAGCGCCAGCCCTCGATCTCATACCTGGACCGTTCCGGCGGGCTGGTGGCGGTGCGCGGCAGCCAGTTCGCGCCGCCGGTCAATCTGGACGAACTGCCGCCCTATGTGCCGGCCGCCTTCGTCGCCATCGAGGACCGCCGCTTCTACCACCACTTCGGCTTTGACCCGATCGGCATGGTGCGGATGGTGGTGGTCAACGTTCAGCGCCGCCGCTTCGCCCAGGGCGCCTCGACCATCACCCAGCAGCTGGCGCGCAACCTGTTCCTCAGCCCCGACCAGAACATCCGGCGCAAGGTCCAGGAGCTGATCCTGGCGGTGTGGCTGGAGAGCAAGTTCTCCAAGAAGGAGATCCTCGCCCTCTATCTGAACCGGGTCTATTTCGGCGCCGGCGCCTATGGCATCGAAGCCGCCGCCCAGCGCTATTTCAACGTGCCCGCCTCCAAGCTGACCGTGGGCGAAGCGGCCCTGCTGGCCGGGCTGATGAAGGGGCCGTCGCGCTACAGCCCCCTGTCCGACACCGCCCGCGCCGAGCGCCGCGCCACCGTGGTGCTGGACCAGATGGTGCAGACCAAGGCGATCACGTCGGAGCAGCGCGACAACGCCTTCGCCCAGCCGGTGCGGGTGTCGCGCACCCTGGCCAACCAGCGCGCGCAGTACTTCATCGATTGGGTCGACGGCGAGGTCCGCTCGATCCTCGGCAAGAGCAAGGACGACGTCCTGCAGCAGGACCTGGTGGTGGAAACCACCATCGACCTGCCGATCCAGACCGATGCCGAACGGGCGATCCGCGAGGCCGCCACCGCCGAGGCCGCTTCGCGCGGGGTGCAGCAGGCCGCCCTGGTGGCGCTCGACGGCGAGGGCCGGGTGCGCGCCTATGTCGGCGGCGTCGACTATTCCGACAGCCAGTTCGACCGCGCCACCGACGCCCGCCGCCAGGCCGGCTCCTCGTTCAAGCCGTTCGTCTACCTGACCGCCATGGAAGCGGGCCGCACGCCCGATACGCCGGTCGTGGATGAGCCGATCAAGATCGGCAACTGGGAGCCGCACAACTTCACCAACAAATATCTGGGCCCGATCACCCTGCAGACGGCCCTGGCGGAATCCATCAACACCGTGGCCGCGCGTCTGGCCAACGAGGTCGGCACCCAGAACGTGGCGCGCACCGCCCACCGCCTCGGTATCACCTCCCCGATCCAGACCGACCCGTCGATGGCCCTGGGCGCGGTGGAGGTCTCGCCGCTGGAGATGGCCCAGGCCTATACCGCCTTCGACAACGGCGGATATGGCGTGAAGGCTTACGGCATCGAGCGCATCCGCACGGCGGCGGGCAAGGTGCTCTACGACCACAGCGTGGCCAAGCCGCCCCGCGCCCAGGTGATCGGCAATCCGCCCCTGACCTACATGAACCAGATGATGCGCCAGGTGCTCGTGTCGGGCTCGGGCGGCGGCGCCCGCGTGGCCGGCTACGATCTGGCGGGCAAGACCGGCACCACGTCCGATTATCGCGACGCCTGGTTCGTCGGCTACACCGGCGGCTTCGTGGCCGCGGTCTGGGTCGGCAAGGACAACAACACGCCGATGCGCGCGGTCACCGGCGGCACCTTCCCCGCCCGAATCTGGCGCAGCTTCATGACCGGCGCCCTGCCGCGTCTGCATGTGTCCAACATCCCCGGCGGCGAGCCCGCGCCCCTAGCGGCGCCGTCGTCCGGCGATCCGATCGGCGACCTTCTGGAAGGCGGGGCTTCGTCCGCGCCGCCGCCCGCGCCGCCCGGACAGACCGCGCCCAACACGGCCAAGCAACCAGAGTTCTTCTAGGGCTCGCGGCCGAAGCCGTGCAGCCGCGCGCCGTGCAGCCTGAGCCAGGCGCGGGAAGGTTTCTCCGAGCCGCACACCTTGCGCACCAGGGCCCAGAAGCGCGGGCCGTGGTTGGCTTCCAGCAGGTGGGCGCATTCGTGGACCACGACGTAGTCGGCCACCTCGAACGGAGCCAGGACCAGCCGCCACGAGTAGCGGATCGAGCCGGTGTCGCCCCGGGCCGGGCCGCCGAACACACCGCGCCGGGCCGGGCGGCAGGAGCCCCAGCGGCCCTTGGCGTCCATCACCGCGACCTTCGGCTCCGGCTGGCCCAAGGCCTTGGCGTGCAAACGCGTGCGCGAGGCCAGAACATCCAGGGCATGGCGGCGTAGCAGGCGCACCACCGCCCGGCCAAAGGCCTCGCCTTCGCCGAATGCGCTCAGCACCGGGTGACCGTCATCGTCCTCGTGGAAGCCGGCCTTCAGCCGGCTGGCCGCCTGCTCCAGGCGGTGCGGGCGGCCGAGTACGTCGAGCACGCCGCCGGGCTCCAGGGTCTGCGGGCTGGGCAGGGAGCGGATCTGGGCCGAGATCCAGGCGGCCCGCTGGCCGGCGAAGGCCACCGCCTCGCCCAGGCGCCGTTCGGAGGGGGCCGAGGCGATCACCTCGCGCCGGGTCTGATCGACCCTGAGGCTGACGCGGCTGGCGCGCGGGCTGACGCGCAGGCGCACGCGCTGTCCGGCCACCTCGATCAGGTCGCCCGGCGCGTATTTGTGGCCGCCAAACAGAGTCATGGCCTAGCTAGAGGGCGAGTCCGACCTGGAGTTCAAGCGTGGCCGATCAGGCGGCGACGCGCACCGCGGCCTCGTGGGTGCGGCGGATGAAGTCGCGGGCGCGCGGATAGATGTCGCGGCGGAAGCGGCCGCCGTTGAACACGCCGTAGTGGCCGACGTCGGGATGGACGTAGAGCTCCTTCAGATCGGCCGGAATGCCGGAGCAGAGGCCGTGCGCCGCCTGGGTCTGGCCGACGCCGGAGATATCGTCGTGGGCGCCTTCGATGGTCATCAGGGCGATGTCGGTGATCAGCTCGGGCTTCACCAGTCGGCCGCGATGGATCAGCTCGCCGCGCGGGAGCAGATACTTCTGGAACACGATATCGATGGTCTGCAGATAGAACTCCTCGGTCATGTCGAGGACCGAGAGATATTCGTCGTAGAACTCGCGATGCTTGTCGGCGGCGTCGCCGTCTTCCTTCACCAGATCCTCGAAATAGCGCCAGTGCGCGTCGCGGTGCATGGTCTCGTTCATCGACATGAAGCTGTAGAGCTGAACGAAGCCCGGATAGACCCGGCGCATGGCGCCCAGGTACGGCGCCGGCACCCCATGGATCATGTGCTGCTGGAACCAGGTGAACGGCCGGTCCTCGGCCATCTTGTTGGTCACGGTGGGCGACAGGCGCGCGTCGATCGGCGAGCCCATGAAGATCAGCGAGGCGGGCCGCATCGGGTCCTTGTCCTCGGCCATCAGGGCGGAGGCGGTCAGCACCGGCGGACCCGGCTGGCATACGGCCACCACATGGGTGTTGGGGCCGATGGCGGTGATCATGGCCCGCACATGGTCGACGAAGTCATGGAAGTCGAAGCGGCCCTCATAGAGCGGCACGTCGCGGGCGTTGCTCCAGTCGCTGATGTAGACGTCGTGATCCTGCAGGAAGCCCTTCACGGTCCCGCGCAGCAAGCTGGCGTAATGCCCCGAAAGAGGCGCCACGATCAGGACCGCGGGCGCGGGCCCGGGCTGGCCGGCGGCGGCCAGGGCGCCGGGGTCGCGGCGGAAGTGCTGCAGCTTGACCCAGGCGGAGCTCCACACCGTCTCCATCCGGACCGCCACCGCGTGCCCGTTGACCTCGACCTCGTCGATGCGCCAGTCCGGCTTGCCATAGCGGCGAGTCATGTTGGAGATCATGTCCGCCGAAGCGAACAGCTTGCGCGCATATTCCGTGTGGCCGGCCGGGTTGGCGGGCGAGCCCCAGAAGTCACGCGCCGCGTCTGCGGCCAATCTCAGGGGGACGGCGGCGTTGTAGGCGGCTTCGTGAAGGGCGTAGAGCATCAATCGGCCTCGGGCGCTTTGTGCGCTGCAGCATCAGATCATTCCCGAAGGATAATGCAAAGATATGAATCCGGTTCGTATGTCGGATTCCCGTCTAAGACGAAGCCCGCCTCAATCAGGACGAAACCTTGGGGCCCGCCTTCATCGCATCCCTGATCTGGGCCGCCATTTCGGCGGGGGATAGGGTCTCGGTGATCGGCCGGTCGAATTGTCCCTTAGGGTCCATCAGGTAGATCACCGCCGTGTGGTTGACGGTATAGCCCTCGCCGGTTCCCTGCTTCTGCACCACGACCCGGTAGGCCTTCACCGCCGCGGCGACCTGTTCGGGCGTACCGGTCAGGCCGATGGTCGGCTGGGCGAAGGCGGGTGTCTGCAGATAGGCCTTGATCTGGGCCGGGGTGTCGCGCTCCGGATCGACCGAGACGAACACGATCTGCAGGTCCTTGGCCGCCCCGCCCAGCTGCGCCTTGGTCTGGGCCAGGGCCTGCAGGGTGGTGGGGCAGATGTCCGGGCAATAGGTGTAGCCGAAGAACAGGGCGCTCCATTTGCCGTTCAGCAGGCGCTGATCCTGGGGCCGGCCGTCCTGATCGACCAGATTGAACGGGCCCCCGATAAAGGCCACGCCGCTGGCCACAGGCTCGCCGCCGCCCTTGACCGGCGTCGAGGGTCCGCAGCCGACCACCGCGGTCGCCAGCAGGATCATCAAACAGGTTCGCATCACGCTCATGTCGTCGTAGCCTTCGATCCGCCGTTTGGATGCAGACATGACCCTGGCCGCGCCAGATACCGCCGACCGACTGGATAGGACCGCCGCGGGCCCGAGGCAAGGCGCCGGTGCGCCGGGCGAGCGCCTGCGCCTGCGCACCCTGGTGTCGCTGCGCTGGGGCGCCATTGGCGGGCAGATGCTGGCCTTGCTGGTCACCCGCTTCCTGCTCGGGTTCGAGCTGCCCCTGGGCGGTTGCCTGGCGGTGATCGCTCTGGCGGCGCTGTTCAACCTGGCCCTGGTGCTGGCCCTGCCGCCGCAGCGGGTGCTGGTGCAGTGGGAAGCGGCGGTGCAACTGGGCTTCGACGTCCTGCAGTTGGGCGCCCTGCTGTTCCTGACCGGCGGCCTGACCAACCCCTTCGCCGTGCTGCTGCTGGTGCCGGCGATCCTGGCCGCCTCGTCGCTCAAGGGACGCGACACCCTGATCCTGGCCGGACTGGTGGTGGCCACCATGCTGTTTCTGGCCGCCGCCTCGAAGCCCCTGCCTTGGACCAGCGGCGTGACCTTCGTCCTGCCCCGCCTCTATCGCTACGCGGCCGCCCTGGCCCTGGGCGCCGGCGTGGTCATCACCGCCAGCTACGCCCGGCGCGCCGCGGCGGAATCGGCCCGGATGGAACTGGCCCTGCACGCCGCCGAAAGCGTGTTGGCGCGCGAACAGCGGATGTCGGCCCTGGGCGGCCTCGCCGCCGCCGCCGCTCATGAGCTGGGCACGCCCCTGGCCACCATCGCCATCGTGGCCAAGGAAATGGCGCGGGAGTCGCCGCCCGGTCCGATGCGCGAGGACGCAGAACTGGTCTCGTACCAGGCTCAGCGTTGCCGCGACATCCTGCGCCGCCTGGCCGAGGCGCCCGACACCGACGACATGGTCCATGCCCGGGTCAGCCTGCCCCAACTTCTGGAAGAAGCCGCCGGTCAGGACAATGAGGGCGACGAGGGCGTCCGCGTCGAGTGGACGGTGGTCGGCGAACCGGACACCGACCCGCCCGAGATGATCCGCCATCCGGAGGTAGGCCACGCCCTGACCTCGTTCATCGAGAACGCCATGGATTTCGCCGCCACCGAAGTGCGGGTGGTCGGCCGCTACGACTACGACCATATCGCCATCGAGGTGCGCGACGACGGCCCCGGCTTCGCTCCGGAAATCTTCGCCAAGCTGGGCGAGCCCTACGTCACCAGCCGGCCGGCGGGAGAGAACTCACCCTCGGGGCACCTGGGCATGGGGCTGGGTTTCTTCATCGCCAAGACCCTGCTTGAGCGCACCGGAGCCGAGGTGAAATTCCACAACGCCCGGGGCGGCGGGGCGGTGGTGGCGATCCGCTGGCCGCGCGATGTGATCGAGGCGCCGCCAGACTGATTGCCTTCGGGGCCCGAGCCAGCGCATATAGGAATGGACAAGTTGTCGCACCCTGATGGCTAGTGAGATTGGACCTGGACGATGACCGACATTGCCGAAGTCATTGCCGAGTTGCCCGACAAGACCGTGCTGGTCCTGGACGACGACGCGCCCCTGCGCACCCGCCTGGGACGCGCCCTTGAGAGCCGGGGCTTCGAGCCGACCCTGGTGTCCGGCGTCGCCGAGGCCCTCGCCTATCTGAAGACGAGCGCCCCCGCTTTCGCGGTGGTCGATATGCGGCTGGAGGGCGGCAACGGCCTCAGCGTGGTGGAAGCCCTGCATGCGGCGCGTCCGGACGCCCGCGCGGTGATGCTGACCGGCTACGGCAATATCGCCAGCGCCGTGGCGGCGGTGAAGGCCGGCGCTGTCGACTATCTGCCCAAGCCCGCCGATGCCGACGATGTCGTCAGGGCCCTGCTGGCCCGCGAGGACGGCCCGGCGCCGCCGGAGAACCCGATGTCGGCCGACCGTGTCCGCTGGGAGCATATCCAGCGCGTCTACGAGCTGTGCGGCCACAATGTTTCGGAAACCGCGCGCCGGCTGAACATGCACCGGCGGACCCTGCAACGCATCCTGGCCAAGCGCGCGCCGCGATAGGCGGCTGCGTCAGCGACCGGGGCGCGCGCCCCGGCCTTACTGAGCGTAGTACTTGCGGTAGGGGCGGTAGTAGTAGCCCGCGTCGCCGTAGCCGTACTTGGCCTGTTCGCGGACATCGACCTGGGTCAGGGCGACACCGGCGATATCGGCGCCCACCAAACGCAGCAGCTCGAAGGCGGCCTGAACAGCGCGGCGCGGGGTGCGCCGCCACTGGGTCAGGAACACCACCACATCGGCCTTGGGGGCCAGGGCGCGGGTGTCGGCCACCGGCAGAACCGGCGCGGTGTCGCGCAGCACGAATTCGAAGCGCGCCTTCAGCTCGTTGAGCAGGTTGGACATGGCCTGGCCGCCGAACAGATCCTTGGGCGTGAAGCTGGAGCGGGCCAGAGGCAGGAACCAAGCGCCCGAGGCGGCGTCCAGCACCAGGGCCTGATCCAGGGTGACCTTGCCGGTCAGCACTTCCATCAGGCTGACCGCCGGCTCCTGGCCGAGCAGACGGTTGATGTTGCGGCGGCGCACGTCGCAGTCGACGACCACGGTGCGGCTGCCGGACATGGCCATGGCCCGGCCGAGACAGAAGGCGGTAGTGGTCTTGCCCTCGCCGGGCAGGGACGAGGTGACCGCGATCACGCGGATCGGTTTGTCGACCCGAGAATAGACGATCGAGGTGCGCAGGTTGCGGAAGGCTTCGGCGAAGGCCGACAGCGGTCGTTCCACCACCATGTCGGACGGCGATTCCCCGCCTCCGCCGGTGTCCTTGCCCTGAGTCGAGGACAACAGGGGGATCGAGCCCAGGCTGGCCACCCCGAGGAAGCGTTCGATGTCTTCGGAGGTGGCGATGCCGCTGTCCAGGGCCTCGGCCAGGAGCACGGCCCCGATGCCGGCGCCGAGTCCGAGCATGACCGCCAGAGCCAGGTTGAGATTGATCTTGGGGAAGCTCGGCGTGTTGGGGATCTTAGCTTTCGAAACCACGCGCGCGTCGGAATCCTCCATGCCCTGCTGGGTGGTGGTTTCCTTGAAGCGGTTCAGGAAGCTCTCGTAGAGGGTGCGCACCGAGGTTGCGTTGCGCTCAAGCTCGTTGAGCCGCACCGCCGCGGTATTGGTCCCGGCCAGGGTCCCGCGGGCGCGGCCGAGGCTGGACTGGATCGACGCGACCCGCTGCCGCGCCACATTGGCCTGGGCGTCCAGGTTCGAGATCGAGCGGTTGATCTCCTGCTGGATCTGGGCGTCGATATCGACGAGTTGACGGTCGACGCGCTGCACCTCGGGGTGGCGCGCGCCATAGCGGGTTTGCAGGTCGGCCTGTTTGCCGCTGACTTCCGCCCGTTGCTGACGCAGGCGTTTGACCACGTCGGAATCCAGAGCGGCGCCGACATCCTCGCCGTTGGAGCCGCCGGCCAGTTGGCCACGAGCGGTGCGGACCTTGGCTTCCTGCTCGGCCGACGAGGCCTGGGCCAGGGCCAGCTGTTGGTTCAGGTTCGACACTTCCTGTTCGGTCAGGCTCGAACCGATCGCGCCGATCAGGCCGGCCTGGGCGCGATAGGCCGCCACCGCGCTTTCGGCCTGTTCGACCTGAACGCGCAATTGGCCGAGACGATCGTTGAGCCAGCTGGACGCCTGCTTGGTGGCGTCGAACTTGGCCTCGAGCTGTTCCAGCAGATAGTCGTCGGCGAAGGTATTGGCGATCATCGACGCCTTGGTCGGGTCGGTCGAGGTGAAGTCGATGCCGATCACATAGGTCAGACCGGCGCGGGCGACCTTCAGGCGCCGGAGCACCACGTCGACCACAGCTTCCAGTTCCTTGCGGTCGTTGAGCGCCTTTTGGTCGGCTGCCGAGCGCTGGGAGAGGACCGGGGCGGCCGACTTGAACAGGCCCATGGGGGCCGACAGCAAGGTGCTCGCCAGGGACGGCTTACGCAGCCTGCCATTGAATTCGGGGTCCGCGACCAGGTTCAGCTTCAGGGCGACCCGGGTGGCCAGGGAGCGGGACCGGAGAATCTCGACCTCGGTGTCCACCGCGCTGGAGTCGGCGGGCAGACCCGACAGCACCTGATCGATCTTGCTGACATCCCGCTTGCGGGTGTCGATCATCACATAGGGGTGGCGGTATAGCGCGGCGTTTGCTGCAGGGTGAAGATCATCACCCCGGCGATCACCAGCAGGAAGTTGGCGGCGAAAACCCGCGACCGCCGCCGGAAAGTCGAGATCAGCTGTAGCGGATCACGCTCTCCGGCAGTCTGGTCTGGTCCGGCAGTCGGTAAAATGCGCTGAAAGTTCATGCTGTTTACCAACTACGGGGGGTTACTGCCCTTTTAGAACGACAGGGTCGTGCCCAACAAGAACTTGTTGTCAGTGTAGCGCGGCCCGGGCGACGTGCCCGAGGTCGTCAGGTTGGCGTAGGTGTACGACGCGGTGAAGGCCACTAGGCGGTTCATGTAGTACTTGCCGCCGACCAGCGCGTTGGTCGTTTTGTCGCTGCGGATGGTGTCGCCCGGCTCCACCGGCGTGGTCGGGGTCAGGGCCTGCTCGATCTCGCCGACGTTGGCGGCGGCGCGCTTGATGAACACCTTGCGCTTCTCGGCGCGGTAGGTGAACCCCGAGGCGGTGGCGACGGCGTTCAGCACCGTCAGGCCGCTGGTGTAGGGATAGGTGCCGGGCTTCATCACCTCGCCCAGGATGTAGAACGGGCGGTAGTTCAGCACCTCCGCGCTGACCTTGGGCTGTTTCAGGTAGCCGTCGCGCAGCTTATCCTCGATGGCGGACTGGATCTGCGGGACCGTCTTGCCCTGGACAGGAATCTCGCCGACCAGCGGAAAGGCGATGGTCCCCGCGCCGGAGACGAAGAACTCCCCGGTCAGGGACTCCTCGCCGAACACGATCACCCGCAGCCTGTCACCGGGGCCGAGGCGATACTCGAAGTCCGCATCCGCAGCCGCCGGCGCGGTGCGCTGTTGCGCCAGGCCGGCGCCGCTGAACAGCAAGACGCCGATGAGCGCCGCGATGAATGCGCTGTAGATGCGCCGATACACGGAAAACCCCGTTATTCGCCAAGAGGCTAATGCCATAGCCCTCGGCCGAAGGATAGCGGCGCAGGGGCGGGAAACGCGTGAATATTAACCCCTAGAGCGGGATGTTCAAATCCATGACGGTGAAGCCCGCCTCGTCCCGCAGCCGGTCGGTCAGGATGCGGCGATGACAATGGCCGGCGTCGGCCTCGTAGCAGAGTAGGGCTGCCGATCGCGCCTTGGCGATCCGTCCGGCCTCTTCGAAGGCGATGACAGCGCCCGGCTCGGCCATGTGGTCCTCGAAGATGGCGTGCATCTCGCCGGTGCGCCCCGCCTTGGCCGCATCGCGCCCGGCCTTGGGCGTGCCCAGCGCCCGCAGGTGGACGTAGTCGATGCCTTGCGCCTTCAGGCTGTTTCCCAGGATGGTCTTGGAGAACCCGGCGCGGCGCGAGGCCGCCACCGCCCGCACATCGACCACCACCGCGACCCCGGCCGCCTTCAGGGCGCCGATCACCTGATCCAGGGAGGCCTGCTCATAGCCGATGGTGAAGATTCGCGGCATGGAGGCTGAAACTCCCGAGCTCGCCTAAAGGTCCAGACCCTCGATCCGCTCGGACGACATCACCGCGAACACCTCCTCCGGCATGACCAGGGCGCGGCGCTCCTGCAGGTCGAGGAACAGCGAGACGATCTCGGCGCTGGCCCAGGGCCGGCCCGAGGTCGGGTCCAGCAGCCAGTGCACCACGCTGCGGCTCTTGGGCGTCAGCGCCTTGTGGCCCGAGCGCAGCTGCAGCCGGTCTCCGGCCTGCGGCCAGGCGTGATAGAGGGCGCGGTATTCCACCGCCGCCCCGCCCAGGCGCCCCTGCAGATGGGGCTGGGCCTCCAGCGCCGCGGCGTGCGAGCGGCGGAAGACGTGGCCCACCGAGGCGTAGATCCGCGCCAGCACCTGTTCGGGGAACATGCGCCCGAAGATGTCGCAGTCCTGCGGTCCCAGGGCCCCGGCGGCGGTGATCGGCAGACCGAAAGCCTCGGCCGCCGCGACACTGGCCTTGGTGGCGGCCACGGGCGCGGCCGATACGCCGCGCGGCTTGGAGAAGTCCGGGGCCTCCAGCATCATATCCTGGGCCAGGCGCAATGTGGCCTTGGACCAGGGGAACGGCTTCAGCTGATGCGGGGTGACGTGGCTGATGCGGGCGGTGATGGCGGCGGCGGGCTGGCCCGAGGCGTGGGTCAGCACCTGCAGCAGCACCGCGTCGGTCTCGCCGATCGACAGCACCCCGCCGGTCATGGTCAGGCCGTCGCCCGGCCGCGCTTCCTTGAGGAAGCGCACATGGTGCTCGCGCACCAGCAGGGTCGATCCGGCCCCGGTGGAGAAGGCGTGGGGCATGCCCAGGGCGGCGGCCAGTCCGGCCATGCCTTCGGTGGCGATGGCCAGATAGAAGCCCATGTTCATGTGCCCCATCTCGTCGCACTGCCAGGGCGTGACGCCGCCCCTCCAGATCTCGACGCCTGATGCGCTCATCCGTGGGTATGGGCGGCTTGCGGGTCTTCGCGGCAGGCCAGGCAGCGCCCGCGCGCTTCGATGGCCACGGTCTGGATGGTGTAGCCGACCTGGCCCGCCAGGCCGCGCAGGGCCTCGTCGACCGGGGCCGCGATCTCCTCGGTTCGCCCGCAGCAGTCGCAGATCAGGAAGGCGGCGGCGTGCTCGCCGGGATCGCCGCGGCAGGCGACATAGGCCGATAGGCTCTCGATGCGGTGGGCCAGGCCCTCGCGTTCGAGGAATTCCAGGGCGCGGTAGATGGTCGGCGGCTTGGCCGTCTCGCCGGCGATTTCGCTGAAGGCGCCGATCAGGTCATAGGCCTTGACCGGCTGGCCGGCCTTCATCAGCAGCTCCAGCACGCGGCGCCGCGCCGGGGTCAGCTTCTGACCCTGGGTTTCGCAGCGCGCTTCGGCCGACTTCAGCCCGGCGCTCAACGCCCGGCCGCTGAGTCCCAGCGGCTCGTGATGATGGTCTGCATGGCTCGTCGATCCCATGCCTCTGAGGTAAAGCCGAAGAGGGCCGCCCGCAAGCGGCCCTTACGCCCGGCTTACGCGAACAGCTTCGCCCAGCGGCGTTTGTCGCGGGCCTTCCAGCCGCCCCGGTGGTAGGCGTCCGACGCGATCAGCGGCACCACGGTGGTGGCTTCGGCGAACACCATCTGCTCGTGGGTGGTCTGCACCTTGCCCCAGGACGCGGCTTCCTTGAGCGTGGAGGACGAGCAGGCCCCGTCGCGCACGTCGGCCACGGTGATCTGCACGGCGTAGCGGTGCATCTCGGCCTCGACCCCCAAAATCTCGGCGCAGACGACAGTGTCCTGGGCGAAGTTCTTGGGCACCCCGCCGCCGACCATGAACAGGCCGGTGACCCCGGCGGCGATCTTGATGTCGGTCAGTTCGCGGAAATCGGCCACTGCGTCGATGCACATATAGGGCTGCTTGGCCGCGGCCCGCTCCTTCTGGTGCTTGACCAGACCGAAGCCGGCCGATGAGTCGACGAACGCCGGGCAGAAGATCGGCACGCCCTCTTCATAAGCGGTCTGGATCAAGCTGCCGGGCTTCTTGGCGTTGCCCGCCGCCAGCCATTTGCCCATTTCCCAGATGAATTCGCGCGAGGAATAGGGGCGCGGCTCCAGGCTGTTGGCGATCTCCAGGATGGTGTGATCGCAGTTCTGCAGCTCTTCCTCGTCGATATAGGTGTCGTAGATGCGGTCGATGTAGTGGTCGCGCAGCACGTTGTCGTCGACCTGACCGGCCGCCTGATAGTGCTTGAAACCCAGGGCTTCGAAGAAATCCATGTCGACGATCGAGGCGCCGGTGGCCACCACCGCGTCGATCATCCCGAACTTCACCATGTCGCGGTAGACGTGCATGCAGCCGCCGGCCGAGGTAGAGCCGGCCAGGATCAGCCACGGCGAGCAGGCCTTGTCCTCGATCGCCATGTTGAAGATGTCGGCGGCGCGCGCGGTGTCGCGCGACGAGAAGCTCATGCCGCGCATGGCGTCGATCACCGGGCGGGCGTCGAAGGCGGTGATGTCGACGTGCTGGACGACATTGGCCAGCAGTTCGGCCTTGGTATTGGTCGGAGCGTTCATGACTTCGGTTTCCAGAAGGTTTGAGCGCCCGTCGAACAGCTAGGGCGACCGTCGGACGGAGCGACGACGGTCGGCTGGTTTAAACGCCTCAATAGCGACGATTGTATTGCAGGCAAGCTTGGCGGGTTACCGCTTGCGCTGCTTGCGCTGGCCGGCCTTGCCCTTGGGACGCGAGAAGCGGACCACCTTGCGGGCTTCCTCTTCGTCGGCCTTGGGGGTGGCGATGACGCGGCTGGCGAGCCCGTACATCGAGGCCATCGGCGCATCCTCGACAATGGCGCCGTCGGTGTCGCCGAAGCCGTTGAAGCGGGTGTTCATGGCCACGCCGTAGGCGCCCAGCATGCCGATCTCGATGTAGTCGCCCTCTTCGATGTCGGCGGGCAGCCAGAACGGGCCGGGCATGTGGTCGATGGAATCGCAGGTCGGGCCGTAGAAGCGGAACGGCTTCAGCTCGGACGAGGCCTCGCCGTCACGGATCATCTTGGCCGGGAACGGCCACTTGGTGTGGGCGGCGTCGAACAGGGTGCCGTACGAACCATCGTTCAGATAAAGGGCGTCGCCCTTCTTCAGCTCGACCTTGACCAGCACCGAGGAGGCTTCCGCCACCAGGGCCCGGCCGGGCTCGCACCACAGTTCGGTGGTCTCGTGCACCATCATCTCGGCGAAGCCGCGGTGGATAGAGTCCATATAATCGGTCAGGGCGGGCGGGATCATGCCGGGATAGACCGACGGGAAGCCGCCGCCGACGTCGACGATGTCGGCGAACACCCCGGCGCGCACCAGGGCGCGCGAGGCCTGCGACATGGCGCCTTGGTAGGCGGTCGGACGCATGCACTGCGAGCCGACGTGGAACGACACGCCCATCAGGTCCTGGGTTGCGCGGCGCGCGGCCAGTAGCAGGGCCGGGGCTTCATGGGTCTCGACGCCGAACTTGCCGCTGAGGGCGTACATCGAGCCCTCGCTGCCGGCGGCCAGGCGCACGATCAGGTTCAGGTCCTTGGCCCCGCCGGTGGCGTCCAGGATCTTGGCCAGTTCCTCGTGGGTATCCAGCGAGAAGGTGCGCACGCCATGGTCGAAATAGGCGGCGGAGATCGCCTTGCGGCTCTTGACCGGGTGCATGAACGCCATGCGCGAACCGGGGGCGTGCTCGGACACCAGCTCGATCTCGGGGATCGAAGCGACGTCGAACGAACGGACGCCCTGCTCCACCAGGCCGCGGATCACCCACGGCGAGGGGTTCGCCTTCACAGCGTAGAGGACATCGCCTTTAAAGTTTTCCTGGAACCAACGCGCCGCTACGGCCAGAACGCCAGGCCGCACGAGTGCGACAGGACGTTCAGGGGACCGCTCGCGGACCAGGTCCAGGGGTTCATGGTACGTGTGCAATGCACGTAACCCCCGATTGATTGTTAAACCCAGACCGGCGTTAGCAGCGTAGGTGGACTTTCGGGTCCGCCGGGAGAAGCGCAAATAGGGAATAGGGGGGGTCTTGTAAAGTGTTTTTGCCCCCCGTTTTCGCAGAGAAATCGCAAGCCGGTCCGCAGCGGGATTTGTGACAGTCCCCGACAGGCTGCCCCTGGGGCTTTTGCGGGCGATGCGGCGCTTCGTCATGAAACTTTCGCGCGGGTCTTCCATTGCCTGACCGCAGTCGTGCTAAGGATCGTCCCTAGATGACTTCGGACGCTGTATTTTCCGTTCACGCCGTGTCGAAAACCTTCGGCGCCCGCAGGGCTCTGGACAAGGTGTCGCTGACCGTGCGCCCGGGTGAGATGGTCGCCCTGATCGGCCCTTCCGGGTCCGGGAAGTCGACTCTGCTGCGCAGCCTCACCGGATTCAACGTCATCGACCCCGACGAGGGCCGGATCGAGGTGTTCGGCGAACCGATGCAGGCCAGGGGCAAGGTCTCCGGCGAGGTCCGCCACCTGCGCACCCGGGTCGGCTTCATCTTCCAGCAGTTCAATCTGGTCGGCCGCCTGACCCTCTACGCCAATGTCGCCCTGGGCATGCTTGGCCGGATCGGCTTCTGGCGCGGCTTCCTGGGCCAATGGCCAGACGAGGAAAAGACCGCCGTCATGGCGGCCCTGCAACGGGTCGGCGTCGCCGACTACGCCGCGCAGAAGGCCTCGACCCTGTCCGGTGGCCAGCAGCAGCGCGGCGCCATCGCCCGCGCCCTGGTGCAGAAGGCCGAGGTGGTGATCGCCGACGAGCCGGTCGCCTCGCTCGACCCCGTCGCCGCTCGCCGTGTCATGGAATTGCTCAGCGACCTCAATCGCGAGGACGGCCTGTCGGTGGTGGTCACCCTGCACCAGGTCGACTACGCCATGCGTTATTGCCCGCGCATCGTGGCGCTGAAGGCCGGCAAGGTGGTCTATGACGGCCCCAGCGTCGGCCTCGACAGGGCCGCCTTGGTGGATATCTACGGCCCGGAGATCCAAGAGGTCTTCTGGGAAGGGGAAGCCAGATGATCGCCCGACGCTCCATCGCCCGTCGCCCTATCGCCGTCGCCCTGGCCGCTCTCGGCCTGATGGCGTCCGCCTGTTCCAAGCCCGCCGCCCCGGCCACCGATCAGACCATCACCTTCTCGGTGCTGTCGGCCGAGGACCAGCAGTCGATGAGCAAGTGGTGGCAGCCGCTGTTCGACGACATGGGCAAGGCCACCGGCCTGACCATCAAGCCGTTCTACGCCTCCAACTACACCTCGCTGGTGGAGGCCATGCGCTTCAAACAGACCCAGGTGGGCTGGTTCTCGGCCCTGCCGGCTTTGGAAGCGGTCAACCGCGCCGACGGCCAGGTGCTCGGCCGTATCCTGACCAACGGCTCGACGGGGTCCTACAATTCGGTGCTGATCACCAAGAAGGGCTCGGGCATCACGCTAGACGACGTCCTGAAGTGCGGCAAGAAGCTGAACTTCGGCCTTGGCGACGCCAAGTCGACCTCCGGCACCCTGGCCCCCACCGCCTATCTGTTCACGCCCAAGAACATCGAGCCGGCCAACTGCTTCAAGACCGTGCGCACCGCCAGCCACCAGTCCAACTTCTTCTCCGTCGCCAACGGCCTGCTGGACGTCTCCACCAACAACACCGTCGGCATGATGTTCTACGCCCGCGAGAACACCGCGGCGGCGTCCAAGGTGCAGGTGATCTGGACCTCGCCGGACCTGCCGGAATCCGCGATCCTGGTGCGCAAGGACATGGATCCCGCCACCAGGGAGAAGATCCGCGCCTTCTTCCTCTCCTACGGCCACGCGCCGGGCGCCGAGGGCGACCATCAGCGCGAGGTGCTAAAGGGCCTGACCTACACCGGCTTCCTGGCCGCCGATAACAGCTACCTCGACCCGATCCGCCAGATGCAGGCCGCCAGCGACCTGGGCGAAGCCAAGCACTCGGGCAATGCGCAGAAGATCGCCGAGGCGCAGAAGACGTTCGACGCCATCGAGGCCGAGATGGCCGTCAAGACCCCGGCCAACGCCCCGGTCACCCCCGCGCTCCCGGCCAAGGCCCCATGACCCCGCCGGCCGAAACCCTCAAGCCGCCGGTCCGCTCCGCCGCCGAGCGCGGCCTCGACCTGCTGGTCTGGGGCGGGCTGATCGTCCTTTTGCTGCTGGCCATGAAGCCGGTGGAGATGAGCAAGGTCACCATGCTGGTGACCAACTCCGGCAACATCCGCGAGTTCGGCAAGGAGCTGATCCGCCCCGACTTCACCCTGTGGAAGCTCTACGTCGCGCAGATGTGGCTGACGGTGCAGATGGCTCTGTGGGGCACGACCCTGGCGGTGATCTTCGCCGTGCCGTTCGGCCTGCTCTGCGCCCGCAACATCGCGCCGCCATGGATCCAGCAGCCCGCCCGCCGCCTGATGGACCTGCTGCGCTCGATCCCCGATCTGGTGGTCGGCCTGCTGTTCATCACCGCCGTGGGTCTCGGCCCCTTCGCCGGGGTCATGGCCCTGTCGGTCAACACCGGCGCGGTGTTGGCCAAGCTCTTTTCCGAAGCCGTGGAGTCGATCGACCCGCGCCCGGTCGAGGGCGTGCGCGCCACCGGCGCCCACCGGCTGCAGGAAATCACCTGGGGCGTGATCCCCCAGGTCGGGCCGCTGTGGACCTCCTATGCCCTGTACCGCTTTGAATCGAGCTCGCGCTCGGCCACCGTGCTCGGCCTGATAGGCGCCGGCGGCATCGGCCAGACCCTGTTCGACTCGCTCAACGCCTTCGCCTACCGCCAGACCTCGGCCATCGTCATCGTCATCGTGGCGGCGGTGACCCTGATCGACCTGCTGTCCCAGGCGATGCGCACGCGGTTGATGTAGGGCTAGTCAAGCCGAGGGGGCCAGCATGCAGGACACCTATCCGACTTGGTACTTGATCTTCGTCGCTCTCGTAATGCCTCCGGTTATGTCGGCGTTTGTTCGCTTGAGGATCGGCGGATGGGCGTTCAAGCGTGAAAATGGAAAGCTTCAGCTTAAAACAGAAGCCAGACAGAATTTCGTAGGGTGGTCGTTTCTCGCGTTTTGCTACGCGATTGCCGCGGCTAGCATGATTTACGTTTATCTTGCTCGCCTCGGAGCCATTCACCTGAGCACAAAGACTCTGAGCAACGTGTTGGTTGGTCTGACGGCAATGGTGGCTATCGCTATTCCGATTGCGTCCCGAATGGGCCGTAAGAAGCAGGCCTACTGGGCGGCCTTGGGCCCGCGCCTGATCCGCGCCAGCCGCCGCAACCGCCGCCAGAACCTCAGCTTTTCCAGCTCCGGATAGGGCTGCAGGTTGCGCACGAACTCCTCGGCCGAGGCGCGCCAGCTGAACCGTTCGGCATAGGCGCGGGTGGCCGCGCGCGAGCACTTCAGCGCCTCGAGGCAGGCTTCGGCCAGCCCCTCGTCCTGGGTTTTGGCCAGGGCCCCCGCGCCCGATCCGGGAATGATGTCGATGGGGCCCGGCGCCGGGAACGCCGCCACCGGCGTGCCGCAGGCCATCGCCTCCAGGATCACCAGGCCGAAGGTATCGGTCAGGGACGGGAACACGAACACGTCGGCGTCCGAGAAATGCCGGGCCAGATCCTCGCCGAACAGGGCCCCCTTGAAGTGAACCTCGGGATATTTGGGCGTCAGCTCCTCGCGCTGCGGCCCGTCGCCCACAACCACCTTGGAGCCGGGCAGGTCCAGCGCCAGGAAGGCCTCGATGTTCTTCTCCACCGCTACCCGGCCGACATAGAGCCACACGGGGCGCGGCAGGCCGTCGAACACCTTATCCATGTCCGGGCGGAACAGGTCGGTGTCCACCCCCCGGGTCCACGGCGACAGGTTGCGAAAGCCCTGTTTGGCCAGCTCGTCGCGCATCGACGGCGTCGCCACCATCAGCCGCCCCGACGGCTTGTGGAACCAGCGCATGTAGGCGTAGCCAGCCGACAGCGGCAGCGGCAGGCGGGCGGAGACGTATTCGGGGAACTTGGTGTGGTAGCTGGTGGTGAACGGCAGCTTCCATTCCAGGCAGATGCGCCGCGCCGCCAGGCCGATCGGGCCTTCAGTGGCGATGTGGATGGCTTCCGGCTCGAACGCCTTGAAGCGCTCCTGCACCGGCTCGTAGGCGCCCATGGCCAGCTTGATCTCGGGATAGGTCGGCAGGGGGAAGGTCTTGAACTGGCCGGGCGAGACCACCTCGACCTGGTGCCCCATGGCGCGGCATTCGGCCACCGTGCGGGTCAGCGTGCGCACGACGCCGTTGACCTGGGGCTCCCAGGCGTCGGTCGCAATCAGGATACGCATCAGGCCGCGGCCTTTTCCCCTTCAGGCGCGGATACCGTCCGGCCCGCCTTGCGCTCGATCACCGACCAGGACCGCAGCTTGGCCCATTCTAGGATCTCGAGTCGCCCGTCAGGATGTTCGACCAGGGCGGTGCAGCTTTCAACCCAGTCGCCGTCGTTGATGTAGGTGACGCCGCCGATGTCGCGCATCTCGGCCTTGTGGATGTGACCGCAGATCACCCCGTCCACGCCGCGCCGGCGGGCCTCGTCGGCCACCGCCGTCTCGAAATTCTCGATGAATTGCAGGGCGTTCTTCACTTTGACCTTCAGATAGGCCGAAAGGCTCCAGTAGCCGAACCCGAGCCTGCGCCTGATCAGATTGAACCAGGTATTCAGCATAAGGACGGTTCTATAGGACCAATCCCCGAGGAAGGCGAGCCACCGGGCGTGCTGCACCACCCCGTCGAACTCGTCGCCGTGGGTGACCAGGAAGCGGCGGCCGTCGGCGGTCTCGTGGATGCAATCGCGGGCGATGATCACCCCGCCGAAATGCACGCCGCAGTAGTCGCGCGCCACCTCGTCGTGGTTGCCCGGCACATAGATGACGTTCACGCCCTTGCGGGCCAGGCGCAGGATCTTCTGCACCACATCGTTGTGCGACTGCGGCCAGTACCAGCCGCTCTTCAGCTTCCAGCCGTCGATGATGTCGCCCACCAGATAGAGCGTGTCGCATTCCAGGTGCTTGATGAAATCGAGCAGCAGTTCCGCCTGGCAGCCGCGGGTGCCCAGATGGACATCGGAAATGAATACCGAGCGGAAGGTCGAGGGCGGGCGGCCGTCGTCGTCGTCGATGATGGCTTGGGGGAAGGTTGCCTGGGAGATGCTCAAAGGGCGCGCTTTGCTGCGAAGTGCTGAGCCGGCGGGCGTTCCGACCCCCCGTTAGCCCGCGATTAGGCTGATTGCATGTCGCTTTTGTGAAATCGCGCCCTGAGGGTAGCGACGGGTACTCGACGTAGATAAGTAGGGTGACGGCCACTCCCCGGCCGCGATTGTCCGATTTCATGCCCCCAAGAGCTGCTCTCCTGTCCCCGCAAGACGCCCTCCCCGGCAAGATGCCCCCGTACGTGTCCACCTCCAGCGCCAAGACGACGCCGAAGTCCCTGCGGACGCGCAAGCGGATCCTGGATGCGGCCATGCGTCTGTTCGCCGAGCGCGGCTATCACGCCTCGTCCAACGCCGACGTGGCCGAGGCCGCCGGCCTGACGCGCGGGGCGATGCTCTATCACTTCCCCACCCGCGAGGACCTGGTGGAAGCCGCCATCGACCATATCCAGCGCCGCCGCACCGAAGCGTTCGAGACCGCCGCGCGCGATCAGGGCCAGGGCCAGGGCGACGCCACCGACCATGCCGTCGACGCCTATTGGGAGCTGCTGCATCAGGCGCCGTTCAAGGCCTTCGCCGAGCTCGAAGCCGTGGCCCGCACCGATCCCGATCTCGCCCGCCGCATCGCCCCGGCCCAGGCCGCCTTCGACCACGCCCAGATCGGCGACCTGTCGGGCTTGCTGCTGGCTGGCTCCGGCCCCCGCTTCCAGACCGGCCGAGACCTCGCCCGCTTCATGCTCGAAGGCCTCGCCCGCGCCAGCCTGACCTATGGCGAGGACGAGCGCATCGACCGCCTGCTGACCGTGGTCAAGCGGGTCACCCGCGTGCTCAACCGCAAGGGTTCGATGCACGAGTTATGGGAAGACTAGAGGCCTTTTTGCGCTATCGCTTCGCTGCTTGAGCGCGCGTTCATCACATCATCGCCCGGGCATGCGGATCGCACGACGCGCTTTCCAAAGCCTTGACCACGACCGTCAGCGCGCTCTCCAGCTCGCCGATGTCCTCGACGCCGCCGAGGCAGATGCGCATGCCCGCCAAGCCCTGCCAGTCGACGATCGGCGCGCCTGGCGGGGTCAGCTCGACCCCGGCGCGCAGGCAGTGGGCGGCGGCGCGCTCGGCGTCCAGTTCCGACAGCGGCAGCCAGATGTGCAGGCTGGACCGTGAGGCCGGGGCCTCCGCCAGCGGACCGAACAGGCGCGTGGCCAGTGCGACCCGCTTGGTCATCTCGGCCTTGACCTCGGCCGCCAGGGCGTCCGCCGTCCCATCCTCGATCCATTGCACCCCGACGGCGGGGCCCAGAGCCGGAGGCGCATAGCAGGTCGCCCGCATCGCCCGCATGACCCGCTCCAGGCAATCGCCGCCCGGGGTCAGCAGGATTCCGCACCGCAGGCCCGACGACAGCGACTTGGACAGGCTGGAGACATAGAGGGTGCGCTCGGGCGCCAATTGAGCCAGGGGCGGCAGGCCTTGCGCGTCATAGAGGGCGTAGACGTCGTCCTCGACGATCCAGATGTCACGCTCGCGGCACACCTTCACGATGTCATGGCGCCGCTGCAGGCCCATGGTGCGGCCGGTCGGATTGTGCAGCGTCGGGGTCACATAGAGCACCCGCGATCCGGTCATGGCGGCGGCCCGTTCCAGGGCGTCGGGCGTCACGCCTTCGCCATCCATGGCCAGGCCTTTCAGGCGGTAGCCGGCGTGCTCGGCCAGGGTGCGCAGACCATAGTAGGTGCCGGCCTCGGTCATGATCAGGTCGCCCGGCGCGGCCAGGACGCCCATGGCCAGGGCGACCGCCTGCTGCCCCCCGGCCGTGATCGACAGAGCGTTCCAATCGGGTTGCAAGGTCGTGGTGCGCGCCAACCAGGCGGCGGCGGCGCGGCGGTGTCCGTCTTCTCCCGCGGCGGGGCCATAGCCCAGCATCGCGGTCAGGTCCTTCTTGCGCAGCTTGGCCAGGGCGTCGTTCAACGCGATCCGGCTCGACAGCACCGGCCGCACGTTCTGCGACAGATTCAGTCCACCGGGCGCGCCGCGCGGGCTGAGGCGGAAGGCGGCGTCGGGTCCGGGCGTGGCGATGAAGGTGCCGCGCCCCACGGTGGCCTGGGTCAGGCCGCGCCGCTCGGCCTCGGTATAGGTCTTGGTCACGGTGCCCAGCGAAATCCCGAGAAAGAAGGCCAGCTCGCGCTGCGGCGGCAGGCGCAGGCCGGGGGCCAGGGCGCCGGCTCGAACGTCCCGTTCCAGGGCCGCCAGCAAGCGCTCCACCAGTGGGCGGGCATTGTCCTCGAGCGTGGGGCGCCAGGTCAGCGGGTAGGCCATGACAGGGTTCGCTCTTATTGCACTATGACAATGTTTAGTTTGAATCATGATACAATCTCGCGCAATAGTTTTGTGACAAGGAGGGCTCAGCCATGTCCAGCAACACGAAGATCGTCACCATCCTCAGCGTCCTGTTCCTCGCCGCCATGGGCCTGCGCATCGCCTGCGGACCATGGCAGGGAACCGTGCGCGGCGCCTCGATGTACGCGGAGGCCAAACTCGGGCCCCAGGTCCGAGGCCTTCAGGTGGACATGCAGCTGGCCGCCGGCGAGACCCTGTCTCTGAAGATGGGCTACTAGGGCCCTCTCGCTCTAGAAGGCGAGTCATGATAGCGAACGGACCATGAACGGTCCTGCTGCTCTCGTGCTCGCCCTCATCGCCCTGCTGTCCTTTGGGGCCGCCTGCTGGGCCTTCCTCGCGCTCGGCAAGGCGCGCACCGGCCAGGCCCTGGCCGAGGAGCGGCTGCGGATGGTCGAGGAGGCCCGCCACTCGCACACCGAACTGCTCACCGCCCAGGCGGCGCAGTCGGCCCGGACCGTGGCCGACCAGATGGTCGCCCGCGCCAGCGAAACCTTCAAATCGCAGGAAGACCTGGCCAAGGCCCGCCTGGAAGCGCAGCTGAAGCCGGTCGCCGAAACCCTGGCCAAGTTCGAAGCCCAGGTGGCGGCCATGGAAAAGGCCCGCGCCGAAGACACTGGCGGACTCAAGGCCCAGATCGCGTCCCTGCTGCAGGCCTCCACCGACACCCAGACCGAGGCGCGCAAGCTGTCCTCCGCCCTGCGCCGGGGCGCGGGCGTGCAGGGCCGCTGGGGCGAGCAGATGCTGCGCAACGTGCTGGAGGCCGCCGGCCTGCACAGCCGTTTCGACTTCACCGAACAGACCTCGACCGACACCGAGGAAGGGCGCCGGCGTCCCGACGTCACCGTCAACATGCCCGGCGGCGGCCTGCTGGTGATCGACGCCAAATGTTCGCTGAACGCCTTCCTGGAAGCCCAGGACGCCGCCGACGAGACCGTGCGCGAGGCCCATTTCGTGCGCCACGCCCAGAGCGTGCAGAGCCACATCAAGGGGCTGTCGGCCAAAGCCTATTGGGATCAGTTCGACCGCTCGCCCGACGTCGTGGCCATGTTCCTGCCCGGCGACGGCTATCTGGCCGCGGCCCTCGAGCGCCAGCCGAACCTGTTGTCGGACGGCATGAGCCAGAAGGTGGTGGTGGTCACCCCCACCACCCTGTTCGCCCTGTGCAAGGCGGTCGCCTACGGCTGGCGAGTCGAGGAACAGGCCAAGGGCGCCGAGGAAGTCGCCGCCATCGGCCGCGATCTGTACAAGCGCCTGTCGGTGATGGGCGCGCATGTGGCGGGGGTCGGCAAGGCGCTGGAGACCGCGGTCGGCAAGTACAACGCCTTCGTCGGCTCGCTGGAAAGCCAGGTCCTGACCCAGGCGCGCCGCTTCGAGGAGCTGTCGGTCGACCACGAGGGCCGCAAGATCGAGGTGCTCGAGCCGCTCGACACCACCCCCCGGCCCCTGGCCAAGCTGATCGCCGACGAAGAGCCGCACCCTCGCCCCGTCTTGACGGCCAACAGGGGCTAACCTACCTGACTGCCATGGCCCTACGCGACATTCTCACCGTTCCGGACCCCCGTCTGAAGCTGATCTCCACCGTCGTCGACGGCGTCGACGACGCCCTGCGCGCCCTGATGGACGACATGCTGGAGACCATGTACGCGGCGCCCGGCATCGGTCTGGCCGCGATCCAGGTCGGCGAGCCCAAGCGCGTGATCGTCATGGACCTGGCCCGCGAGGACGAGGCGCCGCAGCCGCGCTACTACGTCAATCCGAAGATTCTGTGGGCGTCGGAAGAGACCGCGCCCTACGAGGAGGGCTGCCTGTCGGTGCCCGAGATCTACGACGAGGTCGAGCGTCCGGCGCGGGTCAAGCTCAGCTACCTCGACTACGACGGCAAGCCCGTCGAGGAAGACGCCGAGGGCCTCTACGCCGTCTGCATCCAGCACGAGATGGACCACCTGAACGGCGTGCTGTTCATCGACCACCTGTCGCGCCTGAAGCGCGACCGCGCCGTGGCCAAGGTCAAGAAGCAGAAGGCCGCCTAGTCCTTTTTGCGCTACCGCGCTTCGCGCTGCTTGACCGCGCTTTAGGGGCTCACCACTTCGACGATCAGTCCGGTCGACAGCGACGCCATCACGAACACGCCGCCGAGCGAGAACCAGCCATAGCCTGACGGCGGGCGGCGCAGATGCTGGGCGGCGGCGTCGACATTTGGCCCGCCGCGGATCACGTCCCCGGGCAGATAGTCGCCGCGCTGGGGCTGGCCGCGCTGGGCCTGGGCCGCCGCCGGGCAGGCCGAAATCAGCACCGTGACGGCAGCCATCGACGAGACCGACAGCGACAGGGCCACGGCGGCTCTGAGCAGGGGTTTCATCGGTGAGCGCTCCATATTAGGCAGCTTGAGGGCTAGGGCCTGAATGTGGGCTGAAGATTTCAGTTATCGGCAGTCCGGTATCGGCGCACGTCAACCCGGCTCGCCGCGATCGGCCCACGCAGGGCAAATGCGCCGTCCCCGGTTGCTTTTGCGCTCGATCTGGTCATATTGCCGCACATCGAATATCGCCCGGTTCGGCCGCTCTTCTTTACTCGATTTCGGTTGAGTCCGGACCTGCTCCCCGACCCCCTCGACGTTTGATACGCAGGTTAAGAGACACCTGCGTGGACTCTTCTATTTATGAGGGTACGCCCAGATGGCGACAGGGACTGTGAAGTGGTTCAACACCACCAAGGGTTATGGTTTTATCCAGCCCGATGACGGCGGCGCGGACGTGTTCGTGCATATTTCGGCGGTCGAACGCTCGGGCCTCGGCTCGGTGAACGAAGGCCAAAAGCTGAGCTACGAGCTCGAGAAAGATCGCAAGAGCGGCAAATTCGCCGCCGGCGATCTGCGCGCGATCTAAGCACGCAGCCCCGATGGCCGATAAAGAAGAGTTCCTGGAATTCGAGGGAACCGTGACAGAACTTCTGCCCGAAGGCCGCTATCGGGTGAAGCTCGATAATGAGCACATGGTCTTGGCCTATACGGCCGGGAAAATGCGGCGGAACAAGATCAAGACCCTGGTGGGAGACCGCGTCACCGTCGAGATGACGCCGTACGACCTGTCCAAGGGCCGGATCACCTTCCGGCACAAGACCGAAGGCGCCGCTCCGCGGCCCGGCGGTCAACGGCCGCAGTTCCGCCGGCGCTGACACCACGACAGGCCTCTCCCTCCGGGGAGGGGCCTTTTTCGTATCGGGGCGCTCCCTTGGCGGGGAGCCGTCGTGTGGATTTTACGGTGCGGCTGTCCTCGGACGGCCGCAGCCTTCGGCCTATCGGCTGGTGAGCAGGCCCTTGAGGGCCATCAGGACGAAAACGCTGAGTCCGCTGAGGACGGCGACCATAACCAGGCTGTTCATTTGAGTGTGGCCGTTCCCCAACGCACCTATTGCGTCGGGCTTTCGATTGCGACGCTGCAAATAGGCTCAATCCCTGAATCCACAAGGGGACCAGGGCCCGCAGCTCGCATTAAGCGTAGCCGTGGCGCGAAAGACACGCCGCTGTGGCGCATGAGCCGGACCGCTTGGCCCCCGCGACAAGCGCGAGCGAATTGGCCATGCTTGGGCCGCGTCGTCCGGAATCCGGGCAGTGTTGGGCTGGGGCGGATGAAAAGCGTAATCTGTATCGCCGGATTGCTGAGCGCCTTGGCCGCCGGAACCGCGGCCGCCCAGACCCCATCGCCCGATACCTCGCTGATCGGCGCGGTCGTCTCCGGCAAGCCGATCCTGGAAGCCCGCCTGCGCTATGAGGGCGTCGATCAGGCCAATTTCACCCGCTCGGCCGAAGCCCTGACCCTGCGCAGCAGGATCGGCTGGGAAACCAAGGCCTGGAGCGGCCTCAGCGGCCTGATCGAGATCGAGAACGTCAGCCACGCCGACGGCCGCTTCAACGACACCGTCAACCGCAAGACCCTCTATCCCGGGGTCAACGACCCGGACGTGACCGAACTCAACCGGCTGCAGCTGGCCTGGGCGCCGAGCCGAGACGTGCAGATGGTGGTCGGCCGCCAGCGCCTGACCCTCGACGACCAGCGCTTCATCAGCTACTCTAACTGGCGCCAGGACGAACAGACCTTCGACGCCGCGTGGCTGGACGCCAGGCATGGCGCGTTCAGCGCCACCTATGTCTATATCGCCAAGGCCAACCGCACCCTGGCCCAGTCGGCCGACTACACCTCAGCCAGCCACGTCCTGAACGCCTACTACACGGCGAGCCCGGCCCTGAAGCTGGAAGGCTTCGTCTACGCCCTGGACCTGAAGCAGGCCCCCGCCGCCTCGACCCAAACCCTGGGCCTCAAGGCGACCGGCCAGTTCAAGGCCGGAGTGTTCAAGCTGGCCTACGCCGCCGCCTGGGCCAACCAGACCGATTACGCCAGCAACCCAGCCCACTACCGCGTCCCCTACGCCATGGGCGAGCTTGCCGCGAGCTGGAGCCTGTACACCGCCAAACTCAACTACGAGTCCCTCGGCAGCGACGGCCGCCGCGGTTTCGCCACCCCCCTGGCCAGCCTGCACGGCTTCCAGGGCTGGGCCGACGCCTTCACCACCACGCCCGCGCGCGGGGTCGATGACCTGAACCTGTCGCTGACCGCCAATCCGCCCGTCAAACTGCCCTATCTGTCCCAGGTGCAGCTGATGGCCCGCCATCACGACTTCACCTACGCCCAGGGCTCCGGCAGTCTCGGCACGGAATGGAACTTCGGCGCCCAGGGCGCCGTCACCCCGCACCTCACCGCCCTGATCGACTACGCCGACTATCACGGCGTCGCCGCCGTCCCCGGCCGCCGCAAGCTGTGGCTGCAGCTGGAGTATCGTTACTAGACGATCTGCAGGTCCCGGGGTTGCACCTGCGGGAACACCTCGCCGGTCCGCTGGGCGCTGAGGCCGTAGGTCCGCTCGAAAATGCCGCCCAGTAGCGCCCTGTAATCCGTCAGCACCGGATAATCCCGGTTCTGGTTCAGCGTGGCGGCGCTGACCGCGACCTGCTCGCCCGCCATCCGCCCGCCGCGCACCCCGCCGCCCATCACCCAGTAGACGCTGCCGTGGCCGTGATCGGTGGCCGAGCGCGGTCTGGGTCGGGGCGCCAAGCGATTGGCCAAGGCCGGTGAAATAGAGCGCGTTCTGCAGCTGCGGGAAGGCGGGCGTCTCCGCCGCGTCCTTCTGCTCGCCCTTGAACAGCCCGGCCGGTCCGCCGCCGAACTCCCGCGACGAGATCATGGCTCCCATCACCTGGGCGATGTCGCCATCGCTCTGTTGGAAGGTCCTGGCCATCCGCGCCACCACCGTCTCGGGCGGGTTGTCGCCCATGAAGTAGGTCGCAAGCCGCGAGGAGATATGACGCGCCGTGGCCGGATCGCGGACCAGGATGTCCAGGGCCTGCTCCACCTCGCCAAAGCCCGAGCCCTTGATCGTGTGGCCGAGGAAGGTCTTGTCGCCGAAGTCGTGGCGGTTGGGGTTGAACTCGAACAGACCCGTCCGCTGATACAGGCCCTGATAGGCGGGTTTCAGGCGCGGCGCCTCGGCCCGGATATTGACCCCCACCCTGGTCAGGATGCGGGTCAGCTCTTGCACGTCGGTCTGGCTGTAACCGGAACCCACCCCCAGGGTGTGCAGCTCCATGATCTCGCGGGCATAGTTCTCGTTGATCTTGCCGGCGCCGTTCTGGTCGTTGTCGAGGTAGCGCAGCATGGCCGGGTGGCGCAGGGTCGCCTCCAGCAGATCGCGGAACTTGCCCAGCGCCCGCGGCCGGATCGCCTGGTCCTCGTAGTCGCCGACCATGGCGCGGATATCGCGTTTCTGGGCGTGGACGTTGAAATGGTTCATCCAGAACCAGGTCATCTGCTCGTTGAGCTGGCTCGTGGAATAGAGGTCGCGCAGCAGCGACCGCGCCGCCGCCTGGCGCGCCAGCCCGGTCATGGCCTGCTGATAATCCTTCTGCGCCTCGGCCCGCTTGTCCGGGTCGGCAATAGCGCGGGCGTCGCGGATCTGGGCGTCCATCTGCACCACCAGGTCGGCCATGGGCAGGCGGCTGATCGGCAGGTCGGCGATCTGCTGGCGCACGGCGGGCGGCAGGCCATCATCGGGCGACGGATGCAGCTGCTTCTCCAGCCAGCGCCTAGGGCCTTCGGCCGCCATGTCGGCGGCGGCGGACGGGCTCTCGCCCCAGCTCAGGCGGTTGAGCAACGCCAGGTCGTGCGGCTTGAGCGCGGTATCGGCGGCCGCGCCGCCGGCCAGCGCCAGGGCGCAGACACCGCTGAGGACGGTCAGTCGCAGGGAAGCCATAAGCACGCCTTTCTCCCCACCGACTGTTAAACCGTAACAGCCAAGGGTGGTTCAAATACGGCGAACAGCTTACAGGCGCGGCCTGAACCGCGCCTGACAGCCCGCGCTCAAGCAGGCCAAAGGCCGGTAGCGCAACTAGAACGCGCTCATGCAGCCGCTAGGCGGTAGGGCACTAGAAATTCACCTGATCCCCGCCCTTCAGCGACAGGATTTCCCGCGCCTCGGCCGCCGTCGCGATCTCCAGCCCCAAGCCTTCGATGATCTGGCGCACGGCGCGCACCTGCTGGGCGTTGGATTCCGCCAGCTTGCCCTTGCCGATCCACAGGCTGTCCTCCAGCCCGACGCGAACGTTGCCGCCCATGGCCGCCGCCTGCGCCGCGATCGGCAGCTGGTTCCTGCCCGCGCCCAGCACCGACCACTTGTAGTGGTCGCCGAACAGCCGGTCGGCGGTGCGCTTCATGTGCATCACGTCTTCCGGATGGGCGCCGATGCCGCCGAGCAGGCCGAACACGGTCTGCACGAACAGCGGCGCCTGGACCAGGCCGCGGTCGAGGACGTGGGCCAGGTTATAGAGGTGCGAGGTGTCGTAGCACTCGAACTCGAACCGCGTGCAGGTGTCCGACAAGGTGCGGATCGCATATTCGATGTCGGCGAAGCTGTTGCGGAAGACGATGTCGCGCGAGGCCTCCAGGGCCGGCGCCTCCCAGTCGTGCTTGAACTCCTTGAAGCGCTTGAGCATCGGATAGAGGCCGAAGTTCATCGACCCCATGTTGAGCGAGGCGACCTCCGGCTTGAAGGTCTCGGCCGGCTTGATCCGCTCCTCGACCCGCATCGAGGGGTGGCCTCCGGTGGTCAGGTTGATCACCGCGTCGCAGCGCTGCTTGATCACCGGCAGGAACGGCGCGAAGCCCTCCGGCGTCTGGTCCGGCTTGCCGGTGACCGGGTCGCGGGCGTGCAGGTGGACGATGGCGGCCCCGGCTTCCGCCGCCCCGACCGCCGCGTCGGCGATCTCTTCCGCCGTGATCGGCAGATAGGGCGACATCGACGGGGTGTGGATGGCGCCGGTGACGGCGCAGGTGATGATGACCTTGCTCATGATACTCGCTCCCTATGTCGCCGGCTTAGCCGCCGATCTCCTTGACCGCTTTTTGCTTATGCGCCGCCAGCGCCATCAGGCGCCGGTCGCGCCACGCCTGCCGGGCGGCCAGGGCGGCGGCGGGCAGTTTCTCGCGCCGCTGGCTCTCGACCTTGTCCAGCAGCTCGCCGGTCCATTCGATGGGCGCCGAACCCTCGGCCATCTTGGCGAAGGCGCCGCCGTAGCGGGCGACGTAGTCGCGCACGCCCGCCGGGGCGTTGAGGTCGATGGTCTCGAACGGGCCCATGAAGCTCCAGCGCAGGGCCAGGCCATCACGCAGGCAGATGTCGATGTCCTCGGTCCCGGCATAGCCGCCCGCCACCAGGCGGAAGGCCTCGTGCAGCAAGGCGCCCTGCAGCCGGTTGATCAGGAAGCCGTCCAGCTCCTTGCCCATCACGATCGGGGCGTGGCCGATGTCGCGCATCATGTCGGCGGTGCGCTGAACCACGTCGGGACGGGTCCAAGGGGCCGGGACCACCTCGGTGGCGGGAATGATGTAGGGCGGGTTGATCGGGTGGGCTACCACGCAGCGGTCCTTGCCCGCCAGCCCTTCGGAAAACGCCGACGGCAGCAACGCCGAGGTCGATGAGGCCAAGATCGTCTCGGGCGCCGCGGCCTTGTCGAGCATGGCGAACACCGCCCGCTTGATCTCCAGGTTCTCCGGCGTGCTCTCCTGGCAGTAGACGGCGCCGTCCAAAGCCTCTTGCACCGTCGCCACCACATGCAGGCGGCCGAGCACCTGGGCCGGCGTCGATCCGCGCAGCAGGTCGTTGGCTTCCAGGTCCGGCAGGATCTTCTCGATATAGCCGATAGCCGCCTGGGCCGCGCCGTCCTGCTGGTCCCACATAAAGGCGTCGTGGCCGGCGCGGGCGAAGCTGATGGCCCAGGACCGGCCGACCAGGCCGGACCCGACGATGGCGATCTTCGACATAGGTTGTTTCCTCAAGACGGCTTTGCGCCGTTCCTATTCGCCAACGCGGCGCGACAGAAGTGCAAATTACCCGATTAAGACGCGCCAGCCCTTGCAACCCCGCAATCGGCGAGGTCACATCGCCGTCCAAGGCCGTCAGAGCCGTATAGAGGAAACCGCGGAATGGGTTTGTTGGAGCGTATGACGCCGGTCGCGGGACTGCGCGTAATGATTTCGGGCGGCGCCTCGGGTATCGGCGAAGCCATCGCCGCGGCGTTCATCGAGGCCAAGGCCGAGGTCCACGTCTGCGACGTCAGCGAAAAGGCCATCGCCGCTTTCCGCAAGCGCTTCCCCTCCGCCCTCGCCACCCCCGCCGATGTCGCCGACCGCTGGGCGGTCGACAATGTCTTCGCCATGCATAAGCAGCGCTACGACGGCCTCGACGTGCTGATCAACAACGCCGGCATCGCCGGGCCGACCTGCGGCATCGACGTGATGTCGGAAAGCGAGTGGCGCAGCACCGTCGAGATCAACCTCAACGCCCAGTACCGCTTCGCCCACCACGCCACGCCCCTGCTCAGGGAGTCCGAACACGCCCAGATGATCCACATCTCCTCGGTGGCGGGCCGGCTCGGCTATGCCTGGCGCACTCCCTATGCGGCGACCAAATGGGCCATCATCGGCCTGATGAAGTCCCTGGCCGCCGAGCTTGGCCCCGACGGGGTGCGGGTCAACGCCCTGCTGCCCGGCGTCATCGAGGGCCCCCGCATCGACAAGGTGATCGCGGCCCGCGCCCGCCAGACCAACATCTCCGACGAAGAGATGCGCGAACAGTACATCGACAAGATTTCCCTGCGGCGGATGACCACCGCCGAGGATGTGGCCGCCATGGCCCTGTTCCTGTGCTCGCCAGCCGCGCGCAACGTCTCCGGTCAGGCGATCAGCGTGGATGGCAATGTCGAGTATCTCTGAGCCGATGGACCTGGCGCCCGACCCGCCCACGGCCTCCGAAAAGGAAGTCTCCCGGGTCAACAACCTGATGTTCGCCCGGCTGATGCCTCTGCTGGTGATCGGCTACATCATCAACTTCCTGGACCGCACCAACATCGGCATGGCCAAGTCGGCCCTGCAGATCGACGTCGGCATCTCCGCCGCCTCCTACGGCCTCGGCGCCGGGCTCTACTTCCTGGTCTACGCCGCCTGCGAGGTGCCTTCGAACCTGATCCTGCAGAAGGTCGGGGCGCGCCGCTGGATCACCCGGATCATGTTCACCTGGGGCATCATCTCGATGTGCATGGCCCTGGTGAAGGGACCAACCTCCTTCTACGCCCTGCGCGTCCTGCTGGGCGTGGCCGAGGCCGGGCTTTTTCCGGGCGTGCTGTTCTATCTCAATAGCTGGTTCGGGGCCCGCCAGAACGCCCGCGCCACCGGCTACTTCCTGTTCGGGGTGTGCCTGGCCAATGCCATCGGCGGACCGCTCGGCGGCGCCATCCTGACCCTGAACGGCTGGCACGGGCTTAAGGGCTGGCAGTGGCTGTTCATCCTGGAGGGGGCGCCGGCGGTGCTGTTCTCCTACGTCATCTGGAAGTTCCTGCCCGACGGCCCGGCCTCCGCGCCGTGGCTGACCAAGGCGGAGTCCGACGGGGTGCTGAGCCGGCTGAAAGCCGAGCGCGAGGCCAACGCCAAGCACTACACGCCGTCGCTCAAGTCGGTGTTCGGGCACCCGCAGATCCTGTTGGCGATCTGGGTCTACTTCTGCGACCAGATCGCGCTCTACGGGGTGATCTTCTTCCTGCCGGGCATCGTCCGCTCCTGGGGCGGGCTGGGGGAAATCCAGATCGGCCTCCTGTCCTCCCTGCCCTGGGTCTGCTGCGGCCTCGGGGCCATCATCATCCCGCAGGTGGCCACCCAATTCGGCAAGGCCCGCGAGACCATGATCGGCGGCATGCTGATGATGGCGGTGGTGTTCACCGGCCCGGTGTTCCTGCCCCCTGTCGGCGCCCTGATCGCGTTCTGCCTCGGCTCGGTGATGTTCATGCCGCTGCAGTCGATCCTGTTCACCTATCCCTACTCGCGGATGCAGGGCACGGCGCTGGCCGGCGGCCTCGGCTACCTCAACGGCATGGGCCTGGTGGGCGGGTTCCTCGGTCCCTACGCGATGGGGCTGGTGGAGCAGGCGACAGGCAAGGCGTCCAACGGGCTTTGGTTGATGTCGGGGGCCCTGCTGGCCGGCGCCATCGGCACCTTCTGGCTGCGTTATCCATCGACCGACAAGATCAAGGCCGCGCCGGGCTGAGGTCGCGGCGCCCTTTTCGCGTCAACATTACAAGACCGGGGGGAGAACACCCCAGGGGGGAAGCTTATGTCGACCAACTCTGAAGCCGCGCCGGCCACGGCGGAGGCGCGCGAGGCCAGCCGGGTCAACACCCTGATGTTCGCCAAGCTGATGCCGCTGCTGGTCTGCGGCTATCTGCTGAACTTCCTCGACCGCACCAACATCGCCTTGGCCAAGTCGGCGCTGCAGGCCGACCTCGGCATCGGCGCGGCGGCTTACGGCCTGGGCGCGGGCCTGTTCTTCCTGACCTATTCGGTGTGTCAGGTGCCCTCCAACCTGATCCTGCAGAGGGTCGGGGCGCGGCGCTGGATCACCGCCATCGTCTTGTCGTGGGGCTGCGTCTCCACCGCCATGGCCCTGGTCAAGGGACCGGAGTCCTTCTACGCCCTGCGCGTCCTGCTCGGCATCGCCGAGGCGGGCATGTTCCCTGGCGTGATGTTCTATCTGACCGGCTGGTTCGGCACCAAGCAGCGGGCCCAGGCGATCGGCTATTTCCTGCTCGGCTCGGCCTTCGCCAACATCATCGGCGGTCCGATCGGCGGCGCCCTGCTCAGCCTCGACGGCAAGATCGGCCTGCACGGCTGGCAGTGGCTGTTCCTGATGGAGGGCGCCCCGGCCATCCTGTTCGCCTTCGTGGTCTGGAAGCTTTTGCCCGACGGGCCGGCCACCGCGCCCTGGCTGACCAAGGCGGAGGCCGACGGCGTGCTGGCGCGGCTGGCCGAAGAGCGGGCCCTGGCCAACCGCACCCATGACAGCATCCCGGTCAAGGCGGTGTTCGTGAACCCGCACCTGCTGCTGGCGATCCTGATCTACTTCTGCCACCAGATCGCGCTCTACGGCGTGACCTTCTTCCTGCCGGCGATCATCCGCTCCTGGGGCCATCTGGGCGAAATCCAGATCGGCATGCTGACCGCCCTGCCCTGGCTGTGCACCGGCCTCGGCACCGCCTTCCTGCCCAAGCTGGTCATGGCCCGCAACTTGTCGCGCCCGTTCGTGGTGACCGGCTTCGCGCTGATGGCCATCAGTTTCGCCATGCCGATGTTCGTGTCCCCGGTCCTGGCTCTGGCCGCCTTCTGCTTCGGCGGCATCTTTCTGTCCTCGGTGCAGTCGGTGCTGTTCACCTTCCCGGCGTCGCGCTTTCACGGCGCCGCTCTGGCGGCGGGACTGGGCTTCCTCAATACCCTCGGCATCCTCGGCGGCTTCATCGGCCCCTACGCCATCGGCCTGGTGGAACAGAGCACCGGCAAGGCCAGCAACGGCCTGCTGCTGATGTCCGGCGCCTTGGTGATCTCCACCCTTGCCTCGCTGTTCCTGCGCTATCCCTTCCAGGACCGCGCCAAGGCCTAGGGCCGGGCTCCAGGCCGCCCGATCTCGTAGATTTCACAGAGGTCGGCGGCGCCGCGCGCGGTGGCGAACTCCATGCGCTGCCCGCGGTGGCGCATGCCCAGGCCGCGCAGCACGGCGATGGAGGCGACGTTGGCCGTCTGGGCCACGCCCTCGATGACGTCGACCGGCAGGACGTCCCAGGCCCGCGCCATGATCGCGGCGGCGGCCTCGCGGATGTAGCCCTGGCCGAAGTAGGCCTCGCCGATCCAATAGCCGAGCGCCCCACGCCGCTCGGAGGCGTCGACCACGACCACCGCGATCCAGCCGATCAGCTCGCCGTCCTCGCGGCGTTCGATCACCTGGTGAAAGACCTGGCCCTGGCCCTGCATCGCCTGCACGCGGCCGATCCGCTCGGCCACCTCCTCGGCGGTGTTGCGCCCCTTCCACGAGCCGGTCCAACGGGCGATGTCCGGGCTCATCAGCCGGGCGCTGGGCTCGGCGTCGCTCAGGGCCACAGGCCGCAGCTTGAGGCGCGGGGTCAGGATCGGTTCGATCATGCCGCCTGAATAGCAGAGCGGCGGCGGCTGACTACTTGCCCCAAATCTACTTGCCTCTGTCGCGCGGGTCCGGCGGCGGGGTCAGGTCGAAGATCTGGTTGCCGTCCTTGTCGACCTCGCGGTCTAGCGCGGCGGTGCAGTAGTTCTGCTCGGTCAGCACCTGCGTCGGGTTGCGCTTGTAGGTAAAGGTGTAGGTCCACGGCGTCTTGAACACGACCGGGTCGGTGACCACCGTGTCGATCTGCAGGGCGTCCGGCCCGGTCTTATGCACGCGCTCGACCACCGTCATCTTGTAGCCCTCCACGCCGTAGAGGAACTCGTTGGTCGGGCGGATGCCGATGGTGTCGATCACCAGGGTATCGCCTTCCCAATGGGCGATGGATTCCCCGCTGAAGGTCTCGAACAGGTCCTCCTCGGGGGTGTGCTTGCGCCCATCCATCCAGATATTTCGCACCTGAAGTCCGCCGCCGCCGGTGAGCAGGGCCAGGCTCTTGTCCCGCACCATCACCTCGAAGTTGCCGTCCATCTGGCGCGGCATGCCCATGGGAATGCAGCGGGCGTCCGCCGTCAGCACCTGGACCCCGGTCGCCCGGTTCTTGATCTGCAGCTCCTTCAGCGACTGGTACTTCGGCGTCAGCGGCTGCGGGATGGTCTCGTACCGCTCGATGGAAATGCGGTTGTTCATGGTCCACATGCCGCCGAACTCCTTGAACAGGGTCGCGGGCGAGCGGTCGGCCGGCAGGGGGTAGGCCACCGCCGGCGGCGGCGGGGCGAAGGGCTGGGCCATGGCCGGCGCCGCGCTGCACAATAACAGGCAAGCGCCGGACGCCGCCAACAGAGCCCGCATCGATCGCGTCATGACTTTCCCCAACAAGAACACTTGCGGCCTACAGCTTGGGGATCAATCGAGCTTTAGTTCAAGCGAGCCGGCGTCTTCGTCGTTGTTCGACACTTTCAAGCAATATCGTCAACGCGACCTGCCCGGCGCGCCTAGGATGGTGCAACGCAACACCGGATCCTCAGGAGCTCCACCATGACGACCCCGCGTAAGTTCATCCTGGCCGGCGCCGCCGGCCTGACCGTCGCGGCGGGCTTGGCCACGGCCGCTTCCGCCCACCATTCCTACGTCATGTTCGACCGCAGCAAGACCTCGACCATCACCGGCACGGTGCGGGCCTGGGAAATGACCAGCCCCCATTCCTACCTGTGGGTAGTGGTGCCCAAGGGCGCGGGCGCGCCGGAAATCTGGGGCATGGAAGGCGCCTCAGTCGGCCAGCTGACGCGGGCCGGCGTGCGCAAGTCCGAGGTCAAGCCGGGCGACAAGGTCAACGTCAGCCTGCATCCCCTGCGCGACGGACGCACCGGCGGCCAGCTGGTCAGCCTGGTGGTGGCCGACACCGGCCGGGTGGTGAACTTCGGCGGCGGCGGCGGCGAGCCGGGCAAGCCTCAGGCCGAATAGAGGCGCACCCTTCAAGGACAACAAAAAACCCCGCCGGTGCGAACCGGCGGGGTTTCCTTTTGGGCGGCGCGCCTAAAATCGAATTCAGTAGTCGTGGTCCTTCAGGACCACGCCGGAGGGCGTGGTCAGGGCCATCACCAGGACGGCTGGGCCGCCGTCGCGCATCGGGTGCGCGGTCATGGTCACCTGATCGCCCGGCTTTAGCGAGTGGGCGCCCCAGCCCTTGCGGACCAGGATGTTGGGGGTCGAGCACTCGATGTTCCACACCACCTGGGCCCCGGCGGCGTTGGTGGCCATCATCTCGATGATCGTGTGCGGGTTGCTCCAGTGGTAGTCCTTGACCGAGCCGGTGATGGTCACGGTCTTGGCGCCGTCGAACATGGCCCCGGAATGGTGGGCGAAGGCGGGAGCGGCGGCGCCGGCGGCCAAGGCCCCAACGGCCAAAGCCAAGGCCAGCGGCGCGGCGAACTTCGAAATACAGACTTCAGTCATGACCGTTCGCTTCCCCAGATGGCGCAGTCGATACTTCACAATAAGCCTTTGCCTAATCTGTGGTCAGGAAATCACAGAAGGGCACTTTCAAACTTATTTTGATAATACTGCGGCTCCCCGCGCGCTCTAATACCCCTCATCACACAACGCACCACTTGGCGCCCGGGCGCCCGGTTTGCGTGCAGTCGAGGGTCTCATCGATGCGTTCGCGCCCCATCCTCAACAAGCTGACCCTGTTGTCGGCCGCCGCCCTCGCCGCCCCCGTCCTGGCGTTCGCCGCCGCCGCTCACGCCGAGCCGGACATCACCGGCATGTGGGCCACCGTCGCCCGCGGCGAAGGCCGCCAGCGGCCGCCGGGCGCCAAGCTCACCCCCGAGGCGCAGAAGCGGAACCAGGAAGACCAGAGGATCAACCAGGCCAACAAGCGCCTGATCGGCGAGGCCCACACCAAGTGCTGGCCCACCGGCATGCCCGGCCTGATGCAGCCGCCGTTCGGCATCGAGTTCCTGCAGACCAAGGGCCGCGTCACCATCCTGTCGGAGGTGTCGAACCTGCCGCGCACCATCTACCTGGATGAGAAGGAACACCCCGACAGCATCATCCCGGGCTGGAACGGCCACTCCATCGGCCACTGGGAAGGCAATACCCTGGTGGTCGACACGATCGGCTTCAACGGCCGCAACCGCAACGTCTCGGAGAAGGCCCACATCACCGAGAAAATCTTCATCCAGGGCGACCACCTGATCGACGAGCTGACTCAGGAAGACCCGATGAACCTGATGGAGCCGCACCACATCCGCTACGAATACGAGCGGGCCAAGGGCCAGGAAGCCAACGAGGTCATGGAGTACGTCTGCGAGGTTGATCCGGCCAACCTGTTCGCCTTCGAGCAGGAGCAGAAGGCCGCCGGCCGCGCCTCGGAGTTCGGCCCGGCCTGGGCCGCCTCCGGCTTCAGCAATCCCACCGCTCCGGTGGTGCAGGGTCCCGTCGCCGCCAAATAGCGCCAATTGAGCCCGGCGCGCGGCTGTGCCATCCATCCAGGCGCGGTGAATGCAGCCGCGCGGAGACGGGCGAGCCATGCGTAAAGGTCTGTTGCTGTCGCTGGTACTGGCCGCGCTCGGCCTTGGCGGCCTGCCCGCTCACGCCGCAGCGCCGGTGTCCGGCTACCGCATCGTCAAGATCTTCCCGCACGACCCGGGCGCCTTCACCGAAGGCCTGTTCTACCTGAACGGCGCCCTCTACGAGAGCACCGGCCTGGAAGGCCAGTCGTTCATCCGCAAGGTCGACCTGGACACCGGCAAGGTGCTGCAGCAGCGCGCCCTGGACGCCCAGTACTTCGGCGAAGGCATCGTCGCCTGGCAGGGCAAGCTGATGGAGCTGACCTGGAAGCACGAGATCGGCTTCGTCTACGACCTCAATACCTTCGAGCGTAAGTCCACCTTCCGCTACCAGGGCGAGGGCTGGGCCCTGACCCACGACGACCGGCGCATCATCATGAGCGACGGCACGCCGGAGCTGCGCTTCCTCGATCCCGTCACCCTCAAGGAGACCGGCCGCCTGACCGTCACCGAGGACGGCAAGCCGGTGTTCAACCTCAACGAGCTGGAGTGGGTGAAGGGCGAGATCCTGGCCAACATCTGGCAGCAGAATCGCGTCGCCCGCATCGACCCCAAGAGCGGCAGGGTGCTCGGCTGGATCGACCTGACCAGCATGGCGGCGGTGGAGGCCTCGCGCGGCCGCCCGGTCGATGTGCTCAACGGCATCGCCTACGACGCGGGCAGAGACCGCCTGTTCGTCACCGGCAAGCTGTGGTCGGGACTTTATGAGATCAAGCTCACGCCGCCCCAAGGTTCGGCCAAAGCATCCGGCGCGAAAACTCGCAGGAAATAAGCAGCGTAAGGCGAGGGTACTCAGCGGCAAGGCCGCGAATTTGCGCGGATAGCCCGTCCTAAACCAAAGAACTCATCTCCGGTCGGCACTCATTCGCGCCGTTCAGCGACGCACGTGCTGCCAAGTCTCTGCAAGCCGCGATCCAGCACGGCCTCCCTATAATTTCGCAACGTGACGCGCGAGAAGCACATGCGGCCGATCCATCCCGGATATGAAAGTCGCCCCTGCTGAGTTGCCCTCAACCGCCGCCATGAATCTGCGTTCGGCGCTAGCGAGATCGATGTCGAGTTGATCGCGCAGCATCTGGACCACGCTGCCGTCACCGAAAGCGTAATTGGCTGGGTCCAGCGCCTCGGCCCCGATGCCAACGATGTGTGCGTTGAACAGGCTGGCGACATGCATGGCCGCAGTGAGCGCGTCATCTGAGCCCCAGTCGGGCTCGGCGTGGACCAGCAACGTTTTGAAGGACATGGCAGCACCCGAGGATCAATGTCCTGCCAGAGTGGCCGTCGGTTCGGTGTCCGCTATGCGCGAGATCAAAAGCGGCGAGACAATTCGGCCTTCAAGTCTTCGACATTGAGCACGATCAAGGCGCGCAGGCCTCGGCGCCTCTATCTGGTGCCCATGCTCATTCCTGCCGAACTCGCAATGTCCCCCCGGCTGAAGTCATGGCCGCTGGGCGGCCGTCTGGTGACCCGTTGCTGCGGTCTGGGTCCTGTAAAGACGGCAGTGGTGCATCCGTGCGATGCGGTGGCTATCGAGTCCGCTGCCGAGGCCGCTGACCTTGGTTTGATCGAGCCGGTGCTGGTGGGCCCCGAACTGAAAATCCGTGCGGCCGCCGCGGCTGCCGGGATCGATATCAGCCGCTTTCTGCTGATCTCGACGCCGCACAGCCACGCCTCTGCCGAGCGATCGATCGAAATGGCGCGTGACGGTCAAGTCCAGCTGCTGATGAAAGGCTCGATCCATACCGACGAGCTGATGCACGCCGTGCTGGCGGCGAAAACGGGTCTTCGGACACAACGCCGGGTCAGCCATGTCTACCTGATGCAAACCCCCGCCTATCCGAAGCCCCTGCTGATCACGGACGGCGCCATCAACATTGCACCCGGGCTCGAAGACAAACGCGACATCGTGCAGAACGCGATTGATCTGGCCCATGTGCTCGGTATCGATCAACCGAAGGTGGCCATCTTGTCCGCAGTGGAAACGGTCACCTCTCGGCTGCCCTCGACCATCCATGCGGCCGCCCTGTGCAAGATGGCGGATCGCCATCAGATCACCGGTGGACTGATTGATGGCCCCTTGGCCTTCGACAACGCCGTCAATCCGGCCGCCGCGGCGGAAAAGGGGATTGTGTCGTCCGTGGCAGGTGATGCGGACGTCCTGGTGGCTCCGGACTTGATCGCGGGGAACATCCTGGCCAAGCAGTTGACCTTCCTCGGCGGCGCGGAGGCGGCCGGCCTCGTCTTGGGCGCCCGGGTTCCCATCATTCTGACCAGCCGGGCCGACAGTGAGCGAGTCCACGTCGTCTCATGCGCCCTCGCGGTCCTCATGGCTGAAAAGCTGGGGATTATCGCCCGTCGGCCGACGACATCCGCGCATGGGTGACCATATCCTGGCGCTGAATGTCGGCTCGTCCACGGTCAAGTTCGCCCTCTTTGCCGCCACCGATGAACCCCAGCGCCGGTTTTATGGGCTAGTCGACGAACTCGGCGGTGGTTCTCGGATGCGCGCTTTTACGGACGCCGGCGTGCAGATCGACGATCACAATTGGGCCGATGTTGTGCAGTCTGGGCAGGCGGCGCTAGCACAGAGCATCTTGGCCTGGGTAGCCGAACGAGCTGGCGTCCGCGGTTTGGCGGCGGTCGCCCACCGGGTGGCGCATGGCGGGCTCGATTATGTCGCCCCGGTGGTGGCTACCGAAGGGGTGATCGCCGACCTGGAAGCCCTCTGCCCCCTAGCTCCGCTGCATCAGCCGTACAATCTCGCGATGCTCAAAGCCTTTGCGGCGCTTGGGCCTGAAACGCCCCAGGTGGCCTGTTTCGATACCGCCTTTTTCCACAACCTGCCTGCACCGGCGCGACGCGTTCCCCTGCCAAATGCTTGGGCGAACCTTGGCGTGCGGCGCTACGGCTTCCATGGCCTATCCTATGATTTCCTCCTGGGCCGACTGCGCGAACTGGATCCTAAGGCGGCACGAGGCAAAGTCGTCTTCGCTCACCTGGGCTCAGGCGCGAGCCTGTGCGGTTTGAACGACGGCGCCCCCATCGACACGAGCATGGGATTTTCGCCGCTGGACGGCCTGGTCATGAGCACGCGCTGTGGAGCGCTGGACCCTGGCGTGGTGCTCTACATGCTGCGCCAGGGCCTGACCCCCGATCAAGTGGAGGATGTCCTCTACCGACAATCCGGGTTGCTGGCCCTGTCGGGTGTTTCCGGCGACATGCGTACGCTGCTGGCCGCGCACAGTCGGGAAGCGGAAGCCGCCGTTGATCAATTCGTGTTCCGACTGGTGCGCGAGATTGGCGCCCTCGCGGCGACCCTCGGCGGTCTAGACGCACTGGTGTTCTCTGCCGGCATCGGTGAACACGCCGGCGAGATCCGCCGGCGGACCTGCGAGCGCCTGGCGTGGCTGGGGGTCGGGCTAGACTTTGAAGCAAACGATCGCGATCACGGCAAGATCAGCCTTTCCGAAGCCTCGACTGCCGTCTGGATAATTGCGGCCAACGAAGAGCAGACCCTTGCCTACGCGGCTGCTCAGCTCCTCCGGTAGCAAGCTTCAGTCGCGGTGGTCACCCATCACCGCCGTCGTCTGACTGGCCACCTGGCGGGAGACGTCTGAACGGATTTGATAAATTCCATCAAGGCGCTCACGTCGTCCGGCATGCCGGCGAACACAGGCATGGGCGGGTGGCCGACCACGTGTCCCGGGGCGAGCGTCCGCTCGATATCCAGCAAGGAACGGGTTTGACGAAGGGTCCGAAAGTCCGGCGCGAAGGCGTTCGGTCTATCCGATCCGGGTCGAGTTTTCGGACGCGCAGAGCCACTACATCACCGACACCATGGTCGCCCTGGTAGACGCCAAGGGCCATCCGCTGCTGACCGTGATGTGCGATGGACCATGGGTGCTGATGAAGCCCGCCAAAGGCGCGTATCAGGTCTATGCGCAGTTGATGGAGGATCCGGACAAGGTCCGCAGCGCCAAATTCACGACGCCCTCCCACGGCCAGCAGCGGATCGTTCTGCAGTTCCCCGGCTCTTGAAGGAATAATCGGTGTCACGAAAAGCCTGGATCATGGCTCCGGCCTACTGGAGCACTGCCACGACGATCGCTGCCGGGCCGGTGCTTGGAGCGGACGCCGGTGGCGCGGCCTCGGCGTGCAGCGGGATTAGTAACGGCTGCGTACTCGGAGCAGCCCGTTGAAGTCGATTAGCTGCATGTAAACTTGGACGTTTCTGCCCCAGTTTTGGACCCCGTCCACGGCAGCTGACAAGATCAAGGCCGGTGGTGACCGAGCCCGTTGAGATGATCGGTAGCACGCGCTGCTCAACGCTATCTCAGGGGAGCTCAAGCGTTTTCCAAGATCACCCGAACTGCAAAACCCATCAACGCGCCCCCGCCGCCAATACCGCAACCTGCGGCCGCCAAGCCACCAGCTGATAGACCGTCAGACCGTACCCACGGAGCCCATGAGGCCGCCCACGGCACTTGCTTGATCGGCCCTTGAGCCCGCTAGCGAGAATGCATGCGCGGCGGTCGTCAGGGCCTCAAAGAACTTCTTAGTGGCCGCCTGCCAATCGTGCTGGCCGATAGCCTGCGCCATCGATTCCACGGCGCTCGAAAGGTCAGCGTAAGAGACCTCGAGTTCATGGCGCTGGGCGGCCTTGTCGTCGTTGGCGTAGATCGTTCGCAGGGCGACGATGCGCTTTTGGGCGATGTCCTCCTGCTCGACGGTGTAGCCGTGGCCTCTCGTTATGAAGGCTTGCCTGTCGAGCTCTTCTTGCTGCGAGAGCTTGGCAAGCTCGCGCTCGATGTCGCGGCGCTGGAAGGCGTACTGCGCCAGATCCGCTTGGCTGGCCAAGATGTCCATCTGGTTCTGACGGCCAGCGTCGGCCGCTTCAAACGCCGCCCTGGCCAGGTCGATGGCCTTCTGTTGTTCGACCGCCATCGTCTTCAACGACTCGGTATGAGCCAGGACGAACTGCACGCCCTGTAGGCGGGCCGTCAGCTCCTTCTGTTGGCGGCTGGCGTCCGATAGATTTCGCACAACGTGTCGAGAATCTTCACGGCCGCGGGGTCGTCGAGCCGGTAGTAGATCGTCTGGGCGTCCCGGCGCGTGGCCACTAGGCCTTCGGCGCGCATCTTGGCCAGGTGCTGCGAGGTGGTCGAACGGGCCATCCTAACGTGATCCGCCAGGGTCCCCACCGAGGCTTCGCCCTCGAACAGACGGCATAGCAACAGCAGGCGCGGTTCGCTGGCCATGAGTTTGAGCAGGCGGGAGGCCGACTGTGCGCTCTGCTCCAGTTCGGAAAGCTCGAGGGGTAAGGGGGGGGGCATGGTCATCTGCTCAATGTGGAATATTCGCACATAAGATCAAGGCGGCGTTCCCAGGGCGACACCGTCGTCACGCAGAACCACATAGATGGCGGGGATCACCAGCACCGTCAGCAAGGTCGAGGACGCCAGACCGAATAGCAGCGAGATCGCAAGACCCTGGAAGATCGGGTCGGTCAGGATCACGGCCGCGCCGATCATCGCCGCCGCCGCCGTCAGCACGATCGGCTTGAAGCGGATCGCTCCGGCCTCCAGCAGGACCTCACGCAGGGACCGGTCGGTGTTCTGGCTATGGCGGATGAAGTCCACCAGCAGGATCGAGTTGCGCACGATGATCCCGGCCAGGGCGATGAAGCCGATCATCGAGGTCGCGGTGAACGGCGCCCGGAAAACGATATGGCCCAGGACGATGCCCACGAGGGTCAGCGGGATCGGCGTCAGGATCACCAGCGGCAGGCGGAAGCTTTTGAACTGGGCCACCACCAGCACATAGATGCCCAGGATCGCCACGCCGAACGCCGCGCCCATGTCGCGGAAGGTGACCCAGGTGATTTCCCACTCGCCGTCCCACAGCACGGTGGGCCGGCTCTCGTCGGTCGGCTGGCCGTTCATGCGGATGTCGGGCCTCGGCGCATCCGTCCAGTTCCCCTGCTTGATGGCCTTGTCGACCGCCAGCATGCCGTAGATCGGCGCCTCGTACGCGCCGGCCAACTCGCCCATGATCATGTCCACGTCGCGGCCGTCGCGGCGGAAGATGTGGGTCGAGCCGGGCTCGTTGGATGCGGTCACCAGCTCGCCCAGCTCCACCAGCCGTCCACCCGCGACCCCCTGCGAGACGGCGACCGGCATCGACGCCAGGCTCTCGCCCCAGGTGCGGGCCGATTGTGGAAGGCGTACGGAAATCTCCAGCGGATCGCGACCCGGTCCACGATGGGCGTAGCCCACCACCTGGCCGCCGAGCGCGGCGGCGACGGAATCATACACCTCGTGCTCGCTCACTCTGAGCGCTTCCAGCCGCTCGCGGTCGGGAACCAGCCGCAACCCCGGCCGCGGCCGCCCATAGCTGTCGTCGATGTCTACGATGTAGGGCACGGCGTGGAAGCTCGCCTTGACCCGTTCGGCCACGGCGCGCCGGGTCTGGGCGTCGGGACCGTAGATTTCGGCCAGCAGGGTCGCCATGACCGGCGGTCCCGGCGGCGCTTCGACCACCTTGATCACCGCGCCGTCGGGAAGCATCACGCGGGTCAGCTTTCGACGCAGGTCCAGGGCGATGGCGTGGCTGCTGCGATGGCGGCGTCCCTTCTCGGCCAGCGCCACCGAAAGATCGCCCATCTCGGGCCGGTTGCGCAGGTAGTAGTGGCGTACCAGCCCGTTGAAGTTGAACGGCGAGGCCGTCCCCGCGTAGGCGTCCACCGCCTCCACCTCCGGCACGGAGCGGGCGATGGCGGCGATCTCGGTCAGGGTGCGGCTGGTGGATTCGAGGGCCGCGCCCTCGGGCATGTCCAGCACCACCTGCAGCTCGGACTTGTTGTCGAACGGCAGCAGCTTCACCGTCACGGTCTTGGTGGCGAACATGGCGCAGGCGACCAGCGTGGCCACGCCGACGCCGATCAGGAAGGTCCAGGCGCTGCGGCGCGTGGCGATGACCTGTCCGGCGACCCGGCGATAGAGCTCGCCGAGCCGGCCCTCCCCATGATGGCCCCCGCCGCCGCTCAGGGTCTTGCGGGCGAAGCGCACCATCAGCCACGGCGCGATCACCACCGCGACGAAGAAGGAGAAGACCATCGCCGCCGAGGCATTGACCGGGATCGGCGCCATATAGGGACCCATCAGCCCCGAAACGAACAGCATCGGCAGCAGGGCCGAAACCACCGTGAGGGTGGCCACGACCGTCGGATTGCCCACCTCGGCCACGGCGTCGATCGCGGCGTCGGTCCGGCTGCGGCCGTCGTTCATCGCCCAGTGCCGGGCGATGTTTTCGATCATGACGATGGCGTCATCGACCAGGATGCCGATGGAGAAGATCAGGGCGAACAGGCTGACCCGATTGATGGTGTAGCCCATCACATTGGAGGCGAAGAGGGTCAGCAGGATGGTGGTGGGGATGACGACGGCGGTGACGCCCGCCTCGCCCCAGCCGATGGCGAAGCCGATCAGCACGACGATCGAGACCGTCGCCAGCCCTAGATGCATGAGCAGCTCATTGGCCTTCTCGTTGGCCGTGGCCCCGTAGTCCCGGGTCACCGCCACGTCCAGACTGTCGGGCAGCAACGACCCTTTGAGCGCCTCGACGCGGGCCAGGACGGCATGGGAAACCACGACCGCGTTGGCGCCCTTGCGCTTGGCGACCGCTAGGCTGACCGCCGGGGCCTCGCTCCAGCCCTGGCCGACGCGGGCGTAGCGCCAGGCGCGGGCCTGATCCTCGCGTGGACCCTCGATGACCTGGGCCACGTCTCGCACATAGACGCCCTGCCCGGTGGCCGAGGGTATGGTGAGCAGGCCGATCTGAGTGGCGCTGACCAGGGTGTGCCCGGCGGTGACATCGACCGCCTGTCCCCCGTTGCGAACCTGGCCGGCGGGGAAGGCGCGGTTGGCCTGGCGGATGGCGTCCGTCAGCACGCCCAATGAGACCCCGTGCAGCGCGAGCCTGGCCGGATCGGGCTCGACGCGGATTTCCTGGGATCGGCCGCCGACGATGAAGGTCAGTCCGACGTCGTCGACCTTCGCGACCTCGGCGCGCAGCTTGCCGGCCAGCTCGAACAGGGCCTGATCCGTCCATTGGCCGGCCGCGCCCGGCTTGGGCGACAGAGTGAGCACCAGGCTGGGCACATCATTGATGCTGCGCGTCTGGATCAGCGGTTCGGCAATGCCGGCAGGTATCCGGTCGTAGTTGGCCCGCACCTTCTCGTGGATGCGGACAGCCGCCGCATCGGGATCGGTGCCGACCTTGAAGCGAGCGGTCACCATCACCTGATTGTCGTCGGCGAAAGTATAGACGTGCTCGACCCCGGCGACGCTCTTGACGATGGTCTCGAGCGGCTTGCCGACCAGCTCGACGGCGTCGGGCGCGCGCAGTCCGGGGGCGGCGACCATGATGTCCACCATCGGCACACTGATCTGCGGCTCCTCCTCGCGGGGGATCGACATCAGGGCCAGCAGGCCGACGGCGATGGCCGCCAGCAGGAACAGCGGCGTCAGCGGCGACTTGATGGTGGCCTTGGTCAGCCGTCCGGAAAGACCGAGGTTCACCGGGCCGTCCTCGCCGGGCTAAGGACGTCGCCGGACCGAAGGCCCGCCAGCACTTCGACTGTGTCGGGGGTGGGCCCCGCCGTCGTCTGGACCGGCATATCAGACATTGTGCCGTCGGCGTGGACCAGGCTGACGTAGTCCACGCCGAACCGGGTTGAGACATAGGCGCGGGGCACGACCAGCGCCTGACGGTCGCCGATTCGGACGCTGACGCGCACCCTCTGGCCGACCAGTTCCGTGGGCAGATTGGGGGCTGTTAAATCCGCGGTCACCTGACCGCCGGCGACCGAGGGATAGATCTGGCTGATGGTTCCCTGTGCGGCCGACCCACGCAGATCTTCGGGGCTCAGTTGTACCCGATCTCCCAGCTCGAGGGCGCGGGCCTGCCCTTCGGGAAGTTCAATCCGCACCACCATCGGACCGGCGGTGATCCTGGCGATGGACTGACCCGGCATGACCACGGAGCCGAGCGGCACGTCAGCCGTCAGCACCCGTCCGGCGGCGGGGGCCAGGATCGCGCCCTGAGCGCTCAGTTCGGCGCTGGCGTCGCGCTGGGCGCGGGCGGCGGCCAGCGCGGCCTGGGCGGACTTGGCCTGGGCCTCCACCTGATCGAGACGGGCTTGGGCGTAGACGCCGTGAGAGTAGAGATCGCGCGTTCGGGCAAGGTCGGCCTGGGCGCGGGTCGCCTCCGCCGCGGCGGCCGAGACCTGTGCGTCGAAGGCGCTGGTCTGCAGGTTGAGGCGATCGTCCCTGACTCGCGCGATCACCTGGCCTTGCCGAACGGTGTCCCCCGCCTTCACCGCAAGCGCCACGAGGACGCCCGATAGGCGCGCCCTGGCGTCCGCCATATCCCGCGTCGTCAGCGTCGCGGGGACGGCCTTCATGTCGGCGATGGTCTGTGTCCGCACGGTCAGACGTCCGGCCGCCGGGGCTGAGGCCGTGGCAGACGCCGGCGGCTTGGCCTCGCCGCAGGCGCCCAACGCCAGGGCCGCGCTCAGGATGCAGAACAGATGGGGTGATGCGGCCATGGCTGACCTCCGCGAATGGATATTGAACCGGTCAGGCGCGGTCGAAGGCGACGGTCGGCAGTCCCATGGCCTTCCAGGCCATGATCCCGCCGGCCAGATGGGCGTCGATGTGGTGGCCGGCGGCGCGAGAACGTTCGACTGCCGTCGCCGATCGCTTTCCCGAGCCGCACTGAAAGACGATCATCCGGTCGCCGACGGGCGGCAGGGCGCCGGGATCGAAGCTGGACAGGGGGAAGTTGAGCGCACCATGGATGCGCTCGGCGGCGAACTCGGCAGGTTCGCGCACGTCGACCAGCAGGATTTTATGGGCGTCGAGGGCGGCCTTCACCTGCTGCGGCGTCAGGTCAGTGGTTTTGATTTTGGCGAACATCGGGGGCCCTTGCATCGAAAGCGACGATATAAATACGTTATTGCGCATATACCGAAATACAAATATATAATCAATCGTTCGATCCCGAACCCTAAGGCCGAAATCGGCGGCGCGATGTGATGTGGATCAAAGTCCGCGGGGCGCAACCGGGGGACAGTGAGTGCGGCCGTAGGGCTGCTGGAGCAGGATAAAGATCATGGCGAAGCCGCGTATTGTGATCCTGGGGGCCGGTCTGGGCGGCACCATCGCCGCCTTTGAGGTCAAGCTGGCGGTGGGCGATCGGGCCGAAGTCAGCGTGGTGTCGCAGGGCGACACCTTCCATTTCGTCCCATCCAACCCCTGGGTCGCCGTTCACTGGCGCAAGCGGGACGCGATCGAGGTCAAGCTCCCGCCCGTCTTCAAGAAGCGCGGCATCGGATTTTCCGGAGTCGGCGCCAAACGCCTCTCCCCGGCGGAAAATCGCGTCGAGCTCAATGACGGGGCCATGGTCGAGTACGACTATCTGGTCATCGCCACCGGCCCGGAACTGGCCTTCGACGAGATTCCGGGGCTTGGGCCCCATGGCGGCTTTACCCAGTCGGTCTGCCATGTCGATCACGCCGAGACGGCCGCCGCGGCCTTCGACCGCTTCGTCGAAAACCCCGGCCCGATCGTCATCGGCGCCGTGCAGGGCGCCTCCTGCTTCGGCCCCGCCTACGAGTTCGCGATGATCCTCGACACCGAGCTCAAGCGCCGCAAGATTCGCGACCGCGTGCCTATGACCTATGTCACCCCCGAGCCCTACATCGGCCATCTCGGGCTGGACGGCGTCGGCGACACCAAGGGGCTGCTGGAGAGCGAGATGCGCGACCGGCACATCAAGTGGATCACCAACGCCAAGGTCGCCTCCGTCGAGGCCGGCATGATGCATGTCGAGGAGATCGCCGAGGACGGCGCCGTCAAGGCGACCCATGACCTGCCGTTCGCCTATTCCATGATGCTGCCCGCCTTCCGGGGGGTGGCGGCCGTGCGCGGCATCGAGGGGCTGACCAATCCCCGCGGCTTCGTCATCGTCGATAAGAACCAGCGCAATCCGACCTTTCCCAATGTGTTCGGACTGGGGGTCTGCGTGGCCATCGCCCCGACCGGCAAGACCCCGGTCCCCGTCGGCGTACCCAAGACCGGCTTCATGATCGAGAGCATGGTCACGGCTATCGCCCACAACCTCGGTCAGATCATCGACGGCAAGCCGGCGACCCATGAGGCGACCTGGAACGCCTTCTGCCTGGCGGATTTCGGTGACGGCGGCGTGGCCTTCATCGCCCAGCCCCAGATTCCGCCGCGCAACGTCAACTGGTCGGCCAGCGGGGGATGGGTTCATCTCGCCAAGGTCGCCTTCGAAAAATACTTCATCGGCAAGGTCAAGAGCGGCGTGAGCGAGCCCTTCTACGAGAAATTCGCCCTCGACGTCATGGGGCTGCGCAAGCTCAAGGGCTGAAGCCCCTCTGTTCAAGACGTCGCCTGGACGCGCCAGGCACAGGCTCCGGCGCAAGTGCGGGTCCGAATGGGAGATGCAACATGAGTGTTGACCGCATGGTTCTGATCTTCGCCGGCAGTGTCGTCCTGCTCGGCTTGGCCCTTGCCCACTTCGTGCACCCCTGGTGGGTCGGCCTGACCATCTTCGCCGGCCTCAATATGATCCAGTCCGGCTTCACCGGCTTCTGTCCGGCCGCGATCCTGTTCAAAAAGCTCGGGGCCAAACCGGGCGTCGCCTTCAGTTGATCCCGATGCGCGCGGTCCTCGCCTTCGGGATCACGGTCGGCCTTGCCGCGACGCACAGCGCCGCCGCCTTGTCCCTGCCTGAGGCCATCGCCCTGGCCCAGCGCAGCAATCCTGGCCTAGCCCAGTCGAAGGCGGAGGCGGACGCGGCGGCCGCCCGCCTTTCCATCGCCCGCGCCGGGCGTCTGCCCAGCCTCACGCTTTCGGGCGAAGCGGGTAGGGGGAACACCAATCTTGGCGGCTTCTTCGGCATCGGGCGCAGCGACGTATCTCCGCGGGCGGCCGCGCTGGAACTGCGTCAGCCCCTATTCACCGGCGGCGCGACAACCGCCGCCATCGACCGCGCCCGCGAGGGGCGCGACGCCGCACTCATTCAGGTCGGCGGGGCCAAGGCGCTGCTGACGGCCCAGGCCGCCGACGCCTATGTCGCGGTTCTGACCGCGCGCGAAATCCAGGCGCTGCGGGGCGCTCAGGTGCGACAGCTAACGGAGATCGCCGCCCAGGCGGACGATCGGTTCAAGGCGGGCGACGCGACGCGGACGGATCAGGCCCAGGCGCAGGCCCGTCTCGCGCAGGCCCGTGCGGACCTGGCCCGCGCCGACGGCGAGGCGGCGCGCAGCCGGGCCCACTTCATTTCAGTGGTCGGCGCCGAGCCCGACGCGCTGGACGGTCTGCCCCCGCCGCCCGTCACGCCGGTCGCGCTGGCCGATGCGCTGGCCGTCGCCGACCGGTCCAACGCTACTCTTCTGGCGGCCAAGGCTGCGGCCCGTGCCGCCGAGGCCGGCGCCCGCTTCGCGGAGGCCGAGCGCCTGCCCAGCCTGGCGCTTACCGCGACCGCCAGCAGCGTTCGTGACCAGTTCTTCCCCAGATACCGGGCCGATGGCGTCACCATAGGCGTGCAGGGCCGCTGGACCCTGTTCGCGGGGGGAGCCGTCAGCGGCCGCATCGACGAGGCCCGTGCAGGCGTTCACGCGGCCAGCGCCGGCGTGGACGCGGCGCGCGCTCAGGTGCGCGAAGCGGTGATCGGAGCGTGGGAAGATGTGACGACGTCCCGCGCCGTGGTTCTGGCCGCCAGTGAGCAGTCCAGCGCCTCGGCCAGCGCGCTCGACAGTGTCCGCCATGAGGTTCGGGTTGGGCAGAAGCCGATGCTGGATCTGCTCGACGCCGAGCGGGAAACCCTGGCGGCGCAAAGCGCGCTCATTGCCGCCAAGGGGTCGGCCGTGGTCACGGCCTATCGCCTGGACGCCCTGCTCCATGCCGAGTGATGTCTGCCCCAGACGCTCGGCTGTGTCAGGCGATGCGGACGCTGTGAAGGCCCGCGACATCGCCGCCGCCAAGATGACCCCCGCCCAGATCGCAGAGGCGCAGAGGCTGGCTAGTGCGTGGAAGCCGAAGTGATGAATAACAAATCTCTTGGCGTCGGGCTGGTGCTTACCATGGCCCTGTCGATGAACGGCCACGCCAAGGCTGAGACTATCGATCTAACGCTTAGGTGCCGGGGCACTGAGGTTGTTCTATATACATCAAAACCAACCTACATAACCGACCCGCCGAAAATGAGGTCGGTTGATTTTTCAGTATCTATACAACAGATTAATAATATTTTTATATCTACCGACGGTGACGTAGTTGTTACTAGCGCAATTACATTTGTTGGGGAAGGAAAATCTATTCAGAATAATTCTGATTATAATTCGTGGAATATAAAAAACACTGTTATCTTCAGTGACGGAAAACTTGAACAAACATTCTATATAAATCGCCTTAGTGGTCGACTTAGTTATCTAGGAGAATGGAATGGTGGAGCAATAATTTCTACCAAAATCGAAGCCGAATGCTCGAAGCTTTCGCCCGAAGCGCGGAAGTTTTAGCGAGACACCCCTTACCTGTTGGCGGCTTCCCGCTTCCGCGCCTTCCAGAAGAACCAGATCGCGAACAGATCGATTGGCAGCCAGATCGGGCGCGAGAGAAGCACCGGGATCAGCGGATTATATGCCACCGTGAGGAGCCCGAAGCCCAGGGCCCAGTTGGTCTCGCCCTCTCGATAGCGGCGATAGGCAATCCATCCAGCGCAGCCGAAAACGACCAGCCGCAAGAACGTTTAGAAGCCGTAGGTCATGGGCGTGAGCCAATATATCCAAACTGGAGCGGTGGGCGCTGGTCGGCGGCTACTCATCCGCCTCGCTGATTAGAATGCAACGTTCACACCGGACATAATGACCTTGGAGCGATTGCTCGGATCGCTGTCGGAGGCGCCCGGATTTTGCCCCGGAATGCCGCCGCTGAGGAAGTTCAAGGGATCGTAGCCGTTGACCAACACCAACTCCGAAAACAGCTTCACATTGGGTTCCAGGTAGATGGCCAAGCCGCCAACAAACTGGTCTTGTCCTCGCCAGGGGGCGTTAGTCGGACCCGAAAGAAAGGAGCTGAAGCTCAGTGACAGATCGACGGTTTTCCCGCCCACCGGAAGCCGGTAGCGGCCGGCTAAATCGTAACTCGTGACTTTGCTGGCGGCGAATGCGTTCAGCGGGGGATTGGGGTTATGGGTCCCCGGCCAGACGCCGACTGTTTGCATGAACTCACCCTTCAAAGTGACCGCGTTCCAACCCAGTGTCGTGTAGACAGCGAACGCTGGGTTGGCTTTGTCGCAGGGACCGAAGTGTTGGATCGGGAAGGTCTGGCAATAGGGACTACCAGCCTCGTAGGAGGCTCCAACCAGTAGCCGGCCATTGGGCTGACCTAGCGGCAGGCTATAATTCGCATCGACAATGAAGTTGTTTAGCTGGCTGGGGACATTGGTGCCCGAAACTGGCGTGTTCAGCCCGCGGAACTCCGCGCCGCCTTGGGCGGCCTCCAACGACAGATTGAGGCCGCCCCTCGAGAACCCCACCAGCGCGCCGTAAGACAGGCCGGCAAAGGTGTGTACGTCCGTCGAAAGGCTGAACGGGCTAAGCGTGTCGGTCTGCCCAAATGGCGAGTCCAACTTGCCGGCCATGAAATAGAAGGGCGTTGCCTTGGGGTTGCCAATTAGGACGTAGCCGCGACGGAGCTGTATCTGGTTGCGCGACAAGGCCGTGATAGTCCCGCTGGCGAAACTCTGTTGCGGATCGTAGAGCAGTTCCCCGTAGGCCGAGACCCAAGGCGACAGGCGCGTCGTGACGGCAAGTTGCGCGGTGTGAAGCGCCACTTCTGAGGCGGTCTTGCCGATGTGATTGGCGCCGGGCTGACGCATCAGGTAGCCGAAGTCATCGTCCCTGTTGCTAGTCTGAAAATCCGCCACCGCCGTCAGCGCACCGCTGAGATAAACAGCCGGTGAGCCGTCCCCGAGCCCAAGCTGCATCAGGGGCTTGGTCTTACCCGCGACGGTCGGGTCCAGGGCGGCAAAGGCGTAGCTGCTGTCGAAGCGCACCACGCTTTCCTTGGGGCCCGTGGCTACGTCCGGCTTCGGCGCCGGCTCCGATACCGTCGGCGCCGGAAGGCCTTCAGTCTTCGCTTGGCCGATCGCGGCAATCAATGCCTGCCGTAGTTCCCGGTTTTCCTGTTCCAGACGATCAAGCCGCCTAGCGAGATCTTCAAGCGTGTCAGCCCTAGAGCGGGAGGGCGACATTAATGTAAATGTCAAAGCAATAGAGAGAACCAGAACGTGTGGGCGAATTTGTATTTTCATTGTTTAATCTGAATTAAAAATGGACTGATATTGCCCAATATGGCGTGACAGCGCTCAATGTGGTGAAAATCACGGATCTTAGGTTATTGCGTTTCTCATAATGCACTGCTTATACGGTCGGAGAGTACGATAACTTCGAGAAGATTGCGGTGACAACATACAAAGTCGGATACCAGTTTATTGCTAGGTACGGATCCGGAATAAAAGCTACCGTGATTTCTAGATTCCTGATCAATGGAATTCCGCACTACAAGCTTCAGATCGAGCCAAATATGTTTAACGCACAACCCCGATGGCTGTCTGAATACGGAATTTTACTAGATTTTTCTGTGACGTCGTCCGAGAAAAGAATCAAAAGGTTTAGTATTGGCCAATTCTGGAGATGGTTCCGGCGCAAATCAAGCTAGCTTTCTTTAGCTGGCCCGCGCCGGCGACAGTCATCGGGCGAACTCGGCGAGCCCGGTGTATCCGGTCCGCTCAAGGTCTGATCGGCTGGCAGTCCAGCCGTGGCGGTGGCTATGCGCCCATGTGCTACCTGGGCGATGCGTCAGACGCCGCTGTGGCTGCCTACAGGCGTGGGCATTAAGGGCTGATGCACCGAACGTCTTGGCTAGCTGGCTCATGAACGTCACCGCCCTTTTGATCCTCGCAGCGCTGTCCACTTTCGATGGCCAGGCCCGGGTGATTGATGGCGACACGCTTGTGATTGCAGGTCAACACATCAGGCTCGACGGCATCGATGCGCCGGAGACCAAGCAGGTGTGCAAGCGTGACGGTGACTGGCGCTGCGGCCTGGCCGCTACAGAGGCGCTGCGGTCGATGATCGGCGCCGGCGCAGTCCGCTGCGAGGGCAAGGCCAAGGACCGCTACAGGCGGCTCGTGGCGATCTGCTGGGCCGGCTCAGTCAATCTCAACGAAGAGATGGTCCGACAGGGCTGGGCGCTGGCGTATCGCCGCTACAGCACCCGCTACGTCCCTGCCGAGGACGAGGCGAACGGTAACCGGGCGGGGATGTGGGCTTCTCAGTTTGAGCCGCCTTGGGAGTGGCGAAATAGAAAGATGCCTATCAATTAATACCGTCTAGGCGCTTTTGAGGTTTGCACTGGAAATCATATAAATTGTGTTAATCCGTACTTTTAAGATCTCTTTCAAATTCCATGTGACCAGACACAATATTCAAATATACGAATTCCGTGACTATGACATCTTTTGTCGTAAGCGCTCT